>NZ_JBZUUL010000042.1:0-23659 GCF_058819085.1 Faecalicatena sp.
TTACTCACTGTATCTGGTCTCTGTGGCATTTGTGGTAACCATCTATTTTTCCTTTGCATCGTTTTCCACGAATGAGATCATCCTGGAAAAAATTTCATCGGACGGAAGAGTAGAGACCATGTGTCGGACTATTTCAGTCTTCCTGATGGTTTTTGTGATCTTTTATCTGTCTTACTCCAACCGGTTCTTTCTGCGCAGGCGGACAAAAGAACTGGGCATCTATGCTCTTCTTGGATACCGCAGGGCAGAAATACTGAAACTGCTGACCTTTGAAAACCTCTTTATCTGCTGCGGTGCTTCTATAGCCGGGATCATATTGGGAGGCGCTGCACACAAGGGGATCGTCTTCGGGATCAGCAGCCTTTTGAATCTGTCTGTTGACAGTTCTAAGATCCCCTTCTGGAATCTTCAGGCCGTCATTGACACCGTATTGTTTTTGTTGATAGTGGGGAGTGTGCTGGTCATTTCGAATGGAATATTTTTATACCAGACTTCCCTGATGAAGCTGATTCGATTTGAAAAAAGTGCCGAGAAAACGATGAAATTCCACAAACTTCCGGCCATCGCAGGTTTCGTAATGATCGCTGCAGGCTATGCGCTGGCGTTAGATATTATCCGAGGAGAAGCCTCTGTCTGGATAAAAATCGGTTTCTATCAGATGGGATTAATTACGATGCTATTGGTCGTAACCGGGACGGTTCTTTTTATTACATCCTTTTTACCGTATCTCATGAGACAGCGTAAAAAACAAAAAAGGACCTTTTATTCGGCGAAAAATATCATCACTACACCCAATTTTATATACCGAATCCGCTCTAACGCAAAGACCCTGGTCATGCTGACGCTTTTATTTGCAGCCACGCTGACGGTATCCAGTGTGATGGCGCTTACCCTTTACTATCCCATTGCGGCAGTGGCACGTATTGCACCGTCAGAGATCGAATTCAGAGCGGAAAGTAAAGAACAGAGAGAGGCTGTAGAACAGATCGTGAAAAACGCTCTGCCGGATGCAGAGGATATCATTTTTACATCCGTAGACTTATATAAAGTGAAGTCCTCTTCCAATGAGCTTCCGGCAGAGTACAGCCTGGGAACAGCAAAGCAGGGGGCCAAAGAAAAGAACAGCGTGAGAGAACCGGGATTTGAATGCATGTCATTCTCTGCATATGCGGAGCTTTTAGAGGCGCAGGGGAAGGCAAAGATCAGCAAAAATCTGACCCCGTTGTCCGAACAGGAGTGTATCCTTATGAAATATGAGTCGGATGGCAGGCAGGACAGAGAAGCAGGAAAGCAGTTTTCCCTGCTGATAGGCGATACGGAGGTACCAGTGACAGTCAGGGAAGCCTCTTTAGAAAATGTCATTTCCTTTGCCAACAGTATCGGGACACTGGTAGTCAGCGATGCGTTATACAGCCGGATGAGCAGGGAAATGTCTCCGGTGACAAGTGTATGTTCGATCAATGGGGATGCCGTAAAAAATCAGGAGGCACTATATGACGAGATCTCTGCCTGCCTCAATGAAAGCCCATATCTCCAGGGTAATTCCCATCGGATCAATGAATTAGTATATCTGAACAGCTCCACGTTTCTGATGATCGGATTCCTGGTCGTTCTATTCTTTATCGCTGCAGGAAGTATTTTATATTTCAACAATATTTCAGCGATTATAGATTCGAAGGCTGATTACGATATCCTGCAAAAAATAGGGTATAGAAAAGAACTGATCAGAAAGATCGTCAGGAAACAGATATGGACCTATTTCAGTATCCCCTTTCTATTGGGACTTTTGGACTGCATCTTTGCGGCGTTAGTCTATAAAACAGGTTTGATGCAGAACATATTAGAAAATTCCCCGGTACTATACGCACCTGCAGCTCTCGCAATCGTATTGTCAGGGGTAATTTACCTGATCTATTACATCGCAACCGTCAGATCCTGTTACAAAATACTGGACTAGAGAGGTATTTCACGAACTTACTGTTTGTGATATAATGGGCGTTACCAAGGTATTATTTAAAGGGGGTGGCCGTCAATTGAAACGAAATATGGCAAAACTGGTATTTCTGCTGAATCACATGTTAGTCCTGGTTTACCTATGTACGTTTGCCAATTCGGATGCAGGTATTTCTATTCACAGTATCGTTCCGATCACTCTTGCCACCCTTTTTTTACTGGATATTTCTTATATGATGGCATGTGATGTGACAGGAAACAGGATTCTGATTTTGTTCTGTGCGCTGCTGGCACTGGACAGCTGGTATCTTTTGTTATCCTTTCGGGAAACACCGCTGGAAACGATCTTATTTCAGCTCTTAAGCCCGGTCATCCTGTATGTATCGGTACAGTTTGTTTTATTCTTCCTGTTTCAGGGATACAGATATCAGCTGAAAAAGGGAGTGGACATCCTGCTTTTTATTGTGTTTGTGAGTGCTGCCATCAGCACATTTCTTTCAGGAAGGATCTTTGCAGTGTGTTATGGCATACAGTTTGTGGTCAGCATTTCTGCCTTCCTTTTTGTGGCCGGCTATCATCATAAAAGGATCGGTTACGTGATACGAAGTGAACGAAGAGCACTTTTATTTTCTGCAGGCATTACGGCGATCGGTTTTTTGATTTATTATTTTTTTACATGGGATATTAAAGATCATATCGGAAACTTTGGAATCTACCTGACTGTTCTTGTGTTTTCGTTCAGTATTCATGGAATTGCCGTAAAGGAGAGCCAAGGGATGCCAATAGTGGCGGTATTGGAAAGAAAACAGGGAGGTCTTTTGGCGGCTGTGTGTCTTGGCTTCCTATGCCTGGTCAGTTTTGCATTCCATCTGCCGGTTTTGCTATTTATCATGGAATGTAATTTCCTATTTTGTGTGATTTTTCTCAGCAATATTTTTCTGGGAGAAAATCTGAGACAGAAGAAGGATATCACAGCCAATGACAGCTACACTTTTGCTTTGGAAAAGCTGCGCAGAGAGGAACATTTGAAAGCAGAATTTTCTGATTTTCTTCATGACGATATCCTCCAGGATCTGCTTTCTATAAAAAATATGACCGGAAAATCCCACCGCCCGGAAGTCCAGGATCTGATCTGTAAGACTCTGGAAAACTTAAATGTACGCATTCGGGAAAGAATGCAGGATTACCATCCCGTCATTTTGAAGAATCTGACAGTGAAGGAGAATTATGGGCAGCTGATCAGAAGCGTCCAGGAAACATTTCCGCAGAAACGGATCACAGTCTTATTCGAATGTGCACCGGATATCTTCATTGCAGAGCCATACGATATGCTGGTTTACCGGCTGATCAAAGAACTGCTGACAAATGTATACAAGCATTCAAACGGTGACAGTGCAGTGGTTACACTGGTTCTTGTAAAAGACATTATCAGGCTGGCTGTGAGTGATAACGGGACGAAGGAGATATCGTCGGAAGATATCCAGTCTGCTGTGTCGCAGAAGGGAATCCTTTCGTTAAAGGAACAGACAGATCACCTCGGTGGCTTTATGTATGTGAAGAAAAACCAGCCCTGCGGCCTTAGGATAGAAGTTGAATTACCAATGAGAGGAGAGGGTTCCTATCAACATTTTGTTAGTTGACGATCATGTGCTTTTTGCAAAAAGTCTGGCGATCGCATTAGAAGAGTTTGAAGAGATAGAAGAGTTCTATTCTATAAATGACATATCGGATTTATCAGGGGAGATTAAGAAGAAACAGATCGATATTGTCCTGATGGATATTAACCTGGGCAGTCTGAGCGGAGAGGACGGCCTGAATCTGGCACATGAGCTTCTTAGGGAAATGCCGGATGTAAAGATCATCATGCTGACAGGCTATGATCTGCCGGTCTATAAACACGAGGCCAGAAGAATCGGCGTCCGGGGATTTCTGAATAAAAATATCAGCCCCGGCCAGCTGGCGGCTTCTCTTTTAGCAGTATACCAGAATCATACCTGTTTTCCGAAAGAGGAAGAGCGGTTTATTGAAGAGCTGACAAGTATGGAAAAAAAGATTCTTAAGCTGGTAAGCACAGGGAAAAAGCGGAAGGATATTGCAGGGGAACTGTATATCAGCGAGAGGACTCTATCTAATCATTTACAGCATATTTATGAGAAATTAGGAGCAGCCTCCTCAGTGGAGGCGGTCACGAAAGCAATACAGATGGGATATATTCCACCCATCTGCTAGGAGGCGGTTATATGGCAAATATTTTAATTGTAGAGGATGAGAAAAGCATGCAGGACATCATCTCAGAGTATCTGCAAAAGGGCGGTTACACCTGCCTGACAGCTGATGACGGGGTGGATGCTCTTATGATCCTGAAAAGTACACCGGTAGATATCATGATACTGGATATCATGATGCCTCATCTGGACGGCTTTGCAGTCTGCAGGATGGCCCGGGAGATGAGCAGTATACCGATTATCATGCTTACGGCAAAAAGCGGGGAAGAGGATAAGCTGAAAGGGTATGAATATGGCGCGGATGATTATATGACAAAGCCGTTCAGCCCAAAGCTGCTGCTGGCAAAGGTCAATGCCCTGATGCGCCGTACTTCCTACGGAACACCCGATTCCTTAAATGCAGGAATAATTACGGTGATTCCTGCCTCACATAAAGTCTTTGCGGACGGTCAGGAGATTACGCTGACCCATAAGGAATATGAGCTGCTTTCGCTTTTTATGGCAAACCCAGGGCAGGTCTTTACCCGTGAACAGCTGCTCAATAGGATCTGGGGCTATGATTTTGAAGGAACGACCAGAACTGTAGATACGCATATCAAGACGCTGCGGCAGAAACTAGGGAACGGAGGAAAATACATTGTAACGCTGATCCGTTCCGGATATAAATTTGAGGTGACAGTATGACTTTAAAAGATAGTTTTTCTTTACGAACGGTACGCAAGAAGCTGCTTGTGATCTTAAAAGCAGCAGGTATTGTCTTGATTCTGTCTTATACTGCGTCGACAAGGCTTCCTCTGGATAAAGAACTGTCCTTTTTCCTCTGGATCCTTTTTGTGATCGTATTGCTGCTTGTGATAGACTATCTGCTGGGAAAAATTGTCACAAACCCTGTATCCAGGCTCAGTGAAACGGCAGGAAAGATGGCCCGGCTAGACTTTTCTACATCTGCCAGCATATCTGCCAATGATGAATTCGGAGAACTGTCTAAAAGCCTGAATTATATGGCTGATAATCTCAGGAAGGCGATGGCAGAGCTGGAAAAGGCAAACCAGCATCTTGAAAAAGAAGTGGAGCAGGAACGTCTGCTGCTGGCTGAGCGTAAAGAGCTTGTGGACCAGCTGTCCCATGAAATGAAGACACCCTTAGGTATCATCAGAGCATATGCAGAAGGGGTCCAGGATGAAACTGACGAGTTCATAAGAGAGAAATATACCGGGATCATCATAAAGGAGACACAGCGGATGGGGGATTTGATTACGACCCTTTTAGATCTGTCCGCCCTGGAAACCGGTGCAAGTCTTCTGACGCCAGAGCGCTTTGATCTTGTAGAGCTTGTGGAAACTGCAGCCGGACGGCTCTTAATTGATGTGCCGGATGCAGACTTTAAGCTGGAATATGAACTCCCGGATCATAAGGTGTATGTTGATACAGATAAAAAACGTATGGAACAGGTTTTGGACAACTTAATCGTCAATGCAAAAAAGAATGTAATTCCTGGCGGTTTGATCAGAATATCTATGGTAAAACAGCCAGGGAAAATGCTTTTTTCTGTTTTTAATCAGAGTCCTTCGATCCCACTAAAGGATCTGGATAAGATCTGGACGAAATTTTACCGGAGCAGTCATTCCAAATACAGCGGATCAGGTCTTGGTCTTGCGATCGTGTCCCAGATCCTTTCCATGCAGGATATTCCGTATGGTGTATGTAATCTGGACGATGGCGTGCAATTCTATTTTTCTATCCCAATCATTGAATAATGATATTGTTTTTATACGGCCCTGCCTTTATCTCGAAATGGCGGGGCTTTTTTCAATTTCACATCAATTTCACAACAGTCTCACATCGACTTCACCTCGTTTTCCTATTTTAATATCAAAAGAAGAAAAGGAGGAAATGAGGATGTTTTTAGGCATAGAATGGTACTGGTGGGTGTTGATTGCAGCGGCTTTTATAGTCTCGGTCCCATTTAAGATGAAGTTTATGAAATGGTGTAGCAGACGCAGGCAGGAAAAGAAAGAGGATCTTGGAAAGTGGGGGGATGATAAATGGTAGAAGTAAAAGACCTGACCTTTTCTTATGGAAAGGACAAAGAAATCCTGCATGGCCTAAACTTTTCCGTGGAAGACGGGGAAATCTTTGGTTTTCTGGGACCGAATGGCTCTGGGAAATCAACGACCCAAAAAATTCTGACAGGAGTCTTGAAGGGATATGGGGGATATGTATCCTTATTTGGAAAGGAAGCAGAGTCGGTGCATACTAAAGAATTCTATCAGAAGATCGGTGTTTTGTTTGAGTTTCCCTATCTTTATACAAACTTAAGTGCCCTGGATAATTTAAAATACTTTTCCTCTTTCTACCCAAAGGGGCAGCTGCGGGATGCAGAAGAATTGCTGGAGGAGCTGGAGTTTAAAAAGGACTTCATTCAGAAACCAGTGTCTTCTTACTCCAAGGGGATGAGACAGCGGGTCAGTATGGCGAGAGCTCTCATCAGCAATCCCAGGCTGCTTTTTTTGGATGAGCCGACCAGTGGACTGGATCCCTCCGGGGCGGTTCTGTTCCGGAAAATTATTGAGGAAGAGCGCAGAAAGGGTACAACGATATTTCTTACGACCCATAATATGCTGGACGCCGATCTGCTCTGTGACCGGGTCGCTTTTATCTCAAGCGGTACGATCGCTGCGTTAGATACTCCCAAGAGGCTGAAAGAACAAAATG
This sequence comes from Faecalicatena sp., assembly GCF_058819085.1. NCBI lineage: Bacteria > Bacillati > Bacillota > Clostridia > Lachnospirales > Lachnospiraceae > Faecalicatena > Faecalicatena sp. The sequence goes on from NZ_JBZUUL010000042.1 coordinate 6,894, forward strand.
CAGGCCATGAGGTTATCATTGAGTACATATATCATGGAAAGCACATGAGAAGTACATTAGAGACAACTGCTCTTAAGTGCGGGATCCCTTTCCCACACGACGAAGTGGTCTCTATCCATTCACAGGAGCCGACTCTCGAAGATATATTCATCCAATATACGGGGAGGGGGCTGGTTTGATGGGAAGGGGAGTTTTGTACTTACTAAAGAAGGATTTTAAGATGATGATATCCGGGAAATTTTTTCTTCTGGCCTTTGGGACACTTGTTTTATACTCCTGTTATATCAACTTTGTTTATGTTCATCTGGATCAGGAGATATACCCTGTTTTTCTCTATGATCCACAAAAAACACAGGATACTTTCTCAAAATATGTGACAAGGGTCGAGACCAGAGAAAAATTGGAGGAAGCCTGTGAGGATCAATATTCTGTTGGGCTGGATTTTTCAGGAGAGAAGCCGGAACTTTACTTCATTTCTTCCGGCCTCTATACAACGGATCATTACCGGGCAGCTTGGGCAGAGACGGTACTGAATCATGAGATGGACGGTCAGGCAGAGATCATTGGGACCAACAGTAAAGAAATGAAAAACCGTCGGGAGATCACAGCAGAATTTTTATTTTTTGAGCTGTCAGCGGTAGGGCTTTTGGGATTGGCCGCAATGCTGTTTAAGGAAAAGCAGATGGGAGTCATTAGGGTACACGGAATACTTCCGGTCAGTAAAGCCGCATTTATTCTTTCTAAGCTGGGGTGGATCTTACTTGCAGACCTGGGATTTGCCACCTTGCTGACTATCCTGAATCTGGGAGTGGAAAATGGGATAGAGGTGTTGCCCGGGGTTTTGATCCAGGCCGGGATCTTATCGCTTATCATGGCATTGACAGGTTTTTTATGCGCTATACTCCTGCCAGATTTTAAACAGTTTTCACTGTTCTATCTGGTCATTGCAGTCTTCATCACCACGCCGGTATTTCTGGCAGGGCAGACTGGGATTGTCTGGGACTGGATCATATATCACCCCATGTATCACCTGTTTACTGCAATGAAAGCAGCCTATTTTAATGAGGCTTCATTTCAGCCAGTCTATGGCATAGCTTGTTTGGCAACCACAGTCCTTTTGTTTCTGCTTGTATACCGGGCCTTAGCAAAAGCAATGAGAAAGGAGAGATAAGAGGTGAAGCAATTGAGATATCAGCTCAAGAATATACGCCGGGATAAGATGTGCATTCTGACCTTTCTGCTTCCCATTATTTTCGGCTTGGGAATCCAATTATTATCCCAGGCACACCTCCGGACTGTAAGTGAAACTTCGTTTGGAGTCTTGAAAAACAGCGTGACCGGGGAGACCGCTGCATGGCTTAGTGAATTTGGGAATGTTACTGAATATGAAACAAAAGCAGAACTGACCGATGCAGTCAGGGACCCGTCTACACAGATGATCGGTGTCTTAAGAGAGAAGGAGGGGATATCAACACTGCTGGCAGGTGATGAACTGGCAGTAAATAAAACGATTGGAGATACTCTGCCACGGCTTTATGAATACAGAACGGCTCCAGCATTATATAAACAGACGATCGTTCCAGCACCAGAAGGCAATGAAGGTCTCAAAACTTTACTGACTGTGATTACGATAGTTACTGCCATGTTTATGGGATGTACATTTAATGCAATGAGCATCATCGGTGAAAAAGAGGACGGCATTGCAACGATCAACCAGATACTGCCGATGACTGTGAAGGTTTATATCCGTCAAAAACTGCTGCTGGGTTTTGCAGGAGGAAGTATTTCTACACTCCTTACGGCTCTGATTGTAATAAGGCTGCGCTGGTCACAGATACTTCCACTGATTCTGATCGCGATTCTATCTGCATATATAGCAGCATTGCTGGGAGTATTGATTGGACATTTTTCAGCAGGATTAATGACTGGGATTGTTTATATCAAGGTGCTGATGGTCCTGTTTATCGCACCTCCGATTCTATTTTACCTGACTGTTTCAAACAATAATGTAATGCATGGTCTGTCTTACCTGCTTGTGTCCAGTGCTTCTTTTTACGGACTGATGGATCTGCTTAGTGGTCAGACAAAGGGGGTATGGATGAATGTCATAATTTTAGGCGGACATGCTATATTGTGGAGTGCCATAACCCGTAAAGCTTTGCGATAGCAGAAAATCACATGTGGCCTGAAAAACTTCCAATATTTCACATTAAATAGCAGAAAATACGCAAAACCCTTCCAAGTTTATTGAATTTCTAGTATTATAAACATAAGAGGTCGTGTGATTTACAGACCATGGAAAGGATGCGTTTTGTTTATGCAAAAGAAGATTATTCCTGTGATACTTGCGATTGCACTGATTATTTCGGGCTTTTTTGCTTTATATTCAATCGGCAATGTACAGGGGAATGCCAGGGTGGTTAACTATACTGGTATCGTTCGCGGTGCCACTCAGAAACTGGTTAAAAAAGAGTTGAATGGAGAGCCGGACGATATCCTGATCAAACGATTAGACGATATTATTGAGGGGCTTCGCACAGGGAAAGGTGACCAGGATCTGATCTATCTGAAAGATGATGCATTTCAGGAGCAAATGACCATTGTATGGGAGAAATGGGGGAAGATTAAAGACGAGATCAAGAATGTCCGCCGCGGAGGTGATCAGGAACTGCTTTATCGGTTGAGTGAAGAGTATTTCACAGAAACGGATATCGCGGTACATGATGCCGAGGCTTACACAGAAAAAAGAGTTCAGCATGCCAAGGTGGGATTGAGTCTGTTGACTGGTATCTGGCTTATGGTAGCTGCCTTTGTCGGTTTTTTTACATCGCGTGTTTCTAAGCGACAGCAGGAAATAGAAAGAATTGAAGATGAGAACCGTAAGAGAAGTGAGTACCTTTCTGTGCTGGCGAAACAGCTTCAGGCTCCGATGAATGAGATGTCGGAACTCTTATATATCACAGATATCGAGACATATGAGCTGCTGTTCCTGAACGAGGCCGGACAGCGCTCTTTTCATATTAAGAATTTCTATGGCAAGAAGTGTTATAAAGTGCTTCAAGGACGGACCAGCCCATGTCCATTCTGTAACAACAGTGATCTTAAAGAAGGAGAAAATATCAGCTGGGAATATACGAATCCTATTACCAAGCGTCATTACCTTTTAAAAGACCGAAGGATTATATGGGATAACCGCAACGCCAGAATGGAGATTGCGTTTGATCTGACAGAGAATGAAAATAAAAAGCAGCAGCTGCAATATCTGCTGGATGCAGAACAGATGATCGTTGACTGTATCCAGATCCTTTATAAAAAGCGGGATGTAGACAGAAACATCCAAGATGTTCTGGCTATCACAGGGAAGTTTCTCCAGGCAGACTGTGCATATTACATAAGTATTGAGCAGAACAGTCTGGTAGTGGAACAGGAATGGCATAAAGATGACACGCACAAACTGAATATAGAATATCAGTATATTTCTGATGAGATCACCGAACGGTGGATCACATCATTTGAAAAACAAAAATGTCTGGTCATCGAGGATATTGAATATCTGAAAGAGGAAGAACCCGAAGAATATGAGATGCTAAAGCAGCATAATATCCACTGCATGATTGCTTCTTCACTTGAGTATAACGGCAGTATCAGTGGTTTTATCGGATTGAACAATCCTCCGGTTGACAAGGTGCAGCATATCGTTTCATTTTTACAGACTCTGAGTTACTTTATCGATCTGTCCATCCAGCAGGATAAGGTTCAGAATCAGCTGGCGCAGTTAAGCTATCACGATATGCTGACATCGTTTTACAACAGAAACCGTTACATGGAGGATGTGCAGAAGTTTGTACAATACGATCAGGAAATAGGTGTCATCTATCTGGATATCAATGGATTAAAGGAAATTAATGATACATATGGACATGCGTGCGGTGATGAGGTTATTACCGCGGCAGCGGGATATATGAAAAAAGTATTTCCGGCAGATGAGATCTATCGTATCGGCGGTGACGAATTTGTGATCCTCTGTCTGCACATGAAAGAAGAGGAATTTGAGGAACATGTCAGCCGGTTGAAACAGATCGTCCAGGAAAACCAATATTTAAAGATCGCTCTTGGTTATCGATGGTCACCACATTCAGCCAGACTGCTGGCACTGATCAAAGAGGCAGATGAGGATATGTATGAAGATAAACGGATCTATTATCAGAATCATTTGAAGGGCCAGGAGGATCAGCATACCGGGGAGAAAACGGAGTGAATGATTAGAGAGCGGGATAAGGATGTAAAGCTTAAAAATAATAAATACACCATCATAACATACTTGACATCTTTCCCTTTGTTTGTTATCATCTTCACAGCAAAGGAGTATGAATACTATGAAAATCTTACTTAAGATTCACCCAAGATCACGAAAAAACTCTGTACAATTGATACCGATGAAGCATTGTACAGAGTATAGCGAATAGAGTATGTATTATCATTCATCGGGAGGAAGTAATCAAGATCAGGTGAGAAAAGCATCTGTTTTGGTTCTTTTTCTCGTATGATTTTATGTATCAGAAGGCTATGGATGACAATGTTTTGTCCATAGCCTTCTGATATTTTAACAAAAAGAATGTTATAAAGCAGAAGGCAGATACCCAGGTGTATTTTGTCTTCTGCTTTTTTTATGATATATGAAATTTGATTGCCCATTTTGTTATGAAAGGATTAGATAGAGATGAGTTTATTAGAGATAAAGGATTTAGCACATTCATTTGGTGATAACCTGCTTTTTAAGGATGTGGATATTACATTGAATAAAGGGGAGCATATTGGGATCGTGGGACAGAACGGGACCGGAAAAAGTACTTTTATAAAGATCTGTACCGGACAGGTTGTTCCTGATTCGGGAAGGATCATATGGCAGAGAGGTGTTTCAGTGGGATATCTGGATCAGTACGCCCAGATAGAGGAGAAGATACGGATGCAGGATTTTTTAAAGACCGCTTTTCAGGATCTATACGACCTTGAAAAAGAGATGAATCGGTTATACTTCCAGGCTGCGGAAGGAAAAACAGAAGTGCTTGAACTTGCATTTCAATACCAGGAAAAACTAGAACATAGGGGTTTCTACTCGATAGATGTTAAGATACAGCAGGTGGCCATGGGATTAGGCTTATCTGCCATTGGACTGGACCGGCCGATTGCAGAAATGAGCGGCGGGCAGAGGGCAAAAGTAATTTTGGCAAAGCTGCTCCTTACGAAACCGGATGTCTTATTGCTGGACGAACCGACGAATTTTTTGGATAAGGAGCATATCGCATGGCTGTCAGAATATCTTTCCGGCCTGGAACAGGCTTTTCTGGTGGTCTCTCACGATTATGAGTTCCTGGAAAAGTCAGTGAACCGTATCCTGGATATTGATCAAAAGAAAATTACAAAATATTATGGCAGCTATCAGGAGTTCCTGCAAAAGAAGACACTTCTGCGGGAAGACTATATCCGGCAGTATACAGCACAGCAGAGGGAGATTCAAAAGACAGAGGAATTCATACGGAAGAATATGGCCGGACGAAAATCAAAGATGGCAAGGGGCAGGAAAAAACAGCTGGAGAGAATGGAAAAAATGGAAACCCTGGAAGTCAAAGAAATCAAGCCCAGATTTCAGTTTCAGGAGCTGCCGCTTACGAATACAGAGCATTTATCGGTCAAAAATCTTTTAATAGGATATTATTATCCGCTTCTCCCGAAGGTAAGCTTTTCGATAAACGGTGGGCAGAAGGTGGTTGTTACAGGCTTTAACGGGATTGGCAAATCAACACTGTTAAAGACGCTGATCGGGGAAATTCCATCACTTGGAGGGAAAATTCATTTTTCAAGCCAGGTAAAGACCGCGTATTTTTCACAGGACTTAAAGTGGGAGAACGAGGAAATGACTCCGATCCAGATCATGTCAGAGAAATATCCTTCCCTGACAATAAAAGAAATCAGAAAAAAACTCGCATGCTGCGGGATCACCAGCGAGCATGCAATGCAGCCCGTCAAAACGTTAAGCGGAGGGGAACAGACAAAGGCAAAGATCTGTCTGCTGATGCACTCCCCCTGCAATTTCCTGATTCTGGATGAACCGACGAACCATCTGGATGTCCAGGCGAAGGAGGCTCTAAAAGAGGCATTGGTAAACTATCACGGAACAGTATTGTTCGTGTCCCATGAGGAATTGTTCTATCGTGACTGGGTGGATAAGGTGATCAATATAGAGAAGCTCATATAAACAGGGAAAGTTGTACTTTGAAGTGGGTTTTTGTTATATACGACTGTTTGACAAAATAGTAAATGCTTTATGTTTGGTGTAACTTAGTTTCCTATAAACGCAGTATAGTTGTTGTTGTATTGTTCTATTGAGGTTTCTTGCATATAATCAAGACAAAAAAGAGGTACAGTATATGAAAACAACAATTCAAAAAAAGGAAAATACAGTTATGGATTATCTGGGATTTGTTCTTTATGCTTTTGGCGGATTAGGGATAGAAATCCTGCTACTGATGTTAGAAACAAATTTGTGGGGAATATCAAGCAGTAAATGGACAATTTTACAAAGTGTAATTCATTGGTCTGCTACTTGTGTGATTTGGGGCGTTCTTGCTTTTCTTTTATTAAAGCAGATTCCTAAACAGTACTCAAAAATAAGACCGATAAATATGGTAGTGGTTAGTTTTATTATGCTTGTATCTATGGTTTACACTTCATTTGTATGGCATGGTTTTAAGCCTATCATTGAGTTTACAAATAATGGGCTCATAAAATTTGTAATTCAGTATATTTACTATGCTTTTGAAAGTATGTTGATTTTATTGATTATCATATTCGGACAGATGTTTTTTGAAAAAATAGTTGGCAAAAAGACATATATTCCTGCTGGAAGTATTATTCTTGCACTTACATGGGGGCTTAGCCATATCTTGACACAAGGTATAGACACGGGGATTTATGCCTGCATACAAGCATGCTTATTTGGTTTTGCCTATCTTGCTTTAAATAGGAGGGTTACAATTTCTTATGTGGTCATTACTTTAATGTTCATGTTATAATGTCCCTCAAAGGAGGGGATTTCTTTGAAAATAAATGAATACATGGACACAGCAGTCAAAGAAGACAGAATAGATTATTTTTACAAAAAAAGGACAAATGAAGTAATTGAAGTTCTGGCACTTTTAAGAAAATACAAGCACAAATTGATTGGGAAAACAGAGAGTGGTGAAATCATCTTTTCACTTAATGATGTATACTATTTTGAATCAGTCGATAAAAAAACGTTTGTTTATCTGAAAAATGAGGTCTTAAAAATCGAAGCGAGACTATCGGAGCTTGAAGATGCCTATTATGAATACGGTTTCATAAGAGTTAATAAATCAATGGTTCTGAACATCTATAAAATAAATTCTCTTAGATCGGAGTTAAACATGAAAGTAACTGCTCTATTAGATAACGGCGAAAAAGTACAAATCAATAGAAGTTATAAGTCAAAATTCAACTTATTTCTTAAAACCATGAATGAGGGGGGCATTAACAGTGAAATTGATAACTAAAAAGAATATAATTCCTATTATTTGTATCACTTATACAATCTTGTCCATTTTATTAACAGTATATGAGATCGTTGTAAATGGGAAAATGAACCCTACACAGTTAAATATATTTCTGTTTTTAATTTTAAGTATCTTAGGCGTGGTTGTATTATCACAACATTACCGTTTTGAAAGGTTTTCTCCACTAGCTATGATTATCGTACAGTACGCTTTTGGAATTGCAGTTATTCTTATTTCTCTAAAGACAGCTTCGTTTTTTGTGGATATACACCCTGATGGTTATAGAGATATGACATTATCGTTTTCAGTTCCTTATATCATCGGTGCAATCATCTATTATATTGCTTTACGGATAGAAGTTAAAAAACAAAATAAGCTGTTAGAGAATATCAAGAAAAAAAGGAAGCAGTTTGAATAACCTAAAAAGGTAACGGTAATATGGGAGAATAACTCCAATGCCGATACTATTGTGAAAAGTGATAAGAGAGGGTATAATTTCTTTTATAATGAAGTTTCAAGGGAGGAGACATGGAATGAAAAGAAGTTACCAGGTTTTGATCAGCATCATAGCAATTGTATTCAGCATTTTATCGGCGAGTATGGGGATTAGTTTTGTCAGCGATAGCAATGTCTCAGTTCCAGTCAGATTTCTATACGCTTATGTATTTATCATGACACCAGTCAGTACGATTTGGCTGGTGACTGCATTGATCAGAAAAGGGCGATAGGATCTGGAAAAGCTTAGATCAGAATAAATGTAGAGAAGAATAAATAATACCAGATAAGAACAGGAGCATAATTCATGAAAATTTTATTGGTAGAGGACGATCCTGAGATCAGTGCTATGCTCAGAGATTATCTGACATGTGAGAATTTCGAGGTGGTATGTGCGGCGGACGGCGAGGAGGCATGTGAGAAGTTCGAGGACGGTATCTTTAGTATTGTACTTCTGGATCTCATGATCCCTAAGATCAGCGGTATGGATGTGATGCAGCAGATCCGCAGGACAAGTAATGTGCCGATCATTATCATATCTGCCAGAGACACGGAAGTGGACAAGACGCTGGGCCTGGGCCTGGGAGCGGATGACTATATTACGAAGCCGTTCTCCGTCACAGAAGTGCTGGCCCGGATCAAGGCGAACATCCGCAGGAGCACCCAGTATGCGGCGCCGGTTCAGGCGGCAGAAGAGGAAATACTGACTATTGGTGATCTACGGATGAATCTGTCGGATTACACGGTTACGAAGGCTGGAGAGAAGCTTGACCTGACGGCAAAGGAGTTTGAGATCTTGAAACTTTTACTTCAAAATCCGAAGAAGGTCTATACCAAGGCGCAGTTATATTCCCAGATCTGGAACGATGCCTATCTGGGGGACGAAAATGCAGTTAATGTCCATATCAGCAGGCTTCGCAATAAGATCGAGGACAACCCAAGAGAGCCCCGCTATGTGATTACTGTATGGGGAATCGGGTATAAGTTAGGAGAAATATCATGAGTGAGTCTTTAATTATCTTTTGGCTGTCTGTCATAATCGTGGTTCTGCTTGGTATCGTGATCTATCAGCAATGTAAATTTCGTATGGGGACCCAGGCAAATTTAAAAAAAATCAGCAGAAAGCTGGAAGAGATCATAAATAGCGGCAGCGACGAACAAATCATGACCTTTACAGATAATAAGATTCTTATGGAGCTGATGGCACAGATCAATCAGATGTTGATGGAATGCCAGAGGGCCAAGGCGGATTTCCGCCGCTCTGAGATCGCATCTAAAAAAATGCTTTCCAATGTTTCTCATGATATTAAGACTCCGATGACCGTGATTCTGGGGTATCTGGAGATCATCCGCCTGAATGGCGATCCGGATCATGAGATGCTCAAGAAGGTGGAGGCAAAAGCCCACAGGGTGATGGAGCTGATCAACCAGTTCTTCACATTGGCAAAGCTGGAGGCAGGAGATACGGATATTGAACTTGGCAGAGTGAATATGAATGAGGCATGCCGGGAAAATATTTTAGACTTTTATGAACTGCTGACACAGAAAGCATTTCAGATTGAAATTGAGATCCCGGATGAAAATATTTATGCTCAGGCTGACCCGGATGCTTTCCAAAGGATTATGTTTAACCTGCTTTCTAACGCTGTGCGGTATGGATGCGATGGGAAGTATCTGGGGCTTACACTGCGCTATGATGAGGAATTTGTATATATCGATGTGGCCGATCAGGGAAAAGGGATCGAAAAGGCATATGCGTCTACGGTTTTTGAGCGTCTATATACCTTGGAGGATTCCCGGAACAGGGACATGCAGGGGAACGGCCTGGGTTTGACCATCGCGAAGAATCTCGCCCGGCAGATGGGCGGTGATCTTACATTAGTAAGTGAACCTTTTGTAAGAACAGTTTTTACCGTAAAATTAAAAAGAATCACCTTTTGATCCTTCCGGGCAGCTAAAAAGAAAGAAATTCGTAAGATTTATTCAAGAGTTTTGAAAAGCGGAGTCTTTACAATGATAGGTAAGAAAGGGGGCACAACATATGCCATACATTATACAAACAAACGATCTTACCAAAACGATTGGAGGAAAGGAACTAGTCTCCAATGTCAATATCCATATTTCAAAGGGGCAGATTTACGGATTCCTGGGACCGAACGGTGCAGGTAAAACAACGGTAATGAAGATGATCACAAACCTTTGGAAACCGACCTGCGGAAGTATCGAGCTTTTCGGAGAAACGCTGACGCCAAAATCTTACGAAGTATTAAAGAGGATCGGAAGTATCATCGAGTTTCCGATTTTTTACGAACACATTACGGGAAGAGAGAATCTTAAGCTTCATGTAGAATACATGGGGTATTATCACAAGGACAGCATTTCGGAGGCATTGAAGATGCTGGATTTAGAGGGTGCAGCGGATAAACCGGTGAAGAGCTATTCATTGGGGATGAAGCAGCGCCTGGGCATTGCAAGGGCGATCCTTTGCAGACCTGAGCTGCTGATCCTGGATGAGCCAGCCAATGGTTTGGATCCTGCAGGAATGAAACAGATCCGTGATCTGTTAAAAATGCTCAGCAGAGAATACGGAACTACGATTATGATTTCCAGCCATCTTCTTGCAGAGATCGAGAACACCGTAGATATGGTGGGGATCATCCATCACGGTACGCTGCGAAAAGAGATCAGTATGAAGGATATCGGAGAGATGAATCTGAACTACATCGAACTGACAGTGACAGATACAAAAAGAGCTGCTTTCCTATTGACGGAGAAGTTAGGATTCACGAATTTTAAGATCGTGGAAGCCGAAAAAATCCGTATCTACGACTCGAAAGCCACGACACTGGAGATTTCCAAGACACTGGCACTTCATGATGTTGAGATGTCTGCGATCAGTAAAAAATCGGAATCCCTGGAAGACTATTTCCTGAAATTAACTGCGGAGGTGTAGCGTGATGATGAAATTAGTAAAATTGGAATGGAAAAAGAACAAGCTTGGGAATGGAATCCGCTCTGCAGGAATCACAACAGTTATCCTGCTGGCTTTTCTTATGGCAATGGCAGAGTCAGGCGAGTTAGATGGGGCTAAGACGATGGAGACTTATGGAAAGAATATGCTGATTGCTGCGGTGGAGCTGTTTTCCCATATGACATATATTATCTTCACTGGGGTGATGCTGGCATCCTATGTAGTGAGTGCCTACGAAAAGAGAACGATCAACCTGATGTTTTCCTATCCGATTGACCGCCGGAAGATCCTGTTTTCAAAGCTTCTGGCAGTATGGATCTTTAACTTTGCCGCGGTCATTCTGACGAAGGTCATCATCTATGTAGTTCTTTTTATGACCAGTTCCTATACACATGCAGATACATCCGGCATTCAGATCGGAACTCTGTCGTTCTGGCTGAATCTTCTCCTGAGTTCGGCAGCGATGGTGAGCATCAGCTACATTGCCCTTCTGGTAGGGATGAAGCTGAGATCCTCCAAAGCGGCGGTCATCACCGCGGTCATCGTTGCGGCTCTTACACAGGGAAACATCGGAGATTTCACATTGAGCAGCAGCGTACCGTTTTATATCCTCCTGCTGATATTGGCTGGTATATCTGTCTGCCTGTCAGTTTACAATGTAGAGACAAGTGACGTGCTGTGAGAGCACGTATTATATAACAATCCGTAAACATGAATCGGTCATACACGGCTCCCGGCCCTATCAATCTAGAATGAAAATAGATTGATAGGACCGGGAATCCGTCTTTGCAGCAGAAAACAGTCACTGGGTTTGTATAGGAATCCTATTTTTCAACTCGTTCTGTAATTCATGCAGAAAGGTGTTAGACGCTCTTGAAAACACTTGATATTTTTTCCATACAATACAGAGTTCGGCCTGCATGGGCGGGAATAGCGGTCTGAAGCAGAGATCGCTTTCACCAGTGGTGTTGATCAGCTTGTCCAGTGCGATTGCATATCCCAGATTCTTTTTGACAAAATGAGAAGCATGCCTGGTATTAATCCTAAACTTGAGGAAAATTTGAGATTTTCATGATAATATAAGATATTAAGGAGGTGGCCGTATGAGGGAAAAGATTTTAGTGGTAGATGACGAGAAAGGGATTGTAGAGATTCTGAAAAGTTATTTTGAACTGTCAGACTATCAGGTATACACTGCTTTAAACGGGGAGGAAGCTCTGCAGAAGATCTCCTGCCAGCCGGACATTGTCCTGCTTGATATTAATATGAGGGGAATGGATGGCTTTACGGTCTGTGAGAAAATAAGGGAATACATTTCCTGTCCCATTTTATTTTTAACTGCCCGGGGTGAGACCGCCGATAAAATCAAAGGGTTTCATGTGGGGGCGGATGATTATATCGTAAAGCCATTTGATATTGATGAATTAGGAGCAAGGGTGGAAGCTCACCTGCGCCGGGAAGGCAGGAAACATGAGGAACGTTTTCTCGGCTTTTTTACCGATATGGTGATCGATTACTCGAAGAGAGAAATTACGATCAATCAAACAGCTGTATCTCTTTCGAAAAAAGAATTTGATATCGTAGAATTACTCTCTGAAAATGCAGGCCAGGTGTTTGACCGTGAACGGATCTATGAGCGGGTCTGGGGGTTAGACGGAGACGGAAGCAGTGATACGATCATGGAACATATCCGTAAAATACGGAGTAAATTTGGGGCTGTTACGCTTCATAATTATATAGAAACGGTCTGGGGGGTGGGATATAAATGGGTAGGATAAAGCGTATGAGCCTAAAAAGTTCTCTATTTACCCTTACATTCCTGAATTTTGTCATTGCAGCAATCCTTGCAGTCATTGCATTTGGAATCTGTGTGAAATCAAGATCGGCAATTGCACCGCAAGGTGTCCTTCTGGAACCTGGTACGGGACAGATTTCGAATCTGCCTCTTCCGGCCAGGGAAAATCTGTTTGCGGCCAATATTCTGGAGGCTCTGCAGTATGTCCTGCCGATATTCATTTTTATGGCATCCTCTTTTGTCACGTCAGCTATGTTCTATCGGCTGAAATTGAAAAACTCAGTTGCCATTCTTACAAAGGGGGCGAACAGGATCATTGAAAATGATCTGGACTTTACCATAGAGGCAGAAAGTGAGGATGAGTTAGGACAGCTCTGCAGCGCTTTTGAAACGATGCGTCAGACATTGCTTACGAATAACAGGAAATTGTGGAAACAGGCAGAGGAACAGAAACGGCTGAATGCCGCCTTTTCCCATGAATTGAAAAATCCGATCACAGTTTTAAAAGGTTCCGTGAAGCTGGCACGTATTGGCATTCAAAGCAGAAGGGCAGGGCAGGAGCAGATGCTGGAAAACCTGGAGCGTATCGAGGATTATACAAACAGGATCGAAAAGTATGTAGAGACAATGAGCAGTGTCCAGCAATTAGAGCAGATCCCCTTGTGCCTGAAAAACACCGGCTTTCAAGCCTTTGTATCAGAGCTTACAGCTGCCGTTCATATCATAGGATTGGACAGCAAAAGAGAGATCCATGTTCAGGCAGAGGATACAGAGAAGGTGATCCTGATAGATCGGTCCATTCTGCTGCAGATTGCGGAAAATATGGTATCCAATGCGCTTCGGTTCGCAAAACGAGAGGTTTGGATCACATGTACCACAGAGGGGGAACATCTGGAAATATGTGTAAACGACGACGGCTGCGGTTTCCCGGATTCCTTGCTTGCAAACGGTATCCGGCCTTTCCAGAAAGGAAGGGAGGAGGCCGGACATTTTGGAATGGGGCTGTATATTGGAGATCTGTTATGCCGAAAGCATGGAGGCTATATCGAGATCCAGAATCGCCCGGTCGGTGCAGCAGTAAAAGCAATTGTAAAAATAATCTAAACCTTGAGACTTTTTTGAGAATTATTTTTTAAACTTTCCTTATCAAATCAGTAAAGGAGAGTTTTATGGATATTCATGTAAATTATATTTCAAAAATCTATGGAGAGAACGAGAACAAGGTGACTGCGTTAAATCAGGCTTCCATGACGATCCACAAAGGAGACTTCATATCCATTATCGGTCCGTCCGGCAGCGGAAAAAGTACCCTGCTTCATATCATCAGTGGATTGGACCATCCGACATCGGGCAGTGTTTTATATGATAATATTGATATCCACAATGGAAATGACAAGAAGCTGTCTGCCTTCCGCCGTCAAAAAATCGGGTTTATTTTTCAACAGTTTAACCTTCTGCCTGTTTTAACAGCGCGAGAGAACATCATTATGCCCCTTCTGCTGGATAGAAAGCAGCCGGATGAGCAATATTTAAAACAGCTTGCCAATTTTTTAGGGCTTGAAAACCGGCTTTCTCACCTGCCTCATGAACTATCGGGAGGCCAGCAGCAGCGTGTTGCCATCGCCCGAGCCCTGATTGCAAAGCCGGATGTGATCTTTGCAGACGAACCGACCGGTAATCTGGACAGTAAGAGCGGCAGCGAGGTCATGCAGATGCTGTTAAGTATCCGCGAAAAGATGAATAAGACTTTGGTGATCATTACACATGATCTTCGGATCGCTGAGATGGCAGACCGCCGTTTTACGATGATCGACGGGGAACTTTCGGAGGTGAATGTATGATGAAATCCTATGTATCACTTGCCTGGAAAGAATTAAAGGCGCAGAAGGTGACCGCAGTACTTATTCTTCTGGCTGTGATCCTTTCCAGTATCATGACAACAGCAATCGGCCAGTCTCTGGGTATCCTAAAGGATATGAGGGTAAAACAGGCTTCTTCCTTAAACGGAGACCGTTATGCATCCTTTCACCAGCTGTCCGAAGAGCAGATGAAAGAATTATCGGCTGATCCGCGCATTGTGGATGCGGGCAGCATGATCACTGTCGGGAGTCTGGGGCTGAAAAACAGCGGACTCACCTTATTTATGAGAGAATACCTGGGAAATGCACTGGATGCCTATCCGTCCGTCGGCAAGGTGAAGGAAGGACGGCTGCCTGCTGCTCCCAATGAAATCGCACTGCCGGAAGATGTCCTTAAGTACTTTCAGGAGAAGATCACTGTGGGCAGTACCATTACACTGGATGCAGGCATTTCCCTGATGAATGGTTCCGAGACATATCGATATACGGCCGAGTTTACGGTTTCCGGTATTTTAAAAGCAAATTATCTCGGTTATGCTACAGGCAGCGTGGATGCGATATTGGGACCGGGAACGGCGAACATGCTCCTGCCTGCGAAATACCTGCTTTACTCCACAGATTTTAAGGTCGCTGACACAAAGCATTTCCAGGATACAGTGAATGATCTGGCACAGACACTTGGGGTAGACGAAGCGTTCATTCAGTACAATTGGATACTGTTAGACGCGCTTGGGATCGACTATTCGGAAAAAGGAAAATCGGATACTGAAACAGGATTTTCTTTCATGGCATTGGCCTTTGTACTGGTCGGAATCCTTGTTCTGGCTGCAGCAGGGCTGGTCATTTATAATATCTTAAAGATCGCCGTGACTAAGCGAATCCGGGAATATGGTACACTTCGCGCTATCGGAGGGGAAAGAGGGCAGATTTATCGTCTTGTTTCACTTCAGTTATTTATCCTCTGCGGAATCGGGATTCCGATTGGTCTGCTATTTGGCATATTGTCTGCAAAAGGCATCCTGATCGCTGCAACAAGTATCCTGAATCCGGATCTGTTCCTGACAGAAAACACCAGTGAGTTAAGCACTGCCATCAGTACTGCCGGTACAGGGAGTGCCCTGTATCTTCTGGTAAGTATTGCAGTCACGCTGGGATTTGCAATGCTGGCGGCATTCCCGGCGGCAAGGTACGCGGCGCGGGTCTCTCCGACGACTGCCATGTCCGGACAGTCTGTGAAAATAAAACGGCGGATACGGAAAAAACGGAAGATACACAGCTTTGAAGCCTACTATGCAAGGCTCAACTTAAGGCGCGGGCGGGGCAGGACAGTCATCACGATCCTTTCCCTGGTAATGAGCATTACTGTTTTTGTGGCTCTTAAAAGCTTCACCGCTCTTCTCGACACCAGCAGCAGTGTGAAAGACATGCATTTGGGAGATTATGCAGTCACAAATGAAGGGACGGGAATTTCGCCGGAGGGTGCTAAGGAAATCCGGGAGCATGAGGCAGTTGAAAATCTGTCCACCACAAAACTTACGGTCTATATGCAGGATGAATCCGGGAGCATTCCCATCAATCTTGATTTTGAATTAAAACCCGGAGAAACCTTCCAGCTTGCAGGAATCGACGATGCCCGTCTGAAATCCCACGCAGAAGACTTGTCAGAGGATGAGTTTAAGGATCTGCTGGAGGGAAGATCGTGTATTGTAAAAAATCCAATTGCGATTTCCTTCGAAGGTAAGACAGCCGCGCAGACGAACCTGAAAAAAGGCGATGTGATTACAATAAACAATGTGGAGCTTACGATCGCAGGGATTGCAGACACCCCGGTCACGATCAATAACGAAGGCTTTCTCAATGGGGTACAGGTCGTTGTGAGTGATGAAACCTATGATATTCTAACCGGAAAAGAACAATATTCAGAGGTCTACCCGGCTCTGCATAAAGGTGCTGATACGAAGCAGTTTGAAGCATGGCTTAAGGATTGGTGTGATTCCCACGAAGGCAGCCACTTCCTTTCTTACCGCCAGAGCGACGCACAGCTTAGCGAAAGCTTTGAGCAGATCAAAATGCTC
>NZ_JBZUUL010000043.1:0-38117 GCF_058819085.1 Faecalicatena sp.
CCATGTCACTAAGGCTTGAAAAGACCAAGCCAAAGTCGACAGGATGTACCTTACAACTAAGGCCCGAAAAAACCGGACCTAAGTTGTATAGGCAGCAGAAGGAGAGGTGAGTATATTTGGCATCCACACAAGTGAACCCGACCCGTATGGAGCTGACGCGGCTTAAGAAGAAGCGTATCACAGCGATCAGGGGCCACAAATTGTTGAAGGATAAACGTGACGAGTTAATGCGTCAGTATCTGGATCTGGTCAGGGAGAACATGGAAGTGCGTTTACGGGTGGAGAAGGGAATCCTTTCCGCCAATAAGAATTTTGTCATTGCCAAAGCAGGTATGTCAGAGGCGGCTTTGAATACGGCTCTCATGGCGCCGAAGCAGGAGATTAACTTAAACTGCGGCGAGCAGAATGTCATGAGTGTTAATATACCGACTTTTGATTATAAAACAAGGACAGCAGATGAAAACGACATCTACTCCTATGGTTTTGCGTTTACATCCAGTGATCTGGATGGAGCTGTGAAATCTCTGGCAGATATTCTGCCGGACATGATCCGGCTCGCAGAATGCGAGAAGGCGTGTCAGCTGATGGCAGCAGAGATCGAGAAGACAAGAAGGCGTGTAAACGCTCTGGAACATGTTATCATTCCAGAGACAGAGAAGAACATCAAATACATCACAATGAAACTGGACGAGAACGAGAGAAGTACTCAGATCCGTCTGATGAAGGTGAAGGATATGATGCTCGAGGAAGCACATCATTACAGCGAGAAGCAGGAATGTATGGCTTAATATTATAAAGGAAGTAGCGAAGCAGATTTTAGAATATTTGCTATCACTACAAACAGGTGAAAAGCCGCGGCAGGACAGATACTATAGAAAAGGTATCTGTCCTTATAGCGGCTTTTGTCATATGAAAATTTCAAATGATCTAACAGATCAACAGAACTATTTAATACTTTCTTAATTGTATTGCATATAGAAATATGATACTCTGAATCTATCAAAATGGCAGGCGCATCCGCCATCTCACGGCCATTTGACATCTCATTTCGGTGTTTCAGTTTCGAAACAGATTCCGTGAATGAAATAGTAAAACAAAGTGTAAATGAACATCAGGAAAAGAAAAAACAGAAGAAAAAAGAAAGGAGCAGCTGCCTATGAAGAAAAGGCTGAAAGACTATTTTCCACAGATCAGAACACGGGAGGAGGTGTTACAGGCTATTCAAAGCAATCTGATATGCGCCCAGCAGTTTGCATTCTGGGATGACGAACAGAAAGAGGAATTTCTCGGCTTTTGTACAGGAGTACGTGGGGTAAAGATGACTTATGATTCATTCTTTAAAGAGCTTATGAATCCTGAGATACATCCGGAGCGGCTGGAAGAACTGTTGTCGCTTTTACTGGAACAGAAAGTGCATATTAAGCAGATCCTTCCAAATGATTCCGTTCGAATTGCAGATGAAAGTACACTGCTGATTACAGATATCGTGGTTGAACTGGAAGGCGGAAATCTGGCCAATATAGAAATACAGAAGATCGGTTATGCCTTTCCTGGGCAAAGAGGTGCATGCTATTCAGCGGATCTTTTATTGAGGCAGTACAAAAGAGTGCGGGGACAGAAGAAAAAGAAGTTTACCTATCAAGATATGAAAACAGTTTATACCATTGTATTTTTTGAAAAGAGCACCACGGAATTTCATGCTATAGAGGAATATATCCACAAGGCCAGACAGGTGTTTAATACAGGTCTTACATTGAATATGCTGCAGGAATACATATTGATTCCACTTGACATTTTTCAGAAAAGCAAGCACAATAAAAATATAGAAAACAAGCTGGAGGCGTGGCTGAGTTTTATGATCGATGACAGCCCTGAACGGATCATGGAGCTTATAGAAAAGTACCCCTCCTTCCGGGAGATGTATGGAGAAGTATATGTGATATGCCGTAATGTTGAAGGAGTGATGAACATGTTCTCAAAAGAATTGCAGGAAATAGACCGGAATACAGTACAGTATATGATAGAAGAGCAGCAGGAACAGATTGACGCGATGGAAAAAGAAAAAGAGGAGCTGGAAAAACAGAATAGAGAGCAGCTTGCAAAGCTGAGAGAAGAGAAAGAACGGCTCGATTCAGTAGAACGGGAAAATGCAGATATGCGCAAAGAGCTTGAAGAATTAAAGCTGCTAATAAATAAACTGGGAAATGCTGAGAAGTAAAGGATTATTTTCCCGATTTTATGTGATTTAGAAAGAGGACAGACTAGGCAGTGCTGTCCTTTTTCATGTCCGGAGCTATTCCTATTAGATAGAACATTTTAGATATCATTTTGAACGAACGGTTTTCTTCTTTATGCATATACTAACCATATAATGTCTTGAAATGGAAGTGTGTATTATGAATCCAAAGCTGCCGTATTACATGGCATATCCAATGCCGCTTGCTTATGATGATGAGAAGATTGAGCGCAGGGACTATGAGTATATGAAAAGCCTTTATCCTGTAATGGCGAAAAGAGTTCTTCCGTATGTGGAGGAAGAATGTGACAGAATGGCGTATCAGTGCAGTATGATGTATGATGAGTACCCGGATAAACTTCAGCTGCGTATGATGTGTGACCGGATTTATGATAACGTTCGGAAACATGAGAAAATTTTCTATGAGGCTGACATGGATCAATTTTATATGGAAGAGGAGGAAATTGAAGAACAGCAAATTCGCTTCCCAGGCCGTCCACCGCAGCCAGGCCCAGGCCGTCCACCGCAGCCAGGTCCAGGGCGTCCGCCGCAGGGAGGTCCAGGGCGTCCGCCGCAGGGAGGTCCAGGGCGTCCACCGCAGGGAGGTCCAGGCCGTCCACCGCAGCCAGGTCCAGGCCGTCCACCGCAGCCAGGCCCAGGCCGTCCGCCGCAGGGAGGTCCAGGGCGTCCGCCGCAGCCAGGTCCGGGGCGTCCGCCGCAGGGAAATCAGAATTGGCTTCGTGACCTGATCCAGGTTCTCCTGTATCAGGAATTGTTTAGACGCAGGTGCGACAACCGCCGTTGTGACCGCAGATTTTACTAATTTAAAAATATATGTTATAATATTTGCACTTGGTGAGTCTTTTATAAATATGACGTTTATAAAATGATGTGATACCGGATGTGATTTTAATCAGGATAAAGCAGGGTGGATATACTTATGAAAAATAATCTTATTTTTATAGGAATGCCTGCCGTGGGTAAGAGCACGGTGGGTGTTGTCGTTGCAAAAAGGCTGGGGATGAAATTTCTAGATACGGATCTTTTGATCCAGGAACAAGAGAATCGGCTCCTGCGTGAGATTATCGCAGATGTTGGTGAAGACGGATTCCTAAAAATTGAAAATCAGGTCAACCGGGATGTGAATGCAGAGAATGCTGTTATTTCACCTGGCGGAAGTGTGGTTTACTGTGAAGAGGCAATGCAGCATTTCAAAGAGATCGGGACGGTTGTATATTTAAAAGCTTCTTATCAAACAATAAAACGTAGGATACGCAGTCCTAAAAAGAGAGGGGTCGTTCTAAGAGAAGGGCAGACCTTTAAGGATCTGTATCATGAGAGGACAAAGCTGTTTGAAAAGTATGCGGATATAACCATATGCGAGGACGGATGCAGGATCGAAGAGACCATTGAAAATGTGCTCGAGGCAGTGGAAAGTCTTGGTAAATAGGCGGTTTCCGGGCACGAAAGGAAAAAATGATTTTACAAATGTTTATTTTATGGTATAATAACTTCGCATATCTAAGATTAGGCTTGAATGTAACAGGGGAATAAATGATAAGGGATCACGATAACAATATCGGATAATTGAGGTGCGTTTATGGAGCAATATATTATTAAAGGCGGCAGTCCGCTTGTAGGGGAAGTCGAGATAGGCGGCGCCAAGAATGCAGCACTTGCAATTCTGGCGGCGGCGATTATGACGGATGAGACTGTACTGATTGACAACCTGCCTGATGTGAATGATATCAATGTAATGTTAGAAGCAATAGCAGGAATAGGAGCCATGGTACAGCGGATTGACCGGCATACAGTCAAGATCAATGGGAGTACGATCGGCAACTTTAATATCGAATATGATTATATTAAGAAGATCAGGGCGTCTTACTACCTGTTAGGTGCGCTGCTTGGTAAGTACAAGAGAGCAGAGGTGGCCCTTCCGGGCGGATGCAACATCGGAAGCCGTCCGATCGACCAGCATTTAAAGGGCTTCCGTGCTCTTGGTGCAGATGTTGATATTGAACACGGTAAGATCGTGGCAGAGGCAGAAGTTCTAAGAGGAACTCATCTTTATTTTGACGTGGTCACCGTAGGGGCTACGATCAATGTAATGATGGCAGCCGCGATGGCAGACGGTATCACTATCATGGAAAATGTTGCGAAGGAACCGCATGTCGTGGATGTGGCCAACTTCCTGAACAGCATGGGAGCGAACATCAGAGGAGCCGGAACAGATGTGATCAAGATCCGCGGGGTCAAATCACTGCATAAGACAGAATATTCTATCATCCCGGATCAGATCGAGGCCGGAACATTTATGTTTGCTGCCGCTGCAACAAAGGGTGATGTGACAGTTCTGAACGTTATCCCGAAGCATTTGGATGCGACGATTTCCAAACTTGTGGATATTGGATGTGAGGTGGAGGAGTTTGACGATGCCGTACGTGTCGTAGCGAAAGGCAGGCTCCGGTCCACTCAGGTGAAGACCCTTCCTTACCCGGGATATCCAACTGACATGCAGCCACAGATCGGTGTGACCCTGGCTCTGGCGAACGGAACAAGTACGATTACAGAAAGTATTTTTGAGAATCGTTTTAAATACTTAGACGAGCTGGCAAGAATGGGTGCTGTGATCAAGGTGGAAGGCAATTCGGCAACGATCGAAGGTGTGGAGGCTCTTTCCGGTGCACGGGTAAGCGCTCCGGATCTCCGTGCAGGAGCAGCACTTTGTATTGCAGGACTGGCAACGGATGGAATCACCATCATTGATGATATCGTTTATATCCAGCGAGGATATGAGAGATTTGAGGAGAAGCTTCGCGGGTTGGGCGGTATTATAGAGAAGGTGTCCAGCGAGAAGGATATCCAGAAGTTTAAGCTCAAGGTGAGCTAGAAGATCAGAAGAGGCCGGTTCAGGTTAAAGGGCAGGATTTGCGAAAGGTAATAGAGATTGGAATTGTGGTCATTGAGATTGAGAATATCGGATTTACGGAATTAAGAACGGGAAATGGGAGCATTTCCCGTTTTTTTCTTCAGGATACTAACATTCCGGGTCATAAACTGCCGATCTACCGGTTGATACAATCGGCGGCAAAATCGATGTTTAGGGTTGACTTTTTTCATACAATATGTAATGGTTTTTGTATATATGAGGCGGAAACAGAATCGGTCATATTGTTACGGATGAGGAGGCTTGGAGCATGGGAAGCGACAGGTACGATGAAGAGAAGCGAAGACAGAGGATTATGAAGCGCAGGAGACAGGTGCGCCGCAGAATGCTGATGGTATTAGGCGGAGGGCTTCTGATGATTATAGTGATCATCGGCGTTAGTACTGCCGCAGTAAAACGGCATATGGCTAATAAGCAGCTGGCAGCAGGAAAGAAGGCCATACAGGCCTGCTACGACACTTTTTTAAAGTCACAGGACGGGGCAGTTGAGGCATTGGCTGATCAGGGGAAAAAGTCAGACGCCTTTGCAGACTGGTTTGTTGAGAACTACCCTGACGGAAAAGCTGCTGTTTTGGAGAAAGCGAAGAAGGGGAAGGTATCTGCACAGGATATCTATGCTGCTGTGGGGGAGACCATGCATGTGGTACACGACCGGTATAGTGGTTATCTGGATGATGCAGCGGCTGCTAAAAAGCATGGGATTTATTTTAAAGCTGGAAATGCCGGAGAATCAGGCAGAGGATCTGGCGCCAAGAATGCTGCACAAGAAGCTGCCGAGATACTGATTGCCGGAGATCTCTGTTTTGCAGAGGATGGATTCGTGCTGGACCATTATGATGAGGTGAAGGACCTTTCAAAATGTATTTCACCCGAAATACTGAAAATGACTAATGCGGCGGATCTGTTTTATCTGAATCATGAGTACTGCATCAGCGACAGGGGAACGCCTCTGGAAGGGAAATTATATACATTTAGGGCAAAACCAGAGAGGATGTCACTTTTAGAGGAGATGGGGACGGATCTGGTATCTCTTGCCAATAACCATGTTTATGATTACGGCGAGGATGCACTGCTGGATACGTTTGACCTTTTGGATAAGGCAAAAATCCCGTATGTGGGAGGAGGGCACAATATCAAAGAGGCAGAGAGGCCTGTTTACTTCATTGTGAATGGGATCAAGATTGGTTTTACCGCGGCTTCCAATGCGGAGATCGTGTATTATACACCTGCGGCGGGAAAGGATTCTCCCGGGATCATGGAGGCTTATGATACAACAGAGTATCGGAAGGTGATAGAGGAGGCTGCCGGACAGTGTGATTATCTGATCTCTTATATCCACTGGGGACCGGAGGATACGAATACCTATGAACAGTATCAGCATGACCAGGGAAAGGAATTTTTGGAGGCAGGAGCTGATATCGTGGTGGGAGGACATCCTCACGTTCTTCAGGGAATGGAATATATAGACGGGAAACCGGTTGTTTACAGCATGGGGGATTTCTGGTTTAATGATGAGACAAAGTATACGGGGCTTTTGAAGCTGGATATCGGGCCGAAAGGGCTGGATGAAATGTCATTTGTACCATGCCTGCAGACAGGATATACGACACAATATATCAAAGAAAAGGAAAAACAGGCAGAGTTTTACGATTTTTTCGAGGAGCTTTCCCCGAATCTGGAAATAGATAAGAAAGGCGTTTTTAAAGAGGTAGAGAAGAAAGATGGACAATCATAAG
Organism: Faecalicatena sp.; assembly: GCF_058819085.1. NCBI lineage: Bacteria > Bacillati > Bacillota > Clostridia > Lachnospirales > Lachnospiraceae > Faecalicatena > Faecalicatena sp. Next base: position 6,923 of record NZ_JBZUUL010000043.1, read on the forward strand.
TTGATGATCAGGATGGCAGAAATGAAGGATGCTGAGGAGATTTTAAAGATTTATACACCATATGTAACGGATACAGCCATTACATTTGAGTATGAAGTTCCTTCGCTGGAGGAGTTTCAATGCAGGATGCAGAATACGATGAAAATGTATCCTTATCTGGTGGCGGTTTATGATGGGAAGATCGCCGGGTACTGTTATGTTTCCCGGTTTAAGGACAGAGATGCATATGACTGGTCCGTGGAGACAACGGTTTATGTGAGCCGGGAGCTTAAGGGCAGAGGGCTTGGCAGAAAGCTGTATGAGAAGCTGGAAGAGGTTTTAAAACTGCAGCATATCCTCAACGTGAATGCATGTATCGCTTATCCGCACCCTGAGAGCATCGCATTCCATGAGAAAATGGGTTATGAAACGGTAGCGCATTTTCATAAATGTGGGTATAAGCTGGGGATCTGGTATGATATGGTATGGATGGAAAAAATGCTGGGCGGGCATATGGGGAGTCCAAAGCCGGTCATTCCGATCGGGCAGGTGGATGTGGAGAAGATTAATTCTGTTTTATCTGCTGATATGTGAATCATATCGGAAATTGCTGCCAGGTTACAAAAATCGTAAGATGTATATTGACATTTTCTGCAATACAGTGTAAAGTTCCTATTGTACTTAACAACAATTAAATAAAGCAAGCTTTCTCTTATTCAGAGCGGTGGAGGTACAAAGGACCTGTGAAGCCGCGGCAACCCCTCTTTAGGAAGGTGCCAACCTGAGCGAGTAATCGAACAATAAGAGGATTAGTTTATGAGATATAAACAGTCCGCTTCTTGTGGGCTGTTTTCTTTATGCCGGAAGATGACTGCCGGATATTGCAGAAACGTGCAACTTATTTTGACGGCTAAAGAAAACGGCTCCGGAGAGAAAGAGCTGGGGGATGGCTGTTAAGCAGCGATCCCAGGATTTCAAAAAGGAGAGAACTTATGGAAAAATTACTATTTACTTCAGAATCAGTAACAGAAGGACACCCGGATAAAATGTGCGACCAGATTTCAGATGCGATCTTAGATGCTCTGCTTGCAGAGGATCCGATGAGCCGTGTAGCATGTGAGACTTGCACAACAACTGGACTTGTTATGGTCATGGGTGAGATCACAACGAATGCATATGTAGATATCCAGAAGATCGTGCGAGATACAGTGCGCGAGATTGGGTATACAAGAGGAAAATACGGATTTGACGCGGACACATGCGGCGTTCTGACTGCTATTGATGAACAGTCGGCAGACATCGCTCTCGGAGTGGACAAGGCTCTGGAGGCGAAGGAGCATAAGATGTCAGACGATGAGATCGAGGCGATCGGTGCAGGAGATCAGGGAATGATGTTCGGATATGCAACAGATGAGACGGATGAGTATATGCCATATCCGGTTGCTATGGCACACAAGCTTGCCAGAAGGCTGACAGCGATCAGAAAGGATGGGACACTTCCTTATCTCCGCCCGGACGGTAAGACACAGGTTACTGTAGAGTACGATGAAAATGGTATTCCGTCCAGATTGGAAGCGGTTGTATTATCTACTCAGCACGACCCGGATGTGACACAGGAGCAGATTCATGCAGACATTAAGAAGTATGTTTTCGACGAGATCCTTCCGGCAGAGATGATCGATGAAAATACGAAGTTCTTTATCAACCCAACAGGACGTTTTGTGATCGGCGGACCTCACGGGGACAGCGGTGTTACAGGAAGAAAGATCATCGTAGATACCTACGGCGGAATGGCACGTCACGGCGGCGGTGCATTTTCTGGAAAGGACTGCACGAAGGTAGACCGCTCTGCGGCATACGCAGCACGTTATGCGGCAAAGAACATCGTGGCAGCAGGGCTCGCTAAGAAATGTGAGGTTCAGCTTTCCTACGCGATCGGAGTCGCACAGCCGACATCTGTGAATGTAGAAACTTTCGGGACAGGAGTCTTGTCCGATGAAAAGCTGGTAGAGATCGTGCGTGAGAACTTCGACCTTCGTCCGGCAGGGATCATCAAGATGCTTGACCTTCGCAGGCCGATCTACAAACAGACTGCAGCATATGGACACTTTGGCCGCAATGACTTAAATTTACCATGGGAAAAGTTAGATAAAGTTGACGCATTGAAAAAATATCTGTAATATAACAGTATCAGGTGCGTTAAACATAAGAAAGGCAGGCACCGGGAAAAGGGCCTGCCTTTTCTGTAGTAGTAGGGAACCTAAATTTTGAGAATATTCTGAAAACGGAGCGCAAAGGGGTCAGACCCCTTTGAACAAGGAGTGATATTATGAAGCTTAAAACGAAACTGATCCTTGCATTTATGACGGTGATGATCCTTCCTACGATTTTTGCGATCGTTGCGATGTATACGTTTGCACCGGCTGGTACAGGGGAGGTCGGCGAGATTCAGCAGCTGTACCTCCTGGTCGTATTTCTGACCGCGGCGCTTTTGATCTACTGGATCTACAGGACGGTGTCGGTCCCGCTTTCCAGGCTGCAGATCGCCGCGCGTAATATTAAGGAGGGAAACCTGGATTTTGAAATCAGGAGTGAGACGGATGATGAGATCGGGATGCTCTGCCGGGATTTTGAGGAGATGCGCCTGCGCCTGAAAGCGAATGCGGAGGAGAAGGTTTCGTACGACAGGGAGAGCAAGGAACTGATCAGTAATATCTCGCATGATCTAAAGACACCGATCACAGCGATCAAGGGGTATGTGGAAGGAATCATGGATGGTGTGGCAGACACGCCGGAAAAGATGGACAGATACATCAAAACAATATACAATAAGGCTAATGAGATGGATCTTTTGATCAATGAGCTGACACTTTACTCTAAGATTGATACGAACCGTATCCCTTATAATTTTACAACGATCTCAGCAATGCAGTATTTTGGTGACTGCGCAGAGGATCTGTCTCTGGAGCTGGAGGCAAAGGGTGTGGAGTTTACCTACCGCAATTATGTGGAAGTAGATTCTAAGGTGATCGTGGATCCGGAACAGCTTCGGCGTGTCATTAATAATATCGTGACTAATTCCCTGAAATATATGGATAAGCCGAAAGGAACCATTTTTATGAATTTAAAGGATGTAGGGGATTTTATCCAGGTGGAGCTTGGAGATAACGGTAAAGGGATTGCCCCGAAAGACCTGCCATATATATTTGACAGATTTTACCGTACGGATGCTTCCAGAAATTCTTCCAAGGGTGGAAGTGGTATCGGACTTTCTATCGTTAAGAAGATCGTGGAGGAGCATGGCGGAAAGATTTGGGCAACCAGTGAGGATGGGGTAGGAACAACAATGTATTTTGTAATCAGAAAATATCAGGAGGTACCCGTGGATGAGTAAGAAGATTTTGATCGTAGAAGATGAGGAAAGTATCGCAGATCTGGAGAAGGATTATCTGGAGCTGAGTAATTTTGAGGTGGCCGTGGCAAATGACGGCGAATTAGGAAGGAAAAAAGCACTGGAGGAGGATTTTGACCTGATTATTCTGGATCTGATGCTTCCGGGAGTGGATGGCTTTGAGATCTGCCGGCAGGTGCGTGACCAAAAGAATACACCGATCATCATGGTTTCGGCCAAGAAGGATGATATTGATAAGATCAGGGGGCTGGGACTCGGTGCAGACGACTATATGACCAAGCCCTTTAGTCCGAGTGAGCTTGTGGCCCGCGTGAAAGCGCATCTGGCGCGTTATGAGCGGCTGATCGGGAGCAATGTGGAAGAGAATGAGATCATTGAGATCAGAGGGCTTAAGATCGATACGACAGCAAGACGTGTATGGGTCAACGGGGAAGAGCGTTCCTTTACCACGAAGGAATTTGATCTGCTGACATTTCTGGCCGGCCATCCAAATCATGTGTATACAAAGGAAGAGCTGTTTAAACAGATCTGGGATATGGAGTCCATCGGGGATATCGCGACGGTAACTGTGCATATTAAGAAGATCAGGGAGAAGATCGAATATGATACATCCCATCCGCAGTATATTGAGACGATCTGGGGAGTGGGATATCGGTTTAAGGTTTAATGAACTGCGTAAGAAGGCGGTGTTGGCGGGAGCTGATGCCGCTGACCTTTTACTGGCATCCCAGCACAGCTTTGCGGATAGATCAGATAGACTTGGAATAAAACTTAAGGTGTTATGACATGAAGAATAAAAGCTTACGAAAAATTGGCTTGAACACGATGCAGAAGATTGCACTTGGGTTCTTAGGCGTTATTTTGCTGGGCGCCCTGCTTTTGTGGCTGCCTGTCAGTAATGAGAAGCCCATCGCATTTGCTGATGCGCTTTTTACAGCGGTGTCGGCGGTGTGTGTGACTGGCTTGGTAACGATCACCCCGGCGACGCAGTTTACTGTGTTTGGGAAAGGGATCCTCCTGGTTCTCATCCAGGTGGGAGGCCTGGGGGTGATTGCCTGCATGATGGCCTTTTTTCTCATTATCAAAAAGAAAATTACAATGAAGGAACGCGTGGTGATCCAGCAGACCTACAATTTGGACACATTAAGCGGTCTGGTGAAGTTTATCATCAGGATCCTTAAAGGGACGTTTGTGGTGGAAGGGATCGGCGCTCTGTTGTATTCCCTCAAATTTATCCCGGAATTTGGTGTGGTAAAAGGAATCTGTTTTTCTGTTTTTCATGCCATTTCGGCTTTCTGTAATGCGGGAATTGACATCCTCGGAAGCAGCAGCTATATGCAATATGTGAAATCACCGGTCATCAGCTTTACGACCATGTTTTTGATCGTACTGGGAGGTCTTGGGTTTACTGTATGGCACGATATTTATCAGAATACAAGAAAAGTGCTTCGAAACAAACAGCCTGCAAGGCGGCTTTTTACAAGACTCAAGCTCCAGACGAAAATCGTGCTGACAATGACAGCGATCCTTCTTATGGCGGGATTTTTGGGAATTTTCATATTAGAGTACCATAATCCGGATACGATGGGGGATCTAAATTTTGGACAAAAATTAATGGCGTCCGGCTTTCAGTCAGTGACCACAAGGACGGCAGGTTTTGCGAGTATTTCACAGGCAGGGCTGACACCGGGCTCGAAGCTTTTGGGGTGTATCCTGATGTTTGTGGGAGGCTCTCCGGCAGGAACCGCGGGCGGTGTGAAGACGACTACGGTGGCGATGCTTCTCTTGACCTGTATCGGTGTCATAAAAGGGAAGAGAGATACAGAATGCTTCGGAAGGAAGATTGAACCATCTGTTGTACGGTCCGGTATCGCAATCGTTCTGATCACGTTTCTCTTCTGGCTGTCAGGGGTGACCCTGATCACGGTGCTGGAACCGCATGTGGATTTTCTGCGGATCATGTATGAGACGACCTCGGCTATGGCAACGGTGGGGCTGACAGCAGATCTGACACCTGAACTGGGAAGGGCAAGCCAGGCAGTACTGATGGTATTGATGTATGTGGGCCGGATCGGCCCGATCACGATGGCCCTTGTTTTTGCAGGCAGGGCAGATACAGGAGCACAATTGCGGGATCTGCCGGAGAAGCGGATCATGCTGGGATAAGATGGACGGTATGTGAAACAGGTAGGACATCTGCCATAAGAAAATGGATATGAGAAAGCAGAGAAGAGGATTTTGAATATCTGTTTTAGTTTAGAAAGAATGAACATCGATTAGGAGAGAATCAATGAAAAAACAATATGCAGTATTAGGTCTGGGCAGTTTTGGACGCAGTGTGGCACTGACATTGGAAAGCCTGGGCTGTGATGTGTTTGTAGTAGATAAATCATATGAGAAGGTGCAGGAGATCTCCGACTTAGTGGCTTATGCCATGCGGGCTGATGTGTCAGACCCGGATGCACTTGTATCACTGGGCGGCAAGAACCTGGACGGGGCGGTCGTAGCGGTGTCCGAGAATCTGGAGGCCAGTATCATGGCAACGATAGCGGCAAAGGAGATCGGGATTCCTTATGTGCTTGCGAAGGCCAGGGATGAGCTTCAGGGAAGGATTCTGGAGAAGATCGGGGCGGATGCCATCGTATACCCGGAGCGGGATATGGGAAGCAGGGTGGCAAAGAGCCTGGTTTCAACTGCATTCACAGACTGGATCGAGCTTTCATCAGAATATAGTATGGCAGAGACTGTGATCCCTGAAAATTGGGTAGGAAAGAGTCTGGCAGAACTAAAGGTGAGAGAAAGATATGGCTTAAACGTAGTGGGTATTATGAGAGGGGAAGAAGTGGATGTTACATTTGACCCTCACGAACCGCTGCCAGAGGAGTGTATTATCATTGTGATCGGCGCCAATGACGTTTTGGCGAAGTTCCATGCAATGAAGTGAGGATAAAAGATATGATTACAAGTACGAGCAATCAACGGGTGAAGGAGCTGCTGCAGCTGCAGAAAAAAGGCAGGGCAAGGAACCAGGCCGGTGTTTTTCTGGCAGAGGGAAGCAGGATGGTAATGGAAACACCGGGGGAGAGGCTGAAAAAGCTGTACGTTTCGGAGACTTATTTTCGGAAACATGAAAAGGAGTTAAAAGTGCTTAAAGTGGTTCCGGAGGTTATGTCTGACACGGTATTTGCTTATGTGTCAGATACAAAAACACCTCAGGGGATTCTGGCCGTAGTCCGGCAGATGGACTATCAGCTGGAGGAGATGTTAAAAAAGAAGGAGCCCCATATTCTAGTTCTGGATAACCTTCAGGATCCGGGGAATCTGGGGACGATATTCAGAACAGCGGAGGCGGCCGGAGTAACGGGCATTTTGCTGAGTAAAGACTGTGTGGATATTTATAATCCAAAAACAATCCGTTCCACGATGGGAGCAGTCTATCGGATGCCGTTTGTTTATGTGGAGGATGTGATCGGCGGAATTGAAACGCTGAAAAAGCATGGTGTGAAGGTTTATGCAGCGCATCTGGATGGAAAGAATGCTTATGACCAGGAGGATTACAGGCAGGGAACCGCATTTCTGATCGGCAATGAAGGAAATGGGCTGAGGCAGGAAGTAGCGGACTGTGCGGATACCTGGGTCAGGATCCCCATGGCCGGGCAGGTGGAATCACTGAATGCGGCAGTTGCGGCTACGGTGTTGATGTTTGAGGTGAGCAGGCAGAGACGCAGGTAATAGTGCGAAGCGAGCTTATAATATCCGCTATGAAGATAGGAAAGAGTATGAGAAAAGCAGCCAAAGAAATCTGGCTGCTTTTTTAATATTCAAAAATGTGAAAACACCGACAAACAAGATGGTATAAATGTAAAAATGTGATAAAAAGAAAATAATGTTGGAACAAATGTTATAATACATACATTTAAAACAACTAAAAATGTGAATTTAATGTAATTATTATAACAAATGTGATTGACAAAACAAAATCAGAGTGGTATATTGACATTGTAACAAACAATATATTGTAAATGCGCATCAATATAAGGGAAAGTTTAATTTTAGGAGGAATTACAATGTTGACAGTAAATGAATTTGCAAAACACTTAGATTTGGCATATCTGGCACCAAATTTACAAAAGGAAGATATTATTAAGGCATGTGATATTGCTAAAAAGTATCATGTGAATGCAGTGAATGTCAATTCCTGTTGGGCAGAGCTTGTGGTAGAAGAATTGAAGGGAACAGATGTAGGACCGAGTGCAGTAATTGGTTTCCCATATGGTGCGATGTCCACAAAGGCAAAATTGTTTGAATTAGAGGAGATGGTAAAGCTGGGATGTACTGCCTGTGATATGGTGGTCAATATTGGAGCTGTCAAAGATAAGAATTACGATCTGGTACGGCATGAGATCAGCGAATTTGTAAGGATCTGTGGTGACGGATGTGATACAAAGCTGATTTTTGAGGTCGGATTCCTTACAGATGAGGAGATTGCAGAGCTTACAAGGATCTGCTGCGAATGCGGAGTTACCTATGTGAAGACCGCAACGGGTTCCCAGGCGTTTCCGACAATGGATCAGGTTAAGATCATGAAGGAAAATCTGTCAGGCAATACGAAGATCAAAGTTTCAGGCGTACCAAGAACATTTACAATGCCGGCAGTCTTACATATGTTTGAACATATGGAGGTCAGCCTTGTAGGGACAAGAAGTGCAGGTAAATTAGTGGAAGAGTACAGTCAATATCTGGAAGAGTTGAAATAGTGGAGGGTGTTATGCAGACAGTTAATTATAGCTTGGCTTCTCTTGTGAGCGGAGATATTCAGATCATATCCAGTGATGAGGGTTATGTAAGAAGAGCACTTCATCAGAATATCAGTCTTGAGGAATATGAATTCTTACAAAAAACGGTGAGATACATTGGAGTCAGCGACAGATTTAAGGACGTGATTGATCTGTTTAAGGTTCCGGCCGGCGAGACACCGGCGGGATTTAAGATTGAATACAACATGAAAGAAAACCAAATATTGGAAATAGATCTGGTGAGAAATATATCGTATGATAAAAATGGAAAGAAAAGACCTACAAAGTTTATTTATTCAGCGGACACAGCGAATCCGTATGAAGTAGAACCGATCAAACATCTGATCGGTAATCTGACCTGTAATCCAGGGATCATCTATGATTTATTTATCAATAACCCGGAAGCGAATATCGGGAAGAAATTCAAGACCAGAAATGAGGTTATGAAGGAGATCGCTGACATTTTAGGACCAGGATGTGATATCAGTGTGGAGGTAAACAATCCATTTGCAGACTTTAACCAGATCCTTGAGGAGGCAGAGGAATTCAGAGAAATGTTCTCGGACTACCGTATGGTCATCAAGATCCCTCATACAGGACCGGTGAATGCTGCAAATGTAGGTGATCTGCTGGTGGGAGATAAGAAGCTGTCCACACGGTGGAACCAGGCTGCAACAAAGGATTATCTCTATGGACATAATCTGGCATTAAAGATGAAAGAACATGGCTTTAGAGTAAACTATACCTTGATGTTTGAACCGTGGCAGACAGGAATGGCATTGCAGGCAAAACCATACTTCATTAACAGTTTCGTACGTCAGCGTTTCGGTGTGACTACTTACATTAATGGCATGTTGACTGCTTATCAGAAGACATACGATGACAGATTCCTTCAGGAGCTCCGTAACTTTATGATCCAGTGGGACTTCCTCTCTAAGGATGATACAAACGCAGACCTCCGCCTTGTAGAAAAGATCGCAAGAGAGACCGTGGAATACAGAAAGATCAACGAGCGGGAAGGGTTCGACGGCATGGACGGCGTGAGACATAATTTAAGAATGCTTCGGAATTCGAATCTGGATGACACCAGACTGATTATCTGCAGCATTGAAGGATCAAGAATGTATCCCGAACTCGATAAACTGATGACAGAAGACGAGTTCAAGGATATGACGGACAGGATCGTAATTACCACAGAACCAAGTTATCTGGCACAGAATACATCGGCACCGCAAATTATTACATATCAAAGAAGATTTATGAACGCTGCAAATGGTGAGAAGTAATGTGGAAGGGAGGCACTATAGCAGATATGGGGCCTCCTTTTTGTATAAAATCAGCAGACGATGAGTTTTGTATTCTGGAGACAGCCGGTAAATAAACGTTCTATAAGAATAATGATGGAGGTGCATCAGGTATATGGGCAAGTTGGAAATGTTGACTAAAATTAATGATATCTGCTTATTTGTGAAGGACTTTCAGGGAGCACTTAAATTCTATACAGAGAAATTCGGATTCAAGGTAAAAAGGCTTCAGCCTGATCCAGAACATGCGAATTATGCAGAATTCGAATTCCATGGGACTGCGGTTACACTCTGGGACAAAAAGGGACTTTGCGAGGTAGTCGACCACAAATATATTGATGGGGACGGACATCATTTCATGATCGCGGTAAAGGTTCCCAGGCTGGAAGATGTGGATGACATCTCAAATGAACTGATTTCAAACGGAGTAAACTGTATCAAAGAGCCGACTACCTATGAATTTGGCTCCAGAGCGGCTTATTTCCAGGACTTTGAAGGAAATGTCTGGGAAGTGTTTGCATGGGAAGAGGGCAATGGACCCGGACTGTTAGATGAAGCTTTAGATTAGGAGGCACACATGCCAAAGTTTACGATAATTGTGTTGGACAGTGTTGGGGTTGGCGAGCTGCCGGATGCCGCAGAGTTCAATGATGTAGGAACAAATACGTTGAAGCATGTAAACGAATTCAGAGGCGGCTTAAATATTCCCCATTTAAAAAGGCTTGGAATGTTCAATATTCAGGGAACGGGACTTCCTCCTGTTGACGATCCGGCAGGCTGTTTTGGAAAGGCGGCAGAACTTGGAAAGGCGAAGGATACGACCAATGGACATTTCGAGATTGCAGGCCTTACCGTGAAGACCCCTTTTAAGGTGTTTGGAGAATCGTTCCCTCCGCGGATTATAGAGGAATTGGAGAGGCGTATTGGAACAAAAGTAATCGGGAATTATCCGGCATCGGGTACAGAGATCATAAAGGTACTTGGAGATGAACATGTAAAGACAGGATATCCGATCGTCTACCTTTCCGCAGACAGCCTGATGCAGATTGCAATGCATGAAAGTGTAATTCCATTAAAGAGACAGTATGAAATCTGCCGGACAGCCAGAGAGCTTCTGACAGGAGATGATACCGTGAGCAGGGTGATCTGCAGGCCCTTTACGGGGGAAACCGGTAATTATTACCGTACAGAGAACCGAAAGGATTTCTCGGTCGACCCGCCGGGATATACGGTGTTAGACATGCTCAGTGAAAACGGGCGGGATGTGATCGGAGTCGGAAAGATCGAGGATATTTTTAACAGACGCGGATTAACAGAGATCAATCATACGAAAAATAACCGGGAAGGGATACAGGCGACGCTTAAGTATTTGAAGACAAGCTTTGACGGACTTCTCTTTGTAAATCTGGTGGATTTCGATATGCTTTATGGACACCGCAACAACCCGGAAGGATATGCAGAAGCACTGGAGTATTTTGATACCTTTGTGCCCGATATGATAGACCTGATGGAAGAGGAGGACATTCTTCTTATCACAGCAGACCATGGCTGTGATCCTACCACACCGGGAACGGATCATACCCGTGAGTATATTCCTATCGTAGTATATGGAAAACGATTAAAAGCAGGTGTCGATCTGGGCGTCCGAAGTACTTTTTCGGATATCGCAGCAACGATAGCCCAATATTTCGGGTATGAATTTAAGACAGGGACCTCTTTTTTGAAAGAGATGGAAAGGTAAGGTAAAGATATGGATAGTTTTGAATTTATGTCACCTACGAAATTTATATTGGATAAGGACGCAGACCAGCTTTGCGGCAGGGAAATTAAACGGTTTTCCGACAATGTGCTGTTTGTGCATTATGGAGACGGATATATGTATAAATCAGGTCTTCATGGAAGGATCATTGAAGCGCTGAAATCAGCAGGGGTGACTTATTATGAGCTGCCGGGTGTAGAACCGAATCCAAAAGTAGGGCTTGTCAGGGAAGGGATCAGGCTGTGTAAGTCAAAACAGATTGGCTGCGTTCTGGCCGTAGGCGGAGGAAGTGTGATCGACACGGCGAAAGCTGTTGCTCTTGGAGCAAAGTACGAGGGTGATGTCTGGGATTTCTTTCGTAAAACAGCGGTACCCACAGAAGCACTGCCTATTGGCACAGTGATGACTCTTCCGGCAACGGGAAGTGAAGGAAGCAATGGAAGCGTCCTGAATAATCCAGAGACGGGTGAGAGCGCAGATGTAATGGCAGATTTTTTGAGACCGGCTTTTACCTTGATGAATCCGGATCTGACGCTGACGATTCCGAAGAGACAGACTGTATTTGGGATCATCGATATGTTTTCTCATGTGATGGAAAGGTATTTTTCCAGCTCTGTCAATGTCAACCTGACAGACTATCTGTGTGAAGGTGTGATGAAGTCGATTCTGGTGAACGCCCGTACTCTGATGCAGGACCTGGATGATTACAATGCCCGTGCGGAGTTTATGTGGACCGCAGTGGTAGCGCACAACGGTCTGCTTGCAACGGGAAGAAACCAGGATTGGGCAACGCATACGATCGGAGCACAGTTAAGCGCACAGTATAATGCGGTTCACGGTTCTACACTTTCTGTGTTGTTTCCCTGCTGGGCAAAATATGTGTATAAGGAAAACCTTCCGAGATTCGTCCAATTTGCAAACCGTGTATTCGATGTAGAAGTAGACTTTTATGATCAGGAGAAAACGGCTTTGGAGGGGATTCAAAGATTACAGGAGTTCTTCCAGTCTATGGGTGCACCGACAGTGTTAAGGGAAATCGGTGTCGAGACAGATGAGAAATTCAGAAAGATGGCAGAAGATGCATGCAGATTCGGTAATATTGGAGGAATTAAATCTTTGAATGCCGATGATGTAGAAGCAATCTATAGAATGGCACAGTAGGTGAGGGTATGAAATTTCAAACGGGTATCAGCGGAGCAGTCATTGTCTCGGCGCACAATGGATATCGTCCGTTTATCGGCTCTGTGGGCATGTCTGACGGACGTATCGAGACAGTGACAGAGGGAAAATTAAAAGAAGAGGATTGTGAGATCTTTATAGATGCAGGGGGGAAGATCCTTATGCCCGGACTTGTCAACGGGCACTGCCACGGTGACATGACACTGGCGCGCGGGCTTGGGGATGATCTGACATTGCTGGAACAGAATCATCGATTTGCTGATACAGGCTGGTTTTACACTCTGATTGATGACAAAGACAGATTTTACTCAAGACAGCTTACATATTGTGAGGCTCTACTATCCGGCACGACCTTTATTATGGAAAATATGTATTGGGGCTTGGGAAAGGATTCTGTCCGGGCGATGAAGGAGGTTGGTATCAGAGGTGCTTTGGCGGAGGATATCCGTGCAGATTTCCAAAAACCGGATGAATTTATAACGGAACAATTTCTTGAGGACTTCATAGAAAACTGCAGTGAGAACGGGTTCATACCGGTACTCGGCGGGATCTCTGAGGAAGACTATGAAAAGGAACGGCTCGAAAGGATCCATAAAACAGCCGCAAAAAGAGGGATGCTGCTTACCTGCCATCTGGCAGAAAATACATGGAGACAGGAGATCATAAAGGAAAAGTACAACACGACCGCGATTGATTTCTTAGATCAGAATCAACTGCTGGGAGGCCATCTGCTGGGTTCTCATGTGGTGTATGCCTCAAAAGATGAGATAAGACGGCTCGCTCGGACCAAGACGAGAGTGGTCAATACACCGCTGTGTGAGATGAAGATCCAGGATGGGATCGCACCAATACCGGAAATGGTACGGCAAAAGGTAACGGTGTGCCTGGGAACAGACGGAGCAATGTGGAATAACTCCAATGATATTTTCCGTGAGATGAAGGGAATGTCGCTGCTCCATACAGTGAACAGCGGCATCCGAAGCCTAAAGAAAACGGATATCCTCGATATGGCCACGATCAACGGAGCAAAGTGTTTTGGATTGGAAAAGGATTATGGAACCATCGAAGCAGGAAAAAAGGCGGATTTTATATTGATTGAGACTAAAGTGCCCCATATGCAGCCTCTGCTTATGGGAGAGATGGAGACAGTGACCTCCGCACTTGTCTATAATGCGACAGGCCGTGATGTGACGGACGTATTTGTGGACGGAAGACATGTGGTAAAGAACGGGGTCTTACAGACCATAGATCTTCATAATGTCATGGAAAAAGTGCAGCGGGCTTCTGAAAAAATAGCGAAGGCACTTTCTTCATAGAAAAAGAAAAAGGAAGGATAAAAGTTATGAAAAAACGAGTATTGGCAGTGATGCTGGCAGCAATGATGGTAGTCGGGCTTGTGGCGGGATGCGGAAAGAAATCAGATCCGGCTTCTTCTGACGACGGAGGAGACAAGGGAGAAAAGAAGTTAAAAGTAGCGCTTGTCGTAAACCAGAAATTCGGTGACAAGGCCTCTATGGATGACCTTGCAAAAGGTGCGGATCAGGCAGCGAAAGATTTTGGCGTAGAGATCAAGAAGCTGGAATCAGCAGAAGCATCAAAGTATGAGGAAGACGTACGTGCCATGTCAAAGGCCGGATACGATCTGATCGTAACAACATATGCATATATGACAGATGCGACAAAGCTTGTTTCAAAGGAATATCCGGATACAAAGTATGCAGCTATTTTCCAGACGATCAATGATGGCAGTGAAAAGTATGACAATATCTGGGATACAGAGTTCCACGGCGAAGGCGCATTTTATCTCGGCGGTTATATTGCAGGAAAATTGACAAAATCAAATCATGTCGGTTTTGTGGTAGGCGCAGAAGAACCGACACCGAATGCAGAGGGAAATGGGTTTATGATGGGGGTAAAAGCTGCTAATCCGGATGCAACGGTTGAATTTTCATATGTAGGAAGCTATGAGGATCCGGCAAAGGCAAAAGAGATCACAAGCGCTATGATCTCCAAGGGCTGTGATGTTGTTCAGACAGACTCCGGTGCATCCAATGCAGGTGTGGTAGAGGCATGCAAGGATGCCGGTATCCTGTGTGCAGGTGAGATCAGCGATTACTATGACACATATGACGGGTTCTACGGCATTGAAGGGATCGGATTTGGTGACACTGTTTACAAAGCGATCGAGATGTTAGAAAAGGGAGAATATCCGGGAGGAGAACACGGAATCCGTGACCTTACCAACGGCGGTTACTTTATGGACTGGGATTCTTTCCAGAGATTTGCAGACAATAACTCAGAGTATAAAGATGCAATGACAGCAGCGATCGAAGAGGCAAAGAAGTTGGAAGAACAGATTAAAGATGGTTCTTTAAAGGTGCCATTTATCACAGATGTGCCAAACTGGGATACGATCAAGGCTTCAGCAGAATAGGTAAGATGACGAAAGGCTGCCCTTTAAGCAAAGGTACCATACCGGCAGGGATACGGATAGCTGCGGCTTAAATCGGGCAGCTTCTATAAAAAACGGCGAATACAGAAGAATTGATAATAAAAGACCTGTGAAGGGAGATTCATTATGGAAGAAAAAATCAATAAGGCTTCAGCTCCAAAGGCTGAAAATGAAGGCGTTTATCATCTGCAGTTAAAACCGGGCGATGTTCCGCCATATGTGATCCTGCCGGGAGCACCGGAACGGACACTGAAAATTGCTAAGAACTGGGAGGATGTAAAAGAGGTGGCATCCTACAGAGAATATAAGACAGTGACAGGAAAATATAAGGGCACGGAGATGGCCTGTACCTCAACGGGGATCGGCGGGCCAAGTTCAGAGATCTGCCTTCACGAGTTAAATACACTGGGTGTTCACACCTGTATCAGAGTGGGGACAACCGGATGTATTGTTCCGCAGTTTGATCTGGGAGACCTGATCATACCGGTTGCATGTGTGAGGAAAGACGGCACCTCGGCTACCTATGTAGAACCGGAATTCCCGGCATTTGCAAACACCTATGTAGTCATGGCTTTGATGGAGGCCTGTGAGCGGTTAGGATTTCGCTATGGACTGGGACTTGATTATACAGTCGGCTCCTTCTACATCGGACAGGGCCGCCCATTGAATGAGGATAAAAGCGGATATTGGCCGTCATTTGCAGAGAAGATCATCCCGGATCTTACCACAGCAGGCGTGACCAATATAGAGATGGAGACTTCCGGACAGTTTGTTGTTGGTTATCTGCATGAGATGAGGATGGGAGCGATCCTTTCTGTGATCTCCAACCGTGTGCTTGACAGATGGGGAGATAACGGCGGCGAGGAGAAAGCTTGCCTGGCGGCGGCAGAGGCGATGAAGATATTAAAAGAATGGGACGAAACGGGCGAAGTTAAGATGAGTGCAAAACTAAGGAAGTAGAAGAGGAAGGATATTATGGCAGTAGCGGTTGAAATGTTGAATATATCAAAATTCTTTCCCGGCGTAGTCGCAAATGACAAGGTGTCCTTAAGCGTAAATGAAGGTGAGATACTTGGTCTGATCGGGGAAAACGGTGCCGGAAAATCTACAATGATGAATATGCTGTACGGTATGATGGAACCGGACTTAGGTGTGATCAAATTATTCGGAAAGGAAGTCCGGATCCAGTCGCCCAATATGGCGATTAAGCTGGGGATTGGAATGGTACATCAGCATTTCATGCTGATGCCGAACTTAAGTGTTTTACAAAATATTATACTGGGAAAAGCACCAACAAAAAATGGATTGATCGATACAAAGGAAGCAAAAGAGAAGATCCAGGAGATCATGGATACCTATGATCTTCCTGTCAGCCTGGATGAAAAAGTGTACCAGCTTTCTGTAGGCGAGAAACAGAGGGTAGAGATCATCAAGGCCTTATACCGCGAGGCAAAGATATTGATCATGGATGAGCCGACCGCTGTACTGACACCGACTGAAACGGATAAGCTTCTGGAGGTTCTCAGGCTGTTAAAGTCAAAGGGATGTGCGATCATATTTATCACACACAAGCTGCGCGAGGTAATGGCGATTACGGATAAGATCGTTGTCATGCGAAAAGGTCTTGTCACAGGGAGCCTGGATACCTCTGAAGCGAATACAGAAGGTCTATCTGACATGATGGTCGGAAGGAAGGTCAACCTGGAGATTTCAAGAAAGGAATATGACCCGGGAGAAAATGTGCTGGAAGTAAAAGATGTCCGGGCATTGAACCAGAGAGGCCTTCCGGCCTTAAACGGGATCAGCTTCCATGTAGCCAGAGGAGAAGTCGTCGGGATCGCTGGTGTAGAAGGAAACGGACAGACGGAACTGATCGAGGTCGTGTCCGGCATGCTTAAGCCAACCGGCGGACAAGTCATTTTCAAAGAAAAAGATGTGACTGCACAGAACGTGAGGCAGAGAAGAGAAAATGGGATGTCCCATATCCCGGAGGACCGCTTGAAAATGGGAAGTGCGACGAACTGTACGATCCGGGATAATCTGATCCTGAATCGGTATTACCAGAAGCCTTACTGTAAGAGTGGGATTCTGGATAACAAGAAGCTTCATGCGTTATCAGAAGCTTTATGCAAAGATTTTGGGGTGAAGACACCGGATTCTGATTATAAACTGGGAACTCTCTCGGGAGGCAATATGCAGAAGGTGATCTTTGCCCGTGAAATGGAGGCGGACCCAGATCTTCTGATCGCAGCGCAGCCCACCAGAGGTGTGGATATCGGAGCGATCGAGTCCATTCACCACAAGATCATCGAAGTACGTGATTCAGGACGGGGTGTGCTGCTAGTCAGTGCTGAATTGGATGAAATCCTTTCTCTTTCTGACCGGATACTGGTCATGTATGAGGGAGAGATCATGGCAGAATTTAAGCGCGGAGAGGCAGATGAAAGAACCATTGCAGTCTATATGACAGGTGCAAGGAGGCAAGGCGGTGATAACGATGAAAAATAAAGAAAATAACAGGATTTTATCGGCAGCAGGGGTTGTTGGAAAACAGATCGGTCTTATTATCGTGGCATTGATCCTCGCAACAGTCTTTCTGGCAGTTTCCGGCTACGAGCCATTGGCGATCGTAAACGGGATCGTGGAAGGCCTGACGGTAGATGTGGCGGGAACCATCAGGTGGGCAACCCCGCTGGTGCTTGCAGGGCTTGCGATCTGTGTCACTTATAAAGCGGAGGTGTTTAACCTTGGTGTGGACGGCCAGCTGTATATAGGAGCAGCAGCGGCAACTGCGGTGGCAGTCAATATCCCGAAGGGGATGAACCATGGTATAGCGCTTTTACTTGTATTCTTATCGGCCATGGCAGCAGGTGCGTTGTTCGCGATGATCCCAGCTTTAATGAAGGTGTATCTGGATACGAATGAGGTTGTCTCCACACTCCTTTTGAATTTCATAGCTGCTCTTTATGTAGAATACCTGGTGACAGGTCCGCTTCGTGACCCGGAGGCAGGGACAAACTTAAATGCCAGCGCCGTTTTGGGTGAGAATACATGGCTCCCGCGAATTTCATTTTTTGAACCATCATCAGCAAATATTGGATTTTACATAGCGCTTATTGTCATGGGGATCCTGACCTTTATTTTCTTTCGAACTGCATTCGGCCACGAGATCAAGATCGTCGGTTCAAATCCTGTTCTTGCAAAATACGCAGGAATGAAACCTAAGAAAACAATTCTGCAGGTGATGGCAATGAGCGGCGCGATCGCAGGGATCATCGGAGCGGTAGAGGTGACAGCGGTTCAGCACAGACTTCTGGCAGGCTTTAATCCTGATTTTGGGTTTGACGGCATCGTGGTTTCTCTGTTGGCGAATAACAACCCGATCGGGGTATTATTCTCAGGAATTTTCTTTGGAGCATTGAAAAATGGCGGCATCAATATGGAGAGGATTACAGATGTCCCATCCGCGGTGACAGATATCGTAACGGCGATCATATTTATTACGATCAGTGCGAAATTTGTGATACCGAAGCTGAAACGCAGGGCAGCAGAAAAAACATCGGTGAAAGAAGGAGGTAGATAAGATGAATATAGCAGTAATTTCTGATACATTGGCATCCATGATACGGATTGCCACTCCTTTGATGCTGATGGCGCTGGGCGGTCTTTTGTGTCAGCGGGCAGGTGTCTTTAACATCGCGTTGGAGGGATTCTCTCTTGTGGGGGCATTTGCGGCGATCGCAGTCGTTTCATTCACAGGAGGCAGCGTGTGGGCAGGTCTTTTAGGCGCTGTTCTGGCAGGGGCTTTGTACAGTGCATTGTTTGCACTATTCATTACGAAGTTCAAGGCGGATAATATTATAGCCAGTATTGCCATGAACATGCTGGGAGCAGGACTTACGTCATACCTTCTCAGGGCGATGTTTGAGGTACAGGGGGCATACAGCCCGGATAAAATAAATAAGCTTGAGATGATCCACATTCCTGTCATTAAGGATATTCCGATCTTGAAATGTATCAGCGGACAGAGTATCGTAACCTATTTTGCGATCTTTCTGATCATTGTGATTTATATCATGCTGTTCAAAACAAAGATCGGCCTTAGTATCTGTGCAGTGGGCGAATCTGAGCTTGCGGCAAGGACTGCAGGAATTAAGCCTGCACTGGTAAAATGGCAGGTTGTTTTGATATCGGGTGCACTCTCAGGTCTTGCGGGGGCATATTTATCGACGATTTCTGTTTCACAGTTTTCAGAAAATATGATTCAGGGCCGAGGCTTCAATGCATTTACGGCACTCGTTTTTGGAAATGCACATCCGGTATTTTCTTCATTAGTAACGTTACTTTTTGGTCTTGCGGATGCGATAGGGATCAGGATCGAGCTGGTGGGGATGAATATTTCCCCTTCGATCATTCAGATGTTCCCGTTCCTGTTTGCGATCCTGGCACTGGCAGTCAGCTCTTATACAACAAAACTTAAGGTAATGGGAGTTATCGGACATAAAAAGAAAAAGGAGAAAGCAGCATGAATGAGCAGTTAGAAAAAACAGCAGTAAATGCTATTCGGATTTTATCCGCAGATATGGTACAGAAGGCGAACTCAGGCCATCCGGGGCTTCCGCTTGGAGCAGCTCCGATCGCCTATGAATTATGGGCACATCAGATGAAGCACAATCCGGCAGATCCAGACTGGATGAACAGGGACCGGTTTATTCTGTCGGCAGGGCATGGCTCTTCTATGCTGTATTCCCTTCTGCATCTGTTTGGATATGGAGATCTGGGGGTGGAAGATCTAAAGAATTTCAGACAGCTGGATTCTTTGACACCGGGGCATCCGGAATACCGGCATACTGTTGGTGTGGAAGCCACAACAGGGCCGCTGGGTGCAGGACTTGGTATGGCAGTTGGAATGGCACTGGCTGAGAAACATCTGGCAGCAAGGTTTAACAGGGAAGGGTATCCTGTTTTTGATCATTATACATTTGTGCTGTGCGGGGACGGATGCCTGATGGAAGGAATTTCATCAGAAGTGATGTCCTTCGCCGGGACGGATCATTTGGATAAACTGATTGTTTTATATGATTCCAATTCCATTACAATAGAGGGAAGTACGGATATTGCGTTTACCGAAGACGTGGAAAAAAGGTTTGAAGCATTTGGGTTCCAGGTCTTATGTGTAGAAGAGGGAAATGATCCCCGGGCGATCGGTCAGGCGATCGAGCGGGCGAAAGCAGAAAAGAATAAGCCTTCTTTTATTAAAATCCTAACGAAGATTGGGTTTGGAGTCCCTGCAAAAGAAGGAAAGGCCAGTGCACACGGAGAACCTTTGGGGGAGGAAAATGTAAAAATCCTGAGAAAATCTCTGAATTGGCCTTTGGAAGAAGCGTTTGCCGTACCTGAGGAGGTATATGAACACTACCGGGCGCTGGCCCGCATGGGCGCCGGAAAAGAGTATTTCTGGCAGCAGATGTTTGAAGAATACGGGAAGAAATATCCTGACCTAAAGGCAGAGCTGGAAGAATATTATCATGAGGAGCGTCCGGCGCAGGTTCTGGATGTGGAAAAGTATTGGGGGAGAACAGGCAAGGCAGAGGCAACGAGAAGTATTTCCGGAAGGATCTTAAATGAGGTTAAGGATCAGCTTCCGAACCTGATCGGAGGTTCGGCCGACCTTGGTCCGTCGAATAAAACAGTCCTAAATGGCGAGGAAGAATTCTCTGCAGTCTGCCCGGAGGGAAGAAATATACATTACGGGGTCCGGGAGATGGGCATGACGGCGATCGCTAACGGGATTCTTCTGCATGGTGGTCTTCGCACCTATGCAGCCACCTTTTTTGTGTTTGCGGATTATATGAAACCGATGCTGAGACTGTCATCTTTGATGGGGCTGCCATTGATTTCTGTTCTGACCCATGATAGTATCGGTGTTGGGGAAGACGGACCAACTCATGAACCTGTGGAACAGCTGACTATGCTGCGGTCGCTTCCTAATATGCATGTGTTTAGGCCTGCGGATGAGATGGAAACAAAGGCAGCCTGGTATTCGGCCCTGACTTCTCTTAGGACACCGACCTGTCTGGTACTATCCAGGCAGAATCTGCCGGTGCTTGAAAACACAGGCAGGGAAGCACTTAAAGGTGGATATGTACTAAAGAAGGAGTCCCGGGAGAAGGCGGATATCCTTCTGATCGCAACCGGTTCAGAAACAGCGGCTGCTCTTGGGGCTGCTGAGATACTGGAGCAGGAGGGCAGTTCTGTCAGGGTAGTGAGCATGCCGTGTCTGGACTTATTTGAGGAGCAGGATGAGGCATATAAGGAGTCTGTACTGCCTTTCGATGTTACAAAACGCGCAGTGGTAGAAGCCGGGAGCAGTATGTCCTGGGGCAGATACGTGGGGGTAAACGGTTGTTACATCACAATGGACGGTTTCGGGGCATCGGCACCTGCAGCACAGCTATTTGAGAAGTATGGTTTTACCGCCGAAGCTATTGCAGAGCGCATACGAGAAAAGTTTTTGTAAGAAACCAGCGGATGTGATATAATGTTCGCACTTAGTGCGGTTATTGCGCACTGTAGTAAGACATATACCCAAATCCTTAGCGAGGTATTTTACGAGCTTAGTATTTGTGGTATAATGAAGTCGGTGTGATAACGTGTTCTCGGCGGGAAATTGAAGAGTGAGAGGTATTTCTTTTGAGTAAAAAAGATGAAAGATTAAACCGGTTAATTGAAATATTAAAAAAACAGAATGGCGCTACGATCCGTGATCTGGCACAGATGCTGGATGTCTCTGAGATGACTGTGCGCAGGGATATGGACACACTCAAAGCCAAGAATGTGATTCTGGATATACCGGGTGCAGCTGTTCTGAATACCCAATATGTGCAGGATAAGGAAGAAGATGCATATCAGCTCTCCATGGCTACACGCGCCCATGCGAAGGAGAAAGAGCGTATTGGGAAGTTTGCCGCATCTCTGATACAGCCGGACGACTGCGTTATCATTGATAATGGATCAACGGTGGAATATCTGGCGGATAATATTGCGAAGGATACGAAGATGACAGTATTTACCTGTAATCTGAATATTCTTAATAAGATATGCAATAATCCCAATATCTCCATAATTTTTGGCGGCGGTTATTATCATCCCGATACCACCCTGTTTGAATCAGCAGAGAATATCACTCTGATCAAAAATATCAGGGCAACAAAGGTTTTTGCATCTGCTGCAGGTGTTCATGATACCATGGGGGTCACCTGCATGAATAATTATGAGCTGGAGATCAAACAGACGATCATCCAGTCAGGGGCGGAAAAAATACTGCTTGCAGATTCCAGTAAATTTGGGGTGATCAAACCCTGCTTTTTGACGGATCTGGATGTGTTTGACAGGATCATAACGGATACGGGGCTTTCTGATGAGTGGGTACAGATCATCGAAGATAAGGGAATCAGGCTGGATAGGGTTTGAGATTTATACAGGACAGGCACTTCTTTCGGGAGGTGCCTGTCTGCGTATTTTTTTGCGGGAACCTTCAATAAAGTTGCATTTTTGTATCAGAATATAGTATACTATCATAAATCGAGGTGAGCGTATGGAAGTACTATTAGATACATCCAAGGAATACGGAATTGTCCTGGACGGCGGCGGTGCCAGGGGCGCCTATCAGATAGGGGCATGGAAGGCATTGAAGGAAGCCGGCATAAAAATCAATGCAGTTGCAGGAACATCCGTGGGCGCGTTGAATGGTGCCCTGATCTGCATGGATGACGTGGAGAATGCGGAGAAGATCTGGAGTGAGATGACATTTTCCAAGGTTATGGATGTGGATGATGACTGGATGGAGCGTCTGTTCAGTCATGAGAACAAGTTTACAGAGGTAATCGCAGGAATCTGGAAGAAGCTGGCAGATGGGGGTGTGGATGTGACCCCGCTAAGGAAGATGATCCATGAGGTGATCGATGAGGAGAAGATCCGTTCTTCCGGGAAGGAGTTTTGTCTCCTTACATTTTCCCTGACAGATTTTAAAGAGCTGGATCTAAGTCTGGATGATATCCCGGAGGGGATGCTGGAGGATTTTCTGCTTGCGAGTGCCTACCTTTTGGGCTTTAAGAATGAAAAACTGCATGGCAAGCGTTACATTGACGGAGGTGTGGTAAACAATGTTCCGTTGAAGTCACTGGTCAGACGGGGATATTCCGATATTATAGAAATCCGTATTTACGGACCGGGCCGTGAACCGCGGGTGAAGATGCCGGATGACAGTGAGAAGTATCATATCGGGCCGAGAGTGGGCCTGGGAAGTATTATTGAATTCGACAGCAAGAGGAGCCAGCAGAATTTAAAGATCGGTTATTACGATGCAAAAAGGATGCTGTATGGTCTGGAAGGATATATTTATTATCTGGAGCAGACTCATGCAGATGAATGGTTTGAGGAGCGTCTGGCAGGTATCAGTGACATCGAGAAAAAAGAGATGGCATTTGTTCTAAAGGTGCCGCTGAAGTTTACAGATAAGGAACTATATATGGCAATGTTAGAGGCCAGCGCAAAGCAGCTTAGGATCCCGAAATACCAGGTCTATACAATGGACGAACTGTTTGAGCTCACTGCGAAGCGTTATGAGGAGCTGGCGGGTAAGATCCATCTGCCCAGATTTACACATGTACTAATGAATATAGGAGGGGAAAGCAACATGAACTTAAAAGGAAGAAACTTTTTGACACTGAAGGATTTTACACCGGAGGAGATCACTTATCTGATCGATCTTGCGGCTGATCTGAAAGAGAAAAAGAAAAACGGCGTGCCGGTTGATAACTACAGAGGCAAAAATGTGGCTCTGATCTTTGAAAAGACAAGCACCAGGACACGCTGTTCCTTTGAGGTGGCAGCCCATGACATGGGAATGGGCACCACTTATCTGGATCCCAGCGGGTCACAGATCGGAAAGAAGGAAAGCATCAAAGATACGGCGAGAGTTCTGGGAAGAATGTATGACGGGATCGAGTACCGCGGATATGGGCAGGAGATCGTTGAAGAGCTGGCAAAGTACGCAGGTGTTCCTGTATGGAATGGTTTGACGAATGAGTATCATCCGACGCAGATGCTTGCAGACCTTCTGACTATCCGTGAACATTTCGGCAGATTAAAGGGAATCAAGCTGGTATATATGGGAGACGCCAGGTATAACATGGGGAACTCTCTCATGATCGCATGTGCGAAGATGGGAATGCATTTCGTGGCCTGCACTACGTCAAAATATTTCCCGAGCCAGGAATTGGTGGATACCTGTCAGGAATATGCAGCACAGTCAGGTGCAACGATCACATTAACGGAAGATGTAGGGTCAGGGACCAAAGACGCAGATGTGATCTATACCGATGTCTGGGTATCTATGGGCGAGCCGGACGAGGTATGGGAAGAGCGGATCAGAGAGCTTTCTCCGTATAAAGTAACAAAAGACGTTATGGACAATGCAGGTGAGAATGCGATCTTCCTTCACTGTCTGCCGGCATTCCACGACTTAGAGACCAAAATCGGAAAAGAAATGGGTGAGCGCTTTGGAATCAAGGATATGGAAGTGACAGATGAAGTGTTCGAATCCGAGCAGTCAAAAGTATTTGACGAGGCCGAGAACCGTATGCATACGATCAAGGCAGTTATGGCAGCAACATTAGGAGAATTTTAAGAATATTCTGAAAACGGAGGACAAAGGGGTCAGACCCTTTTGCAAAGGGGCCTGCCCCCTTGTCCTCCGTTCGAATTTGGGGTGAAGTTTTGAAGGCAGAAATTTTGAAGATGCTGCGTGAAAGTGAGTCTTATGTCTCAGGTCAGCAGATCTGTGAGAAATTCGGTGTTTCCCGCACAGCAGTATGGAAAGCAATCAACCAGCTCAAAGAGGAAGGGTATGAGGTTGAGGCGGTGCGTAACCGCGGATATCATATCGTAGGAAGCCCGGACGTGATCACAGTGGAAGAGCTGAAAAGTCAGATAGATACACAGTGGGCAGGCCATCAGATTTGTTATTATGACGAAACGGATTCGACGAATATCCGTGCAAAGCAGCTGGGTGAGGAGGGCATGCCCCATGGAACACTCGCCGTGGCTGACAGGCAGAGCGCAGGCAGGGGCAGGCGCGGCAGGGGATGGGAGACCCCGAAGGGAAGTAATATATGCATGTCCATTCTGCTGCGGCCCGACATACCGCCGGTGAAGGCACCGATGCTGACGCTTGTTATGGCACAGAGCGTGGCAGAAGGGCTGAAAGCGTCTACCGGAGTAGATGCCCAGATAAAATGGCCGAATGATATTGTTTTAAATGGGAAAAAGCTGGTCGGTATCCTGACGGAAATGAGTACAGAAATAGACTACATCAATCATGTGGTGATTGGTGTGGGGATCAATGTAAATATGGCGGAATTCCCAGAGGAATTAAAACAAAAAGCGACTTCCCTCAGAATCGAGATGGGACATTCCCTGAAAAGAAGTCCGATCATTGCTGCGGTGATGAAAAGCTTTGAGAAAAATTATGGCCTATTTATAGAGGCAGGGGATTTAAGACCGATACAGGAAGCATATAACAGCCTTCTTGTAAACCGGGAAAAAGAAGTTCGTATCCTGGGCGCTAAGGAAGAATACAATGCATTTGCCCTTGGTGTGAATGAAGAGGGTGAGCTTTTAATCAGGCGGGAAGATGGGACGATCGAAGCCATCTATGCCGGAGAAGTTTCCGTCCGGGGCGTGTACGGATACGTTTAGCGATAGCTTCCCGTTATGGCAGTTGAGGAAAACAATTTGGAGACAATTTAAACTTTTAAGAATATTCAGAATACGGTGAGCAAAAGGGTCTGACCCCTTTGCAAAGAAAGGATCGGAAGTTTATGGAAGAAGAGGTTGTGCTTTGCGCCGCCAGTTCCTACGAGCGGAAGTTCTACCTGAATCCTGAATTTGATTCTCTCCCGGAGGGGATCAAGCAGGAGCTTCAGATTATGTGTGTATTATACACAGAGGACGTAGGCGGAGTGCTGATGGTCGTATATGATGAAAATGGAAATCTGGAACTTAAGGTAGATCATCAGGAAAACGATTTTACATTTGATGAGATTGGCAGCGCTTTAAAAATAAAAGAGCTCCAGAGGACAAAAGAGGAGCTGTTCGAATCTTTAGAACTGTTTTTCAAGGTATTTTATTTAGGGGAGGATATCAATGTTACTGACGATTGATGTTGGAAATACAAATATTACTCTGGGAGTGTTTCAGGAGGATAAGTTAATAGGGACCTTTCGTATGACTACAAAGCTGCCCAGAACGTCGGATGAATACGGCCTGACGATCTGTGGCATACTGGAACACCGGGATGTGGTGCCGCAGGATATTGATGCGGTCATCATCGCATCTGTTGTGCCGGATATCATGCATTCCCTGGGGAACGGAATCATCAAATACCTTAAGGTAAAGCCCCTGGTCGTGTCTGCAGGAATTAAGACGGGAATCCGCATTGTGACCGAGAACCCGAAGGAGATCGGCCCGGACCGTATCGTAGATGCGGTTGCAGGATATGAACTTTACGGCGGTCCGGTCATTGTGGTTGACTTTGGAACGGCGACGACCTATGACCTGATCGGGCCGAACGGAACCTTTGAGGCCGGGATCACAGCACCGGGAATTGAGACGGCGGGACGCTCCCTGTGGGGCGGTGCAGCCATGCTTCCGGCGATCGAGATCAAGAAGCCGCAGTCCATCCTGGCGAAAGAAACCATCTCCAGTATGCAGGCAGGTCTGGTCTACGGTGCGATCGGGCAGACTGAGTATATCATCGAGAAGATGAAGGAAGAGTCCGGTTATGACGATGCGATCGTTGTTGCGACAGGCGGCCTTGGAAAGATCATTGCACAGGAGACGGACAGTATTGATGTGTACAGGCCTGATCTGACGCTTGACGGCCTGCGCCTGATTTATCATAAAAATAGGAAATAGTGGGATAATAGTCATGAAACAGTTGAGAATAGGCAGTGTAGAGCTTGAGAATTCTTATATATTAGGACCTATGGCAGGGGTAACGGACCTGCCATTTCGCTTGTTATGCAAGGAACAGGGGGCGGGTCTTGTGTGTATGGAAATGGTGAGTGCAAAGGGGATCTTGTACAACAATAAGAATACAGAAAGTCTTCTTACGATCCACCCCGGGGAAACACCCGCTTCTTTACAGCTCTTTGGATCTGATCCGAAGATCGTAAGCGAGATGGCAAAGCGCATTGAGGAACGTCCTTTTGCGATCCTGGATATTAACATGGGCTGTCCGGTTCCCAAAGTAGTAAGAAACGGAGAGGGCTCCGCACTCATGAAAAATCCCAAACTGGTCTATGAACTTGTTTCGGCCGTGGTAAAAGCGATCGAAAAGCCTGTCACAGTTAAGATCAGGAAAGGGTTTGATGATGAACATGTAAATGCAGTAGAGATCGCAAAAATCATTGAGGAGGCAGGTGCCGCCGCAGTGGCAGTCCATGGAAGGACAAGGGAGCAGTATTACTCAGGAAAGGCAGACTGGGAGATTATCCGGCAGGTAAAGGAGGCTGTGTCCATCCCGGTGATCGGAAATGGTGATGTAACCTCTGGAGAAAAAGCAATCGCAATGCGCAGGCAGACCGGCTGCGACGGTATCATGATCGCACGCGGTGCCCAGGGAAATCCCTGGATCTTTTCGGAGCTGTTAGAATATGAAAGAACCGGGGCGCTTCCACCGCGTCCATCCGTAGAAGAGATCAAGAAAACAATGCTGCGCCACGCCCGGCTCCAGCTTGAATACAAAGGAGATTATCTGGGGATCAGGGAGATGCGCAAGCATGTCGCATGGTACACGAAGGGACTCCATGGAAGTGCAAAGCTTCGGGAAGCAATTAATCAGGTCGAGACCTATGAAGAACTTGAAAATATCTTGACATCATTATAGGGATTGGTTATAATATTGAAATTGTGAAATATAATTTTAAACAGGACAAGAATCAGGAAAAAGAAGCACTGATTTCAGGGAATAAAACTCATTTATGTAAAAAGAAAGGAAGCAGTTAGCAATGGCAGAATCAAAGAAAAGATTACTTACTTATGCAGGCTTAAAGGCACTCGAGGATGAGCTTGAGAATTTAAAGGTAGTCAAGCGGAAAGAGGTTGCAGGAAAGATCAAAGAAGCCAGAGAGCAGGGCGATTTATCAGAGAATGCAGAGTACGATGCAGCGAAGGACGAGCAGCGTGACATCGAGGCCCGTATTGAAGAGCTGGAAGGCATCTTAAAGAATGCAGAAGTAGTGGTAGAAGACGAAGTTGATTTCGACAAGATTAATGTAGGGTGTAAGGTTAAGGTATTTGATGTGACATTCGATGAGGAGATGGAATTCAAGATTGTCGGCTCCACAGAGGCTAACAGCCTGGAAGGCAAGATTTCCAACGAGTCACCGGTAGGTCAGGCATTGATGGGCAAAAAAGTAGGAGATTCAGTAGACGTAGAGACACAGGCAGGAATGATCCAGTACAAAGTGCTTGAGATCAGCCGTTCAATGTAATAATAGCCAATGAAATGCAGACCCCTTGTCAATAGGGGTCTGAATTCGCTTATGAAGGAGGAGAAAAACAGTGTCCGAGCAGAAAAATCAGAACAACGCACAGCAGAAGAATGCGCAGGAACCAGATCTGAACCAGTTGAGAAAGGTGCGCCGTGAAAAGCTGGCAGATTTACAGAATAACGGAAAGGATCCGTTTATCATTACAAAATATGATCAGACACATCACAGCCAGGAGATCAAAGATCATTTTGACGAATTAGAGGGAAAGACCGTTTCT
The DNA here is from genome assembly GCF_058819085.1 of Faecalicatena sp. NCBI lineage: Bacteria > Bacillati > Bacillota > Clostridia > Lachnospirales > Lachnospiraceae > Faecalicatena > Faecalicatena sp. The sequence goes on from NZ_JBZUUL010000043.1 coordinate 35,640, forward strand.
ATCGCCGGACGTATGATGTCCAAGCGTGTTATGGGTAAGGCATCCTTCTGCAATGTGCAGGATTTAAAGGGCAATATCCAGTCTTATGTAGCCAGAGACAGTGTTGGAGAAGAAGCCTATAAAGAGTTTAAGAAGATGGACGTGGGCGATGTTGTAGGAATCGTCGGAGAGGTGTTCAGGACGAAGACGGGTGAGATGTCTATTCATGCAGCTTCCGTGACACTGCTTTCCAAGAGCCTCCAGATCCTGCCGGAGAAGTTCCATGGATTGACGAATACCGATATCCGTTACCGCCAGAGATATGTGGATCTGATCATGAATCCGGATGTGAAGGATACATTTGTGAAGCGTTCTAAGATCCTGAGCGCTATCAGAAGATATCTGGACTCCGAGGGATTCATGGAAGTTGAGACCCCGATGCTTGTAAGCAATGCCGGAGGTGCAGCTGCAAGACCGTTTGAAACACACTTTAATGCGTTAGATGAGGATTTCAAGCTCCGTATCTCACTGGAGTTATACTTAAAGAGACTGATCGTTGGAGGAATGGAGCGTGTTTATGAGATCGGACGTGTTTTCCGCAACGAAGGTCTGGATACAAGACACAACCCGGAATTCACGCTGATGGAATTATACCAGGCTTATACGGACTACCACGGCATGATGGACCTGACAGAGAATCTCTACCGCACAGTTGCCCAGGAAGTTCTGGGAACAACAAAGATCGTTTATAATGGTGTGGAAATGGATCTTGGCAAGCCGTTTGAGAGAATCACAATGGTTGATGCTGTCAAGAAATATGCGGGAGTCGACTTCAATGAGATCAAGACAACAGAGGAAGCAAAGGCACTGGCAAAGGAAAAGGGAGTCGAATTTGAGGACAGACATAAGAAGGGCGATATCCTGAGCCTGTTCTTTGAAGAGTATGTAGAGGAACACCTGATCCAGCCTACATTCGTTATGGATCATCCGATCGAGATCTCACCTCTGACCAAGAAGAAACCAGAGAATCCGGAGTATACGGAGAGATTCGAGTTCTTCATGAATGGCTGGGAGATGGCGAATGCTTATTCTGAGCTGAATGACCCGATCGATCAGAGAGAGAGATTTAAAGCACAGGAAGAACTGCTGGCACAGGGCGACGAGGAAGCGAACACAACAGATGAAGATTTCCTGAATGCACTGGAGATCGGTATGCCTCCTACAGGCGGAATCGGATTCGGGATCGACAGAATGTGCATGCTGCTGACAGACTCCGCAGCGATCAGAGACGTGCTGCTCTTCCCGACAATGAAGCCCCTCTCGGACTAAAAACCCATAAAAATCAGGTTTTGACAGCGTTTGCGGCGTTTTGTTAATCCAAAAAAATGTCGTAAAACGGGGGTTACGACAGATTTACGACAAATGACTTTTTGAGCATCGCTCGTCTTTTACGACAAATGCGTGTCGTAAATCACGAGAATCGTAAATTGTTAATCCAGTGGCTTCATTGTAACGGCTACATTGTAAATTGAATAAAAAAGCCTTGTAAACTCGGCATTTAACGAAGTTTACGACAGAACCTCGGACTGTATAGTTCGGGGTTCTTTTTTTGCATATTTGAAGCTGGCAACGATTATGGATATACTGTAATCGAATGGAGGGACTACAAATGAAGAAGTATTATATCAATCTAACCGAGCAGGAACGCTCTCAAATCATACATTCGCTTATAGATAAAAAGAACGCACTTATGGCTCAAGGCAGATACACCGACGCTGTTGATGAAGTCATCTTAAAGATGATGAAAGCAAAGAAAAAGGCTTTCATAGTGCGTACTGTTTCGTAGTCATTTCCTTTTCAAAAAATAAAATATAGAGCTATATAAGCAAGCCGCTTATTCCTTTCTCGGGATAGGCGGCTTTTTTCATTTTCCCAACTCAAAAAATTTTTTCAAACTTTTTTCAAAAACACCCGATAATTTGACCTCTCCCAGTCCGAACAAGTGAAAGGGTTATTTCTTAACTCCGATTAGGAGCAACTCTTTCGCTGTTCCTTGACAACTGAATATATAGGCACATCGGACTTTAGTTCTGATGATGAGCCACCTTATCGGGTACGCCAAGACCTCTGAAACGGAGTGAGCGAGAATCCCTGGTAAAAGTGTCAGGCTGCACCTGATACGGCGATGACAGTCAGAATGATAATGATACTTCTCTACGGAGCTGGCGGAGAACCCGGCAGAGGTGAAATTCCTATGACACGGTTTCGCAAACCGTGACCGATGTGCTTCCCACACAAAGCAACAGCTTTACGCAGGGGGTGTTGAAAACAAATACTGCGTTGATACATAGCCGTCTGAACACAGCCGGCTATAAATCTATCGAAAGGAGGAAAGCCAATGCCAAACTGTAAAACCATTGCTATCTGCAATCAGAAGGGCGGCACAGGCAAAACGACCACAACGGTCAATTTAGGGATAGGGCTTGCGAAGCAAGGTAA
>NZ_JBZUUL010000044.1:0-82051 GCF_058819085.1 Faecalicatena sp.
AACGGCGTGATCCGCCGTGAGAATGAGGATCGTCTGCTGCCGCCGGATACAGAAGTTCTGCTGGACGAGATCTACCATCTGGCAGGACATCGGGATATTCATCAGCTCCATGAGCACGGAGATGATGATTTTTCCTTTGCAATACAGGGCGTTTCCCGTTTTCGTGTGAGTGCTTATAAGCAGAGGGGTGCTCTCTCCGCAGTGATCCGGATTATCACCTTCCAGCTGCCGGATTACCGGGAGCTGGGAATCCCGGACTATATCATGCAGCTCGGAAACAGCGGCAAAGGCATGGTTCTTGTCACAGGGCCTGCCGGGAGCGGAAAGTCTACCACCCTTGCCTGTATCATCGACCAGATCAACCGAACAAGGGAGGAACATATCATTACGCTGGAGGATCCGCTGGAATTCCTCCACCGTCATAACCGCAGTATCGTAAGCCAGCGTGAGATTAATGTGGATACCGACAGTTATGTCACCGCCCTCCGTGCTGCCTTAAGGCAGAGTCCGGATGTTATCCTTCTTGGTGAAATGCGTGATTATGAGACGATCAATGTAGCCATGACCGCTGCCGAGACAGGGCATTTATTATTTTCCACACTCCATACCATCGGCGCAGCCAATACCATCGACCGGATCATAGACGTATTTCCATCGAACCAGCAGAGACAGATTGCGGTACAGCTCTCCATGGTACTTAATGCAGTCGTGTCGCAGCAGCTTGTACCTACTGTGGACGGCAGGGTAACTCCGGCATTTGAGATTATGACCGTGACCCCGGCGATCCGCAATATGATCCGTGACAACAAGGTACACCAGATCGACGGGATCATTTATTCCTCAGTAAAGGAAGATATGGTGTCCATGGATTCCAGTCTGTTAAAGCTCTGCCAAAGGGGCACGATCTCGAAAGAGACTGCACTGACCTATGCTACGAACCCTGAGATGCTGGGGAAAAAGCTCTGATATAGTACGCGCTCGAAGAGTGTGGACTATATCATACCTAAAGGGCATCCCGTAATACATGCCCTTTGGGTATAAGTAACTGCTGCAGTATATGGGAGGAATTTATGGATCAGCAGGTAATGGAAATATTGAACATGCAGGAAGCTGAAGAAGAAAAGCTGTATCAGTCTTTGGATGCAGTACTGGAAAGGATTGAAGATGAATTTCATAACAGCAGAGAGTTGATAAAGCTTTTACAAAAAGCAGATATCGATATACTGCAATATTTTCAGCATTCCAAAGATTTTCCTTTTCAAATGCCTGTGCCGGTAAGAACTACTGCTTTTTTTCAAATTCATAAACATACGAACAGTCAAATAACCTATCTGCATACCCATGATTTTTATGAATTGATCTATTTAATAAGGGGAAACAGCAGGCAGAAAATAAAAAATATGGAACAGGATCTGTTTCTGCAGGAACATCAGGCGTGCCTGCTTTCACCGGGAATCGTGCATTCTATGGGAAAGTGCGGGGAGCAGGATATCATACTGAAGCTGAATATTCCACAGGAATTGTTTCAGGAGACTGCCGGCGCTATATTTTCACAGGTGAAAAACTGCGAGATCATGATATTTGAAAATTGCAGTATGCAGGCAGACTTTTGTATTTATATGCTGCTGAAAGAATACGCCAACAGGCGGGAATACTGCGAGGAAGCTGTCAGAAGTTATTTGACGCTTTTGTTTATAGACCTGGTGCGCAGACCAGAGAATCAAACGTCCCAGCTTATGTCAGCCGTGGAGATATATTTAGAGCAGCACATGAAAGATGCCAGCCTGCATGAGTTTGCCTCCCAAATGGGATACAGTGATATTCACACGGGACGCCTGATTCGGGCAGGAAGCGGGAAAAGTTTTCAGGAATTGCTGTTGGAAAAAAAGCTGCAGAAGGCATCAAAGCTATTGCTGGAAACGAATGATACCGTGTCAGAGATCGCTGTCAAATTAGGGTACACGAACATATCCGGCCTGTACAAGCAGTTTTCTCATTTTTACGGAATGGCTCCGGGAAACTTTCGAAAAATATTTGCCCCAAATGCTGTATGGGGAAATAAAGACGATTGTTAAGGAAATATGGTTTACAGCTTATTTTTGATATAATAAAAACTAAGCTGCAGACTGCAAATGGAAATAAAAGATTTTTAATAAGCCATGATTGGATGCTTGCAGTGACTGCTTTCAATCATGGTTTTTTCATACATTAATCTGCAGCTTTTGCTGCAGACCCGCCCGAAGGGCATGTATTACGGGATGCCCTTTGGGTATATTTAAAAACAAAAATGACGGGAGGCCGCAGAATGAAAAGCAGAACGAAGAACAGACTATCAAACGAGAAAATCAGAGAACTGGTAATGATCCATTTTGGGAAAGGATGTGAGATTTCAGAAATTGAGGAACTAAAAGGCGGAATGTTTAATGCCATATACAAAATGAAGCGCGTCAAAGAACAGGATGAGATCGTACTAAAGGTGGGTGTAGTTCCTGGAACATCTCTTTTGACCTATGAGCAGGATGTCATGCCGACGGAGGTGGCCTGTTTCCAAATGGTAGAGGCTCAGACGAATGTCCCGGTACCAAAGATTCTGGCTTATGACTTTAGTAAAAAACATCTTGCAGGTAATTATTACTTTATGACCGCTATGAAAGGTGTCACTCTTTTAAGCGTCATGAAAAAAATAGACAAAGGAAATCTGGAACGTATCCGGGAGGAAATGGCTGATTACCTTTGGCAGATGCACCAGATCAAAGGCCCCTATTTCGGATATTTTACAGAGGATAAGACGAAACAGTATGATACGTGGGAAAAAGCTTTCTTTGCTATGTTTGAGCAGCTTTTTGATGATGGAAAGGCACACGGGACAAAACTTCCTTATCAGAGAATTCGTAAAGCACTGGAAAAGAACGCGGTTTATTTAAGGGAAGTAAAGAAACCTGCTCTGGTAGAATATGACTGCCATGAGGGAAATATTTTCGTAAAGGAGACAAACGGAGAGTACCGAATTGAGGGAATTCTGGATCTGGAACGGGCTTTTTGGGGAGATCCTGCTGCTGATTTTCCGGCAGCATTTATATTTACAGATGACATCCGCAAAGAAAAAGCGTTTCTGAATGCTTATATGAAGAAGGCAGGAATGACGTGTTTTGATCCGGCAGATGTAAAAAGAGATCAGTTATATCGTATGTATATTCTGTCTGTCATGACCGCGGAGGTCTTCCGTTATGACTATCTGTATGGAAAACTCCAGAGTCTTTGGGCCAGACATGGAATTAAAAAGTGTCTGAAGGAATTGGAGAAATAGGATGTTATGGAGCACATGAAAGAAGAATTGTATAAAAAACGTGACCGGCAGGATCTGTTGGAAAATACACCTATATGGACGCTGATTGCGAAAATGTCCCTGCCCTCTGTTATAGGTGTGATGGCTTACAGTATCTATAATCTCTGCGATACGCTTTTTATCTCTCAGGGAGAAGGTATCAATGCTTTAGGAGGAGTTGCAGTTTCTTTTCCTCTGTTTCTGCTTTTGTCTGCAGTATCTTCTACTTTGGGAGGCGGCGCTGCGTCCATGATGTCCAGAGCCTTTGGAGAAAAAGATCCGGAAAAAGCCGCCAGAATCGCTGCCAACACATTTTTAGTGTTCTATACTACTGCAATTCTCGTAACCATCCTGGGGCTGGTCTTTTTAGATCCGCTATTATATGTGATGGGAGTCACAGATACTCTTCTGCCTTATGCCAGAAGCTATACCCGGATCATCCTTTTGGGTGCAGTGACCAGTACAGGATTTTCTAATCTGATCCGTGCAGAAGGTGATAGTAAATATGCCATGTATATCTGGGTGATCCCCATGTCAGCCAATATCGTGTTAGATGTCCTGTTTATCTTTGGGCTTCATATGGGAGTGGTTGGTGCGGCACTTGGTACCGTGTTGTCACAGTGCATGTCTATGGTTATGAGCATTTACTTCTTTTTCTTTTCAGGAAGAAGTATCCTTCGGTTTTCATTGAAATATTTCCGTCCGGATATCAGACTTTTAGGAGAAATGATAGGAATCGGGATTCCTTCTTTTTTTCAAATGTCTGGTATGAGCTTTGCGATCATAATAACAAATCAATTTTTGAGAAAATATGGAGGCGATCTGGCTATCAGTACTTATGGGATCGTGAATAAGATTCTTACGTTTTTTATGTTTCCCATTATGGGACTGATGCAGGGGATACAGCCCATTATCGGGTATAACAGGGGTGCCAAAAAGGACTCCAGAGTAAAGGAAACTCTGAGAAAAGGGATTTTGTCAGCAGGGAGCTATGGTATAGCAGCCTGTCTGGTACTGTGGTTCTTTGCATCACAGATTATGTATGTATTTACTTCAGACCAGGAAGTCATTCGTATGGGATCTGCGATACTTGCGATGATAGGAACCTCCATCGTATTCAGCGGAATCCAGAATATTGAGGCAGGTTACTTTCAATCCATCGGGAAAAAAGGGTGTTCCATGATATTAGTGCTGTTAAACCAGGTAATATGTTTTATCCCGGTCATGAGTATCCTGGGCTGTTATTATGGACAGCAGGGGATCTGGTATTCGTTTCCGGTGTCAGCTGCTTTGGCATTGGGAATATCCACGATTGTAACAGTGAAGCACTTTGCAGAAAAGAGGGCATAAGCCCTCTAGTGTACTAACATGATCATGTCAGTACACTAGTCTGCAAACCTCTGATTATATTTGTTTTGACTTTGGTTTCAATCTTTTTGTCATAGCCATAACTGTGCTATCTTCCTCTGTCTGCCTGCTTAGCTCCTCCTTCTCCGCCAATCCAAGAAGCACAAATATCTCATGTGCCAATACCGGAAATGCTGCCAGAACAATCAGTCCGCCCCATTCCTTGAGTGATAAGGCTGCGGTTCCGAACATCACGGTCAGATACGGTACCTCTGTCACTGCCGCCTGAAGTAGAAATCCAAGAGCAAAGGAGGCTGCCATCACCGGATTGAAGTCTCTTTTTCTTGAGAATACGGAGGTATGTACATCCTTCATTCCCAGCGCATGGAACAACTGTGACATCCCCAGCACCGTAAATGCATATGTCTGCGCCCTTGCCAAAACATCCGCGGACTGGAACACACCCGAAATATTCGCCAGGATAAAGGCTTTCTGCTGCTGTGCAAGAATTTCCCACGGAAGTTTCAAAAATGCAGTTAAACTGATGGCCGCGATCAGACATCCATAGAAAATGGTACAAGAGATCCCTCCGTTGGAGAACAATCCTTCCTTTGCTTTCCTCGGCGGCCTCTTCATCAATGCCTCCTTGTCATTCTTATCCACCCCAAGCGCAAGCGCCGGAAGGGAATCCGTGATCAGATTGATCCATAATATATGGCTTGCCTTCAAAGGAGACGCCATCCCCATCAGGACAGCCGTAAACATCGTTATGATCTCACCGAAATTTGAAGACAAGAGGAATAAGACCGTTTTCTTGATATTTTCGTAAATACTCCTGCCCTCTTCAATTGCCTTTTCTATCGTTGCAAAATTATCATCTGTCAATATCATATCTGCTGCGTTTTTCGCCACATCAGTTCCCGTGATCCCCATGGCGATCCCGATGTCTGCCATCCGAAGGGACGGAGCATCATTGACACCGTCTCCGGTCATCGCGGCAATGTTTCCGCTCTCTTTCAGCGCTTTTACGATCCGCACCTTATGCTCCGGTGAAACTCTGGCAAATACACTGACCCTTTGTAGTTTCTCTTTTAACTGGGCATCGGAAATTCTTTCCAGCTCTTCCCCGGTAATACATTCGTCCATTTTCTTTGCGATGCCCAATTCTCTGGCAATTGCAAAAGCTGTATCCACATGATCCCCTGTGATCATAACGGTTCGCACCGAAGCCTCCTTAAACCGCTCAACTGCAGCTTTTGCCTCCGGCCTGATGGGGTCGATCATCCCTGCCAGTCCCACAAATGTCAGGCCTTCCTCCGAAACATCATCTGCTCCCCGGCGAAAGGCTACAGCCAGTACTCTTAAAGCCTGTGCGGAAAATTCCTCTACCACCTGCCGGATCTGTCTTTTGTGTGCATCTGTCAGTGACTGCACTCTTCCATGAATCAGGATTTTGGTACATCTTCCAAGAAGCACCTCCGGCGCCCCTTTTGTGTAGGATACTCCCCCCTGGGACCCCCGATGAAGTGTTGTCATCAATTTCCTCTGAGAGTCGAAAGCCTTCTCCCGGATTCTCGGCATCCGCGTCTCCAGTGTTTCCTTTTTCGTGCGTCCTTTCATGTTCTCTGCAAACCGTAAAAGTGCCAGCTCTGTTGGATCTCCCAGCTCTTCCTTTGCCGTGATCACCGCATCATTACACAGCAGCATCCCCTCGAGAAATTCATCCGGTATGTCCGGCGCGCTCTGGCTGCATTTGTAAACATTCTGGTTTACATAGTACTTCATTACTGTCATTTTATTCTGCGTCAGTGTTCCGGTCTTGTCCGAGCATACGACATTTACCGCGCCCAGCGTCTCCACTGATGGGAGCTTTCGCACGATGGTGTGGACCTTCACCATCTTAGAGACGCTCATCGCCAGAACAATGGTTACGATCGCAGGAAGCCCTTCCGGCACAGCTGCCACCGCCAGGGAGATCGCTGTGATCAGCATTTCCATGATATTTCTCTTCTGAAAAACTGCGATGCCAAAGAGAACCACACATAACAGAACAGACACGATACTAAGTATTTTCCCCAGATCAGCCAGTTTCCTTTGAAGGGGAGTATATTCCCGGGGAACATCATTAATGATAGATGCGATCTTCCCGATCTCTGTCTCCATCCCTGCCCCAATGACGAGCCCTTCCCCTCTGCCGCCCGTCACCAGAGTGGACATGAACGCTTCATTCTTTCTGTCACCTACGGGCAGAGGCCCGGACGCCTGGAAAGAGGCATCCTTGGTTACCGGGAGGGATTCTCCTGTCAAAGCCGATTCTTCTATCTTCAAGTTCCATGTCCGAACCAGACGCAGATCAGCGGGAATCTGCGCCCCTGCCTCCAAAAGCACCAGATCCCCTTTTACAAGCTCCATGGCCGGGATCTCACAGACAACACCGTCCCTTTTTACAACCGCCTTGGGGCTTGTCAGCTTTTTCAGCGATTCCAAAGCCTTCTGAGCCTTCCCTTCCTGGATGACCCCTACCGCTGCATTTACCAGAATAACGATCACGATGATTATGGCATCACTGATCTCCTTCAGAAGAAAAGACACCAGCGCAGCAACCAGCAGGACACAGATCAACGGATCGTTGAGCTGCTCCAGAAAGGACTCTGCTTTTGTTTTCCTGCGGCCCTCCTTTAAAACGTTGGGCCCATAGTTTCCAAGACGCAGTGAAGCCTCCTGCTTTGACAAGCCTTTTTCCCTGTCTGTATGTAATAGATCCGATATCTCTCGTACTGACTTTTCCTCAAACAATAAAAACCTCCCCTTTCACGCTTGTACGATGGCTGATAACCTCCTGATAACTGAGAGTGATCAGCATGTCTAATGTATCGTATGCGTGAAAGGGGAGGAATAGTCCACCTTTGTGAATTACCGAAATAGATTCCTTTATTTTTCCAACTCTGCCTGTTTCCAAACCATTTCTTTTATCCAGAGATACCATATGATCCAAATGCCTGCATAGATCAGGTAAATAACCGCCTCTGCTCCCAGGAAACGAGCCATTTCTGCCGCCGTAAACAGGCGTGCCCTGATGGTAAGCACACTGAATACAGTCCCACCGCAGGCTCCTATGACCAATGGAAGCAAAACAAATTTTTTCATCTGCCCTGCCAGTGCTTTTTTTCTATCTTTCTGCCTCATTCCCAGTTTCTTGAGAAAAATATTCTGCCAGTTCAATTCTCTCATCTCTGATTCGAACTTCACATAATACTGGAAAAATCCCATCACCAGCAACAAAAGAATCACGAATGCATAGACAATCTTACGGAAAAGAATTTCTGTCTCTGTATTGATGATCATCTGCTTCTTATCGTAAAATTGGCGGATCGAATCATCCCACATCCTGTCATAGCTGTATTTCTCATCCAAAAACTGCATACTCTCTATCATACTGTCTTGTTCCTCTTTTGGAACATTCAGGCAGATCAACCGGGTCGGCCCCTCTGTCATATTAGAGGTGTGATCCAGAGTATAGAACCTCCAATCCTGATAGGTGGCATTTTCACGCAGCTCCCACTGTTTTTGATTATATGCTGCCACCTGCTGATAAGCTTCTTCAAAATATGCATCCTGAAATACGATCAGATTATCCTGCAGCCCCTGATGAAAGGTTCCTGTCAGGGTGTCCCGCTCTTCACTTTTAACATCCCATATAGGAAATATCTTCTCAAAATTCGCCGTGTTATAGTAGCTCAGCGGCTGCCCGATCCGAAGATGTTTATTCACCCGGTTCGTATCCCAGTCAATTGTGTGGGTTTTGACTGACAGATCCTGCTGATATACCACGTGTACCTCTTTGCCTGTTAAAGACAGCTTTTCAGAAGCCTTCCCCTGAGACTTTTTTAATTGTTCATATGTTGATTCTGATATTGCAATATGCTGCCCCTGGGGCCATTGGATCGGCCGAGGGCCAAACCACGGGTTTAATTGGTCAGAACCATACAGAGAAGTCATTCTGAACATCGGGTACGTCTGTATCTTCGCATGATGTTCCTCTGCACTTTTATATAGTTTTGGCAGATCAGCTTCGTATGCCGTGCAGACAATATCATAAGAAAACATCTCTGCCACATTTTGTTTCATAGCTGCCCCATTAAACTGGACCACAAAGACAGCTAAAACAAAAAAGTGAATGATCGATAAGTAAAATAAATTCCATATACTTTTCCAATAACGATAATAAAACGGACGATTCTCAATGAGCTTCCTGTAATACTTCTCCCTGCTGCTCTCCAGCCTGTTTAAAAAGTATGTCATACCACCTATCAAAACAAGAAGTATCCCGACCGAGCTGAGAATATGGATATAAAGACTTTCTGCCCAATTTCTGGAATGATACCATCCGACGGCAGCAATACAAAGGAAGACGCCTGTTAAGATAAAAATAAACGCCGACTTTCTCCTTCGTTTTTCCCTCTGCACCTCCTTATGTATCTCGTCGGATTTCGCCATATTCAGAACATTTTCCTGATTAAACCCAAGTGCCAAAAGGACGACAGCCAAATAAACAAGAAAGCTGACTGCAATTGTCTTTCCTGAAATGTTAGATGCTAATGTGATGTCAACCCCGCTGCGTGTCAGCCCGCTCTGGCAGATCCCTCTGACAATATAGGAGATGGCAAAGCCGCCTGCCATTCCTGCCACACCTGCTAAAAAGGCATTCCAGCCAAATATGATCGCAAACATAAGATAAACGGTACGGCTGCGCATTCCAAGGATCACCATCAAACGGTTCGATTTTTTCTTATCCTTAATATAATAAGAAATGATCAGCGTAAGCATCAGTATATTGAATAGAATGATCAGCAGACCTGCCTGCTGAAAAATCTGAACAAGCCCATTGCCCGTCAGGAAATTTTCTTTGGCATGTATCCGGGATGTCAATCCGTACATAGAAAGCATCGTATAGATGCACGTCCCACTTAAGAAACAGCCCGCCCGCAGGATGTTCAACCCTTTCTTTTCATAAACCGTATTTTTCCGAATGACCTGGAAGAATTCTGCAGGATATTTCCCCGGAAAGTACCGGACCCGCTTTTTCTCTTCCTTTTCTGCCCTTTCCTTCTCCTTTTGGATCTCATATGCCGCATTTATCTGATCTCTTTCCTCCAGCCAGCGCGCCCCCATATAATCAAAAATAACGAATCCAATATTTATTAAGAAATATGGCTGCAGGCTCAGGGCATATGTCCCGATCCCGATCCCGGATAAGTATACAAAAAATTTAGGAGTCTTCTTTTTCCTGAGAAGTAAACTTCGGACAAGGTATAATACATTGGTGATCATTGCAGGTAACAGTGTAAATAGCTGCAGGTAAGTATCTACATTCCTGTCCAGGGCTCCCACATCTTTTAGATTCAAAATATAGTCCCAGATAGAAACAGGGCCCCATGGAGAATATATCTTTTGAAATATAAGCGAAAAAAAGATCACATAACCGCAAACTATTTTAAAACGACGTACTTTTCTTTCTGTCTCCATATTGGTCCTCCTTTTCTAGGAAAGTTTTATGGATAAGTTTCTTTTCCCCGGCATCTTATAGATAATATAGTAATTTATTTAGTTATTTTCAGTTTTTTATATTCTTATTTTATCTTACGTGTTTTTTTCTTCTTTTTCAACACATTTGTTTAAACAACTCGTTTTTATGAATAGACGCCAATTTAAACTTGTATCTGCCTGCCTTTTCTTAATATATAAGCATTTAAAATACTTTAACTAAAGTCATGAAAGACCACCTTTACAATAAAACGCTCTTTTTCACAGCTGATTTCCATGTCGCCATTATATGATTTTACTATTTTCTTTACATTTGCCAATCCTATCCCCATATGATTGGCTTTCATAGACCGCCCCTCAACATAATAAAATTCTTGCTCATAGTAACAGCTGTTCTCTATGTAAATAACAAGAAAAGATTTCACATGTTTCACTTTCATGATTATATATCGTCTGCCAACTATATCTGAATTAGCCTCCAAAGCATTATTCAGCAGGTTTGCAAATATCGTAGTGATATCTATATTTTTAATTCCACCCCATTCAGCAATTTCTACTTGTGGAATAAATTCAATATTCTTCTGCCTACATTCTAAGATCACATTATTAACTATTGTATTTAGAATAGGGTTCGTACATGAAAAAGTGTAACCTTCTTTATTAATATACTCTAATAGATCCTTACAGTATTCATCGGAAATGCTGGGGTTTCGTTGTATCAACTGTATATGGTAACGAATATCATGTAATATTTTTCTATAGTTCTGATTTTGAGTATCAAGATTCTTTATATTATTTTCATTCAAAAGTATCTGTTGTTCGTATAAAGAATTTTTTAACTCTAACTTATTCTTTTCTGAGATGGTTTCAAAAAGATGTATTAAATAGATATTAAGTAATAAAAAAGCAGGAAGAACCCAAAAAGATTCTATCCCATTTGTTCCATAATCATTTATTTTCAAAATGGTATATATGATCAGGATTTCAAAAATGGTCAGTAATGTAATAAATCCTTCCTGAGAACGTGTTAATTTTTCTACCTTATATTTTTTGCCTACTCTAAGTGGAAGATGATAGGTGCCTAATGCCAGCAGAGAGGTTATCATACCCGAAATAAACATCCCTAAAGGATCTGTAATCGTAGCATCTATTGACTCATCACTGACAACAACAACTATAGGAACACTAATGATATCTACAAACAAGATGTATGTAAAATATACTAACAAATAAATAATCCTATTTTTTATACTGCTTCTAAAACCACAAAAACAAATCAACATGATTAGAATAATATAAGACACCACCCCCAAAATATGTTGTTTTGAAAAAGCCATAAAACTCTGTACTAAAACCAGGATTCCATACATTATGATATAAATTGCTTTTGATTGATAAACTGCATCAAACGCAGAATAAAAAAAGCGGAATAACACAAAATTAAGTATTAGATTTGGTATAATTATTCCTAAAAAATATAGTATCATCTGATTCCTCCTATAGTTGTGCATATAAATAATCATAAAATGCTTTTTTGAAATCTGATGCCCTTTTCTGTGCTAATGGGATCCTCTCCCCTGTGCTCATCATAATATCAAACTTGTCTATCCTTTCCACATGTTCAAGATTTATCACAAAAGCCCTGTGAGGAGAGGCAAAATTATAACCTGAAAACATATCATATATCTCTTGTATTGTATATGTAAACTTTAGCTCATTTCCACCTTGGAGAAGTAACTTCACTTTTCTTTCGCTATACTCAAAGTATACGATATCCTTCACCCTGACTTTGATGATCTCTGCACCCTTTTTTAGATAAGCAGCCCTCTCTTCCTTTGTTTTATACTCCACAATTTCATCTAGAACATGATAAAGCTTATCTGCTTTAATAGGTTTTACTAAATATTGAAATGCATGTACATCAAAGGCCTCCTGTCGAAAATCAATATAACTGGTGATAAAGACTATACTAACGTTTTTATCCTTTTCTCTGATTTTCCTTGCTGCTTCTAAGCCACTCATATCCGGCAGCTCAATGTCTAAAAAAAGAACATCACATAAATCATAATTGCTTATCAATGCTTCTGCAGTATTAAAACTTTGCACTTTATAATGTATCAATTTATACTGCTCCGTTAATTCAGATAATTCTTTTACTATGAATGGATCGTCATCGCAGATCATTAACTTTTTCATGTATACTACTCCCATATATAACATTTAAACCGCTCTTCTAACAGCCCTTTGATATCTGTTCTTTCATTGTAGTTTTTACCTGTATATAATGTCAATAGTCATACCCGATCCTCTTCTCCTGTTTTATTACTAATTTCCACGCGCCATTCGTAAAATATATCTTTAATGCTTCGCCTCCCCCCTTATTTCCTTTTAATTTCGCATCCCCTTTATACTATAAATTTATTTTTCGTTTCCCAAAATTCTTATCTGTTTCCGAAGCAATTCAAAACCAAGGAACCTGTGTCACAGTTTGTGGTCAAACATTTTTATGGCAAATTATGGCATTTTTTGTATCTTCCTTTTATCATTTTAATATACTCGAATAGGGGGCAGCTATATGACACTATTTTCAACGATTCTCTCTGAACACCTTAAGACTAAGAATATACGGACAAACCCATTGGCACAATACTGCGGAGTGGACCGTTCCAATATGTATAAAATCATCAATGGGAAGAGAAATCCCGGCTCCGAGGAACTGGTACATAAGATCGCAGATTTTATCCGGCTGACACCGACAGAACGCAGGGAGATACTGGAAGCTTATGAGATCACGGTTACAGGTTACGAGACCTACTACCGGCGCAGAAATGTACAGGATTTTATCAGTAACTTTTCCATTAAAAAGGAAGATCCGTGTGACATCTCTTCTTATTTCTCCTCAACACTGGATTACTCACAGTTTACGGACAAGCTTTCTATTAACGGGAAGGCAAAGCTGAACCATGCTTTATTCGGGATCCTGGCTTTAGAGGCTCAAAAGGAACACGGACATATTAAATTACTTTTTCAACCGGATTCTGATGATTTCATGGACATTATTGCTGCCATCAGTAAGAACAAACAGAATTTAAAGATAGATCACATTATCTGCCTGAATAATACAGATAACATTACTTCTGATAAACGGGATTACAATCTCTGCTGCCTGCAGAAGATCCTTCCCATGTATTACACCTGCCGTTGTGATTATACACCGTTTTGCTATTATGACAGCATTAATTCCCACAACAGCAATTTTAACCTGCTTTCCTCTCTGATCATTACTTCAGAGTACGCGATCACGTTTTCACCGCAGCTTCAGTATGGGATTCTGTTCACCTCGAAAAATACCCTGCAGAAGTTCTGTTCCATTTTTGATGAACTTAAGGCAGATACGACACCTATCGTATGTAAAATAGATTCTATATTTACACAATTTGAATATTTCAATAATCTGAACCTGGGTGAGAAGGCCGGATATTCCTTTCAGCAGGAACCATGTGTCATGCCAATGGTCCCGCTCTCTTTTCCTGAGAAATATCTAGTAAGCACGCTGCCGGACCGAAAGAATTTTGTAACAGCCGTGAAGGAATATATCCGGCAGAAATCAGAGATCCTAAAGACCTTATCGACACATTTTATATTTACAGAAGAGGGAGTCAGCAACTTTCTTCATACCGGAAGACTCTCCGAGCTGCCTGACGCCATCTATACGCCGATCGAATATTCAGACAGAGTATTGGTCATACGGAACCTGATCAATGCATGTCTAAATAACAACTATCATATGCTTCGGCCGGATGCACCGATCGCACACAGCCGCCTATGTATCTATGTGACTGTACATAATGGCTATCTGTTGTTTCCTTCCAGTTCCAAAAACCTGGTCTATCTGAATCTGGAGGAGCCGAGCCTGCTTCATGCCTTTTACGATTATCTGGATTCCTTAGATGAAAGCCTGTTCTATTCAGCTCAGGAGGCAGTCAAAACTTTAAAAGACCTTCTGAAAAAGAAATAAAACCAGCATCAACGGAGAAACGCACCAAAAAAGACACCCCTCCTCAATCAAAGCCTGACAGGCTTTGGTCTTTAGGTGTACTTTCTCCGTTCTGCAATTTCAATGATCTTTTGCTCTGCCTGATAGGTGTTCACAGCCGTCCTTCGAAGGACGCCGGCCGCCTGTAAGAGCTGGCTGCCATGCTGCCTCAACAGCAGACTCATCCTCTGCCCTTTTCTACAGTAATCCTCTGCCTTATCTCCTGACCACGCGCCTTTGATCCCTTCCAGAGCACTCTGAGCGTTTTGGTCCGCCAGGGTCTTTAACCGATTCCCCAGTGTCTCCAATTCTTCTGCCTGCCTTAACGTTCTCTGATAGTTTAACCAGATCTCATTTCTTCCTGCCATACCTGCTCCCGCCTTCCCTATCTCCTTATTTTCCAAACTCTACTTTCAGCTTCGTGTCTCCTACTTTGATGACATCTCCCACATTTAAAAAGACTGGCGCCTGCACCTTTTTCCCATTCACAAAGGTATGGTTGCTCGAATTTTGATCTGCCAGACAGAGCCTTCCTTCCCCCTCGTAAACGATACAATGTCTTTTAGAAACTTTTGAGTCTCCCTTTAAGACCAGAAATGCCTCTCCCGTTTCTACCGGGCTCCTGCCGATCAGCAGCTTCCGGCAAAAGCGTAATTGATATATGCTGCCTGTCTTCAGATCCTGAAACGATATCTTCCACGCTGAGTATGCCGGACCATTCATATAATTCGTGTCATACTCCCCCAGATTACCTGAGAAATATTCTCCTTTCCCTGAACCTAACATCTGCCTTTTTACATCCACACCGTTTTGTACGAATATATTTTTACCCTGGTTTTGATACTCCCTGAGCTGACTGCCCCGGCCAGCTGCAAGCTTATGGACGATCAATGCCGTGCTCAAGACAACGAGAAGGATCAAAAGTGCGGTTACGATCAATCCCTCTGTACTCATCTGACTCTCCCCCGCTCCTTGGCGATCTCTTCCGTTCTTTTTTCCATCTGTCCGGCCTTCACCGCTGCCTGGTGCAGTGCTTCATCTGCAAGTCGGATCGTTTCTTTTGTCTGTTCCATCTTCTCCTGCAGGATTACTGCTTTTTCCATGAATTTCCGTGCGTTCTCCCCCTGCCATCCCTGTCTTAGTTCCTGCACGGTTTGGGCATAAACGTCTTTAGACATCCGGCATAATTTCTCTGACGCCTCTTTCAGCCTTTGTTCTTCTATTCCGGCACATGCAAAATCAAACTCGATCAAATCCGTTTCCTCCGTTAAAATGAATATTCTTAATCCACTTTATTACTATCTTGATGAGGTCACCTCCCTCCATCAGATGATCACATCTGAGGGCAGGTCACGACCCAGCTGCTCTGTGGCATCTGCAGCATCCCGGTAGATACCGGCAATCTTTTTCAAATCTGTCACATTCTCCTGAAATCTTTTGAGCGCTTCCTCAATCTCATCCCGGTACTCCTGATATTCTCTGCGGTGTGCATCTCCCGCATCTCCCTCCCAATAACTGCAGGAGTTAGATACGACTTCCCCCATCTTTTCAAACCGGCCTTTCACTGCCTGGATTTTTTGCTGTACGGAGTCTGCACGTGCCTCCAAGACAGCAATCTCTACCTTGATTCTCATCTGCTCCATACCTGGCTCTCCTTTTTCTTCAATTCTGTCAAACCCTGATACTATCCACAATGCCGCCGATCTGGCTGTTACAAGTCCGGTATTCTTTCTCTGCGTTTTCTATATGTCTTATGTACACAGACAGCTTTTCACAAATCTCCTGCATGTTTCCGATATCTTCCGCCACCTGTACCTGAAATGCGTTCCAGGCCGGTCCTTCCCATGTCTGGCCTAAAAGCTGCATTTCATCAGAAAGTTCCTCCACGGCCTTTCCGATTCCCTTGATCTCCTCCTGCAGGGTGTTCCGGTCCTGAGAAAGCTGTTGTGTCGATATCCTGATATAATTTCCCATGATTCTGCCCTCTCTTACATTTATTCCTGGAATGCCAGCAACTGCTCATATCCATCAAGTCCTGTAATACGGCTTGTTCCGAAAACGGTCCTCGGATAAGCCCTTATCTCAAGATCATACATATCCGCAATCCGGCATTCTGTTTTCTTCCAGACTTCCTCCACTTCCTCTAAGCACTTTACAAAGCTCTGCAGGATTTTTATCTCCTCCTGCACCTCCTCATATCCCTTATGCAGGAGGCAGACCGCCTCCTCTGTATAGACCATATCTTTGATCCTGTGCTCTGTCTGCTCTAGTTCCTCCTGTATCTCCCTTAATATGGAAATCTGTCCAGACAGCCTTTCTCTGGCTGCCTGAACACATTTGAAATCAATGTAGCTCACGTATGCTCTCCCTGACCTCTCCTTAGATGATTACGTCTGAAGAAAGACTGTTTGCCATCTCTGCATTTGCTGAATCAGACTGGGCATATACCTGTGCCATTTCTTCCAGATCACTGCTGTGCTCCTGAATCATGCGGACCATTTTCTGGATATCGTCCTCCAGACCTTTAAATCTGTTGATATAAGCGACTGCCGCTTCTCCTTCCCATGCAGCAGACATTCCTGTGATCAGATTCATCATCTCTCCTGTCAGACTGTTGACTGCTGATCCCTGGCTGCTGAATTCGGATGCTGTACTTGTTAATAACTGAGGTGATACTTTAATGATTCCTTCCATAATAACTTCTCCTTTTCTATCCGGTTATGATTTCATTTCTTATGACAGCTTTTTAGGTACTAAGATACTATTTATATGTTCTTTCACTGGCAATCTCCACATTTGCAGCTTCTGCCTGTGCATATTTGGCAGCGATCTGTTCCAGTCTTTGTGCATAGACCTCAACAGCGTTGTAGAAATTATCCATCTGTATCTTGTCACTTGCAAATGCATTGTGGAAGGTTTCCCTTGCCTGTCCTTCCCACATTCCATTTAGGTTTGCCTCCGTGCTTTCCAGTTCATTCACCTGACTCTTAAACTGTGCGTTTAACTGCCTTAAAGAATCTACCTTTGCTTTCAGGTCATTAATGGATACTGTAAAATCTGACATTTTCTATTCCTCCGTTTCTTGATTTGCTTGTTGCTGTATCTCTTTGATGAACTCATCATACCAATTTTTTGAATCGATATGAGTTTTTCGGATGGATGGCACATTTTCCGGGATGAACGACCAGTCCTTTACACCAGCAGGATCCTGCTGCCGGTCCTTAAACCATTCTCCTGTGCCGACCGGTCCTGCATCAGCTGCGTATGGTTCTGTGCATTCCACATCAGCAGACGATCCACATTTCCCAATACCGTGCACTGCTCCTTCTGACAGATCATCTCTGTGATCTCTGTCTTCACCCCACACAGTGGCACATCCTCATCTATCCGAAAATCATACTGCTTCCCCATCACGGGAACTTCGATCTCCACGGTTATCATCCTCCGCCTGCTCCTTCCATGCTTCGAATCCGGCTGTTGTAAACAGCCTCAGTTTTAAGGTATCCTTCTTTTTCCAATACCGCTCGCTCACGGCCACCTGTCCGGGAACCACATAACAAAAATACTCCTGGCTTCCCTCTTCCTTCGTACTCCAGGTAAAGGTCTCCTCTGGCCTGCTCATCACCTCCAGTGCCTTTCGCAGATCCTCCCGGATACAGAACCGCTCTCCCGCCGACAGGATCAACCCCCGCCGGGCCATATGATGCAGGGCCTGGATGATCTCCGTATCTGTGAAGCTCTTTTCCGGCATATAAACGCCCTCCACCATACAGACCCCCATGCCATACAGCAGTATCCGTATCTCATCAAAGCTTAAGATATATCCTTTCTCTACTATTTCCGGCATTATCTCACTCTCCCTTCTCCAGATAGGCCTTTACTGCCGGCTTATAAGACCGCGACAAAGGAATCTCAAAATCATTTTCCAGGATCAGCCTGTTCTGGGACAGGAATACCTTGACGATCTTCTTTTTGTTGACTAAAAAGCTCCTATGACACCGCATAAATCCCCCTAAAAGCCTTGTCTCCAATTGGTCCAGAGTGTCATAAAATCCGTACTCTTCCGTCTCCGTATTTAGATAGACCCTTTTTTCCCTGGACTCAAAAAAATAAATATTTTCGTAATCTACCAGTGACCGTCCCCCTTTGTGCTCAATGACAAATACCTTCTTTTCATCCGGACGGTAAAATCTGTCCAGATAGGCCCGCACCGCCTCAGAAAGCACCTCCTGGATCTGCGCTGCACTCAACGGCTTCAAAAGCAGAGATTCTGCCCCGATCGCAGGACGCATATAGACTGCGGGCGATATTTTAGGACTTGCGATCAGAATGATATAGGAGGAGGGGCTGATCCTGCGCAGCTTTCTGGTCAGTTCCAGCGCCCCCTCCATCGTGATATCTACACAGATGAGGTCCGCCTTCCCCCTTTGATTCACGACCTCCTCCAATTCCTCACGAGTTTTGCACTGCACCATTTTCCAGCTTTCCTCTGTCCATCTCCCGGCCAGTTCCCTGGCATAGCTTACGATATACTGTCTCTCCTTCTCTGATCCATCTGAAATCAACATCACGATCATGCTACATTTTCGCCAGCGGGATCACGACCTCGACCCCGATGCTTTCCTCCTCTTCATCAGGCACATATCCTATCCCCCGCTTTGCAGCCTTCGACTGCTGTGCAAAGGACAGGTTCTGGAAGTTGAAGATCTTCTGCGCCTGCAGATTTCCTCCCAGGTGGATGCCTTTTTTATATGAAATGTAAGAATGGTATGCCTTATAAGCAGACAGAAGCGCATGGTCCTCTGCTTTCAGACAGCCGATAAAATAAATATGGTGCAGGCTTCCCTTCTCAATGATATTTTCCAGGAAGCCAGACATATTCCCGACTCCCTCGCCTGGCTTATATACCATCCTGAAAAATGCCGCCAGATCGGAAAGGAAGATGAAAATCGGTGTCTTTTTGCTGATCTCCTGGAATATCCCGGCCTCCTCCATTCCTTCCTCTAACAGTGCACGCTTCTTTTTATTCCGGGCAGAAAACTCCGGCAGAAGCCCGGAAAAGTAAGCAAATAGCTGAGAAGACTCCGTGATATACTCTGCTCCATATTCCTGAGCCGGCTTCTTTAATTCCGAAGTCCCGTTTTCTACAACACAGAGCTTCCCGTTCTTTTTGAAAGCACCGTATAGCATGACCTTTAACGTATTCGTCTTTCCCGCCCTGCTTTTTCCAGAAATAATGTAACAGTAGCTTCGCATCAGATCCATACTGTATACCGATGCATCTTCCATACGGTATCCAAATGGCAGAAGACTGTGATCCGCAGCTGCCTGTCCATATGAATCCTGCTCTGCCAGCATTCCCAGAGTCGGGTTCTTTGGGATCTCGGGGATCAACGCTGCACCTCTGCCCTCCCAATGAGAGTCCATCTCCCGGCAGTATGCCTCAAGAGCCTGTACCCGCTCGAAGTCATCCTCCGCAGGAAGACTCAATGCCGTCTGGAATTCCAGCACCCTGCCGTCCACTACAGCCAGCCCCCTGCCTCTGACATCCGTCTCAGGAAGGATATGTAAACGGGTCATCCTGAGGACCTCCATATACTTGAACTTATCTGCCTGCTCCAGCGACAGCACTGTACGGATATTATCCCCGATCCTTGAGGGGATCTCTGCCATGCCAAAGCCCGCTGCCGTGATGACAAGGAACATGCCATATCCCACGCCCTCCCTGGCCAGCCTCAGGATCACATCGTCATATTTGTTTTTTGTTTTTTCTCTAAACGCTGAAAAGTTATCCACAACGATCAGCACCGCTGGAAGTTTTATCCCCACTGCCCGCACATATTGACTATAATTTCCCCCTTGAAGCAGCTTTTTCCGCTCATCCATCATCTGGATCAGCATGTGGATAAATCTTGCCGTCTTCTCCTCCTGATTGTCAAAGATCACACCGCCCACGTGCGGCGCTGTTTCAAACGGAGCCAGCATATGACTGCTGAAATCTAACAGATACATCCAAACCGTATCCGGCGAATACCTGCTGATAAAAGAATAGACCAGAGTCTGTAAAAAGGTACTCTTTCCGCTTACCACAGAACCGCACACTGCATGATGCCCATCCTGTGAAAAGCTGATAGACAGCGGCCTCTGCGCCTGTCCTTCCGGATCGTCATAGAGTCCGATCAGACCCTCCAGCTTCCATTTCGGAGGCATAGGCTCCCATTCATGATTTTGATAACCGGTCCTCTCATAGCCCTCCAGCTCTGACAGATATAACTTTGTTTTCAGGACAGGAAGCCAAAGCTGCATCGTATTGCCATAATGTCCCTTTTGCGCCATACTTCCCAGATATTCAATGACCGCCTCCAGCTGGGTCTTCTGTTTTACCTGGCCCTTCTGGTTCCTTTCCGTGATCTTGTGGCGGCCGCCGATGAGTTCCGCTTTTCCGGTACGCGTCAGCATCTCTGCCGCGTGTGACCTGCTGCCCTCTCCCTCTTCATACGGTGCACCGCTAAAGCCTGACTGGAATAATTCATAGATCTCGTCATTCCCCACCTGCAGATAACACCGCCCTGCCTGCGTGATGAATGCCGCATCCGGCTTATGCAGCATATCATTGCTGTCCTGCCGGTCCTGGACCCTGAGGCAAAGCCGGAACTTCGAGTTGCTCCAGATATTATCATCCACGGTCCCGCTTGGCTTCTGCGTCGCCAGGATCAGATGCACACCCAGACTCCGCCCGACCTGTGCCACACTGATCAGTTCCTTCATGAATTCCGGCTCTTCCCTCTTTAATTCGGCAAACTCATCAATAATAATCAACAGGTGAGGGATCGGGGTATCCGCCTCCTGATTTTTATAAAGCCTGGTATATAGGTTGATGTTATTTACACCATACTCTGAGAACAGCCTCTGCCTGCGCTGGTTTTCACTCTTTATGGAGATCATGGCACGGCGTACCTGGTTCCCTGACAGGTTTGATATCTGCCCCGCCAGATGGGGAAGGTTGGAAAACAGGTTTGCCATCCCTCCTCCCTTGTAATCAATGATGAAAAAGCTGACATCTTCGGGGCTGAAGTTCAGTGCCAAAGACAAGATCCAGGTCTGCAGAGTCTCACTCTTACCGGAACCTGTCGTGCCTGCCACCAGGCCGTGAGGGCCATGAAATTTCTCATGGATATCCAGATAACAATCCACATTTCCGGCTTTCTTCCCCACTAAGGCCTTCATACTGTTATAATTCCTGTTCTTTCTCCAACGCTCCAGCACTTCGAACTCCTTTAGAGAGGTCACCCCATACATACTGAAAAAGTCCAGGCTGTTGGGGATCTCGCTGTTACTCTCGGCTTCGTTGACCCGGATATTGGCGAGTGTCTGCCCGAATGCCGCCAGCTGGGATGCTGTCACCTGATCCGGCACGAACCGTTTCTTTTCATGTTCTGTATCCAGCAGGTTATAGAACCCCTGGAAATACCTGTCATTCTCAATAACCTCCTCACAGGCATTGGGAAGCTGTTCTAAATGTTCAACCATCAAAAACGTGGTCATCCCATATTCTGGCTTGGCTTCATATATATATTTGGCCAGGATCTCCCCCTCCAGGATTGCCGGATCTGAAATGAACAGTACATAATGGGGTTTCATGAACCGGCGCTTTTCCCTGCCTTGGACTCCCTCCTCTGTCTGGCTCCTCGAGCGGATGATGTTGGAGAGCTCAAAAAGGATATCCCCGGTCTCCAGCTCATTGGACGCCATATACCGTGTCTGCTTATCCTCGGACCATACATGGGGGAACCATTTCATGCATTCCCAATCCTCCCGGCGCCGTCTGTCACTCTCCCGGTAGATAAAGACCAGCTTCACATCCGTATAACAATGTCCTGCCGTAATCCCCGTGACCAGCGTATGCATCATTTCCACGGCACCTCTTTTCCCTTCCCCGCCTACCAGGCCGACCAGCGTCTTTTCCATCAGGGAGATACCGACCGGGACCTGCCTGAGGGTTTCGAACTCCTGGCGGATCATCCCGGGCTTTTCTAAAAGAGAGTCGTTGATCAGGGTAAATTTCTCCTTGGGGATCTGGATCTTGACCTGAAATGGCTGTTCTCCGATCCCCAGCCTCTGATATAGGAAATCACTGTGTGTATAATTTCTATTCCACAGCTCGCTGCTGTCCCGGCTGTATCCCAGACACTGCGCCGCAGATGGGTACATCTGTCTGAGTGCCGCCGCATTATGCCCATGCTTCTGCCGCAAAGAATCTGCGATCTGGATCAGATAATTGCTGTATGCATTGAACCGCTGGTTTTCCTCCTCCATATTTTCCTTCTTGCTGTAATTTAAATTAAGGACAGCCCACACCACTCCGATCAGTGCAGATGAGACAGCCGTGATCAGCCCGGTATACATGAAGGCGCTGGATGCCTGCCCTGAAAGCCGGGAACCAAAGATTGCAAAGCCGCAGCCCAGCATCATGGGGATCGCCATTGTAAATGCGGGACCAATCGTAAGATACACTGGTTTCTGTTTATTCTGTTTTGGATTGGGCGGAGCCTCGATCTCAACCTCCTCCTGATAGATGGATGGAAGATTTCTTGGAGCACGGTGAAAATAGAGTTCCTCCCGCCCTTTCTCCTGATGGCTCTGGGGCACCTTAGGCGGTTCGATCGCCAGGGGTCTTAAAATATCCTCCTTTACAGTCAGTGTCCCATAAAAAGTCCCTACTGCAAGGATATTTTCCAGAAATAAGATATGAAGGCCAAAAATATCAATATGATCTCCAAAATTAAGCTTTCGTCTTCCCTTTACCCGTATATTCTGGCAGAATACCCCATTGCTGCTTGTATCTGTCAGATACCAGCCATCCCCTGTATGCACCAGAACTGCATGGGCTGCTGAGACAAGCTCCATGAACTGATACGAGATCAGATTTCCGGCTGTCTTACCGATGGAAACCTCCTTCATTGTACGGATATCATATTTTTCCATGACCGGAAAAGTCAGGCTGCAGTCCGCTACAAGAATCTGGAAGCGGTCGCCTGACATTGTCTTGATCTCGATGATGTCCTGATGGCCCAGAATGTGCCGTTCTTCCCTCACCCGTTCCACTTTTACATAATATGCATCTGTACTGATGATCTCCCATCCCCGCACAGAGTTCTCCAGATGGATCTCCAGGTCCTCTTTCAGCCGATAGATATCGTGATGCAGATAAATTGAATAGTCCGCATCATGTATGTTCGGAAGCAGAAATTCTCTGCAGATCTGTTTGTTATATACCATTAAAATCATAATTACGCCCTTCTGCTTCTATAAATATGCCATATCAAATGTAAATACGGTCACCCTGATCTTCAATGTCCCGATCACCAGACAATCCCCTGTAAAAAGGTATTCCGCCGTATTCACCGCGTGTTTATGGAATCCTCTGACGATCCACGTTCCATTTGCCGAGTGCAGATCCTGAACCGCCAGCCGCCCCTGAGACAGGAAGATGACGCAATGCCGGGCGGAAACGGACCCGTCCCGGATGCAGATCTCATTTTCCCCGGGGCTGCGTCCGATCCTGATTCCCTGCTGTGGGTCAAATACAAATCCCTGCTTCTGCCCATCCTTCCATTTCAGGTATACCATAGCCTTCCGGCCTCCAAGCCTGGGGGCACTTTGGCTGCGTATGGCATCATTCAGGCAGTTTTCCTTTATCATCTTGTATGCCGCATCGTAATACTTCTGCATCTCTGCCTTCTTAGTGCTTTGCACCACATATATCACAGCCCCGGCGGCAGTAAGCAGCACTGCCGTAATCACACCGATCCACATATTCTAATGCCTTTCCTTTTACTTATTTGAAGTGGTAAATTCGTCCGTCGCAGGCGCTTGATTAATCACGTTTAGTTTTCCATGGTCGATCTCGCATACGATCCATATATCTTTCACATCCGCTGACGGATCAATCGTGATGGTCACAGGCTCCTTGTCCGGGAGATATACCTTTACAGTGGCCCCGTATTCTTTCATAGTGCGTGTCCTTCTAAAATCAGCCACCTGGAATTCGTACACACCGTTCAGATCATAGATCGTGGTCGTCTCCGGCCCATAACCATCTAAATCATCCAGATCAAGCTCCGCGATCACATCATTTCCTGTCTTTGCCTGCTTACGCCTGAAGTTTACAAATACGTCCTTTCCTGCATCTGTACTGCCTCTGAGGTAGGAGTCCAGATCCTGCGGCTCTGCATTCCACTCCAGGACGATTCTGGCCGTTCCCCTGGTAAGCTCGGGGGAAATAGTAAATTTCTCACCGCTGTAATTCTTCCCTTCTTTGATCACAAATTCAAATTCTTCCTCTATGTATTTATCTGCCGTGATCCTGATCGTATAGAGATCCGGCTCCAGATCTACGGAAAAGCTTCCTTCTGCCCCCGCCTTGATTGTCTTCTTCTGGATATCCTTCTTGGCCGGCTGAAATGTCAGCACGGCATTCTTTACACCTTCTCCGTTTACCGCATCCACAACAACGCCGGACAGATGTCCTGACCGCTCCTTCTCAAGGTTTGCGTTTAACAAAATAATCTCGTTCCACGCATCCGGCTTCACAATATTACCATCTGCATCCGTCTCTACACGAATGATACAGTCCTTCGTCTTGGTTTCCACATAATATCTGTCCCCGGAAATCTTCGGCAGCACCTTTTCACCAAAGAACATCTGAAGCCTTTGTATACTCACCCCTCCGTCGAAGTTGCGGAAGATCATCCCCAGGGTATTCAGTCGTATCTTCTCTGGCATTCCGGTCTCCTTCGGGGTCCTCCTGCTGACATCCACGATGTCACTATTTGTATCAGTATTTCTGTAAAAACAAATTGCATTAAGGCCTGCATGTACGACCTCCATATAACCTTCTTCGTCCGTTTCTACACTTTTGACTGAACCAAACTCCTCTTTATAATCCTGGAAACTGTACTCCTTGATCTTTTGTAAAAAAGAGGTATCCCAGCCGATATTCCGGGACGCATTCTTAAGGTCCAGAGTCTCACCCTGTTTATCCTCTCCTGCGTCCATGATTGCCACAAGATCCTGTCCCTCCAGTCCTTCCAGCATCCTTTTGATCTTAAAGGAGGAGGTCTCATCCCAGCCTTTTCGAAGGACTGACTTTGCCTTGGAAGGCTCCTTATGCTCCACATACACATCTGCAAGGGCCAGATATGCATCCTCTTCCCCGGGGTCCTCAAAGATTGCCTTCTTATACTCGATCACGGCATCCTCATACTGATTGGATGCCAGATATTTTTCCGCCCGCGTCATTGCCTCACTGTAATTCTTCTCCTTCATCTTCCCGCTCACCAGCAGAAATGCTCCTATGGCCGCTAAGATAACCAGAAGTCCTGCCAATACGCTAAGGAGGATCTTTATCCGATTCTTCCCGCCCGTTTGATTCTTATTTTGTCCCTTCATTTTCCCACCTCATCTTTAGTCGTAAATCTGATATGTCTGCTCTCTGATTTGTTTCTTCTTCCGTTCTAATATCCATTCCCCTGATATCAAACCTGCTGTAGAAAGCAGGATCAAGACGGCTCCCGCCGCCATCAGCTGTACACCGCTCATTCCTTTATCCCTCCAGATCTCTCATGATTTCCATCAGCTCTTCCATATCCGTATCCGATTCTCCTGACACCTGATAACGGTGCCTGCTGTCCTGATAACGAAACAAAAGCTCCTCTAGGATCCCCTCATAGCTTTTCTCTTCTTTCGCCATATCCAGATAGTTGTAACAGATCCACATAGGAATGACATAATCCTTCTTATATTCCCGGTCCATACTGTAAAGTGTGGTATTACTGTCCTCGTATTTCCCCATTGCGCGCTCTGTCAGCGCTAAATTCAGCTGGTCCTCATAGCTTGGTGCGTCACTTTGGTTCAGCTTTTTGTAACAGCTGTAAGCCTCCTCAAGATACACATTTTGATCAGCCCTGCCGCTGATTGTCGACGCCGCCTTTGCCGCTGACTGCCCCAGATGTCTTAAGATCTCCTTCGAGGAATCGGATTCCCCGGCATACTTAAGCACCCTGACTGCTTCTTTATACTCTTCACATTCATCATAGATGGATGCCGCCAGCAGGTACCCTCTCAGTAGATTCTTCCGGTCTGTCTCTGCCGTAAAGAATTCTTCCAGTTCCTTTAATGCCCGGTCACTGTCCTTTTCCACCCAGGACATCTCCGCCTGGATCAAAAGTTTCTCACCCTCTGTCAGATTTCTTACCCCTTCTGCAGATCTCATCACTGCCCGCGCTTTGCTCATTTGGCTGCTCCGCACCAGGGCAATCACATAATCCTTATAAAAGGCACTGTCCTCAGGCTTTAACTCCCAGGCTTCCCCATAGTAGGACGCCGCTTCTTTAAAATCTTCCTGTCTGAAATAGCTCTCTCCCAGCACATGAAGCACCTCCGCCCGCTTCTCTTCATGCCGCTCTAAATAGCCGCGGTATGTATGAGAATTTAAGATCTCCGTCGCCTGTGTAACTACTTTTGTCTCATCCTGTCTTTGTACCGACACATATAACTGCTGATATGCCTGCTGCCAGTTCTCGTTTCCTTTCTGCCAGTTCCCATAGTATAGAAGCAGTACACCCATGATCATACAGAGCAGCCAGGCAAAAACACCCGCGATCTGAAGTCCCGTATACCGCTTGTACATAGGATCCATCCTGCTGACATCAAGGAGCGCTTTTTTCATCTGCTCTGCCGATGAAAACCTGGCCGAAGGCCTCTTTCTCATCGCCTTTGTAACCACCGCCATCAGCCCGTCACTGTAAGGAAGCTCCATCGAAAGCAGCTCCTCAAACTGCTCCTTATCCGGGGAGGGCAGGCGGCCGCTCATCATGGTATAAAACACTGCTCCCAGGCTGTAAATATCCATCCGGGCATCCAGCACGACTGTATTTTTCCTTCCATTTATGACATCCAGAGCCTTTTGATACTGTTCCGGTGCTGCAAACCAGGGACTGACCCCTTTGATCTCCTCTGCGCCCTGCCCGTCCAAGGAAATATTAAAGTCGATCAGACAGACATTTCCCTGTGTAGTAATCATGATATTGGACGGCTTTATATCGCTGTGCAGGATAGGAGGATTTTGCGTATGCAGATAACAAAGCACTTCGCAGAGCTGGATCAGCCAGTTTACAAGGACCTTCTCCGGGAAACGATATCCCTGGTCCAGATAGTGCTTTAGATCCTGTCCCTCTACATATTCCATGACTGTATAAATGCTGTTTTCCACGATCAGGAAATCGTATACCTGGGGAAGATAGGAATGATGAAGGCGCTTTAAAATATCTGCCTCCGCACGACCGTTGACCTGCCCCGCAAAGTGATCCTTCACCTTCTTCACAACCACCTTTTTCTGCAGATGCAGATGATATGCCAGGTAGATGATCCCTGTGCCCCCCTGGCCGATCTCGCAGATGATCTGATACATCCCTCCCAGGATGTCGCCTTTTTGTATCATAATAATCCCTCTCTCATCAAAGCAGATATTGAGAATCTGCTCTGATGCCTCCTCCTATGAAAAAGGGCCGCCCAAATCTAAAGATTCAGGCAGCCCGATCACTTTCTTACCACCTTAACGGTGGGAGTCATTTCCCGAAATTCAATTGTTATGTTTCCTTTTTAAGCCTGCTTCTGATTTGATTTCTTTTTCTTTGAAAGAAAAACTGCAAGAGCCGCTGCTATTGCTGCCAAACCAACTGATGAGCCGACTACTAAAGGTGTATTGCGGTAGAACTGCACCAACAGGTTTGCTGTGATCAGTACGCGGAGCTCAGAAGTTTCGGCTGTATTGCCTGCTGCATCCACAGCTGCGGCTTTGATCTCCTGCCAGTTGCTGGAGCTTGCCAGTGAGAATGGGATCTCCCCTTTCTGCTTCTGGATCTCCTTTGCATCGTAGCTCCTGGACTGGCTGTCTGTGCCGTCAACCTGTACATCTAAGCGGTCCATTGCTACATTGTCGGCAACGGCGATCGTGATATCTCTGTTGTTGGTCCGATACTGACCGTCATCCTCCACTCCGGTGATGACAACTGTTGGTTTTGTCTTATCAATGACGAATTCGATATTCGCCTCTTTTACCTTATTGTTCACTTCATTTTTTGCACGGTCCTTTGAATCGATGGTCACGTTGTAAAGACCTTCCTTCTCAAAGTTAGCAGCTTTGATTGTATATTCATAGCTCTTCCAGGAAGCCTCATTTCCGCTTTCCTTCACCGTATAATCCGTTCCTTTTGTCAGATTTACCAATTCCCCGTCAAGTCCATATGAGATTCCATTGTGTACCAAAGTATCCACATTGACTTCTGTTACCACCAGATCCTGTTCCTTATTGGAATAGTACTGATCCAGGAATGCTTCTGTGGAGGTTCCAAATATAAAGTTTGAACCAAATCTGTTCACAGAGAAGGTTACGGACTTCTCATCTGTATTTCCTGCCAGGTCGCTGACCTGTGCAGTCAATGTGTAGACATCGTCCACTGACTCCTTGTGTTCAAAGTCTGCCATCTTAATGCTTTCGCCGTTCGGAATAGAGGACCTGCTTCCGCTGATGGTCTTCTCGGAATGCTTCGGCCCCTTAATACTGATCTTCACGGCTGAGGCATCATAATTCACATCACTATATTTTACCCCTGGTGCTACTGTGCCGTTATTCGCTGATTTATCCGCAATATCAAAAATATCAATCTCCGGCTTTGTCTGGTCCACGGTGAACTTATCCTGCGTATAAGCCGTCGCCGGGTTGCCTGCCAGGTCTGTGTAATTGATGGTAAAGGAGTAATCTCCATCTGTTCCAAAGTAAATCGTTGCAGAGTGGCTGTCCCCGCTTGTAGACCATCCATTGACTCCCGGTGCTGAAATACCCTGTGACTGGAGGCTTGCGGATATTGCCGCCTGTACTTCTGAACCATTGAAGTTATGCTCATTTACCGTAACCGTAGCTGTACGCGGCTTGTCATAGTATGTACCATTTGCAGCATTGTTGTTATCAAATGTGACATTGATAGTCGGTACAGTCTGGTCAATAGTAAACTCATCTACCTGTGTATAATGGGAGCGGTTTCCGGCCCGATCCGTACAATTCATCGTAATCGTGTAATCCCCGTCTGCAGCAAATGTAACCGTACATGTATTGACAGCATCATCGGTTTCCCCTGCTGATGGACTGATACTCCATCCACTGATAGAAGGCATCGTTCCGTCTGTATTCGTAATTGTAAAATCTACCGCATCAGGATCAAAGTTACGTTCCCTGACAGAAACCGTTGCTGTCCTTGTGGCATTGTAGTACTTGCCATTGGATGGATTATTCAAATTATATTCAATCTGAACTTCTGGAGGAGTCGTATCTATTTTGATATCCTTCGTCGCTTCTGACTGGTTACCGGCATAATCAATTGCTACAACCTTAATGGTCACGTGGTTTGTGTTATTATCTTCTGCATAAACCATTAAATCGTCATGGTAGCGTTGCTGCCTTGCAGCAGGTTTATCCCATTCATGAGTTCCCACTTGTGTGCGCTGACCATTAGAAGTAACTTCATATGAAACCTCTTTCAGACCAGAATATGTTCCGCCTACAGCCGGATCTGTAACATCGATTGAGAATGGTACATCCCCTCCATAGATTCCCTGTGGTGGATCAGCCATTGTGATTGTAATCTCTGGTGCTGAAGGCTTTTGGTTATCTGCGATGATACCAGTCTCCGAGTTAATGTATGTCACATTCCCGGCCATATCAACGATTTTCTGGTAGATGATAGCCTGCTCATTTGCGGTCACCTGTGTCTCGCTTCCATCTGTCCAATCCTTGATCTGATTTAGCTCTTCCTCTGTCAGAGCTGGGAATTCACCCCTGGTCTCCACATCTGGAATGTCCTTATAATACTGCATAGACTTCACACCTGATGTTGCATCTTCACTGGTCATTGTGATCGTCTTCGTATTCTGGGTAAAGATTCCAAATGTCAGCATATCCGCCAGCTTTTTCCAGGTGTATGCTTCATCTACTTTCATTTCTCCAGTTGGTTCCAATTTATCTACTGTAAAATAATGTGTTCCATAGACTACTTCATTTCCGGCAAGGTCTTTGTAGGTCAATGCCAGCTCATAATTTGCATCCTTTGTAAACGAGAATACCTGCGTTCTGACGTAACCGTCTGATGTCCACTTACCGCTTGTGTCTGCACTGGCTGTGAAGTCTTCTGTATCAACATTGCCCTTTTTAAAATCAGTTGCTTTGAATGTAAGGTCCATCTGTCCTTTTTCAAAATTCACGGCCGGGTCTGCGCGTTTAAAGTTTCTTTCTGTAATCTGAACCGTTGCGGTCATATTTTTATTTTTATATAACCTATTTTTTTCTACTTCTCCGGCTGATACAGGTTTGCCATCCACGTCATAAGTTACTTTGATTTCTGGCTTTGTTTTATCTACTGTAAAGTAATGAGTACTATATGCCTTGTCTAATTTATTTCCTGCAAGGTCTGTGTACTCCATATTAAAGCTGTAATCGCCATCTGCAATGAAGTTGAAGGACTGCTTCCATACATTGCTGCCTGATTCTCCATCTGCCTTCCACATATCTCTTGAGACAGCAGCATCCTCAAACTCTTTCACATCTCCTGCTGAACCATCATCCATCTTCCAGGTTATATGCGGAATTACCTGTTTAAATTCATCCGAGAAAGTATCTTCTGTACTAAAATTACGTTCCTTTACAGTTGTAATGGCCCTGATTGTCTGATTCTTGTATAACCTGTTGATTTCATCGGTAGAAATATTTAATTTTTCCAACTTACTTCCATTCACAAGATAATACTCAACATCCATTGTCGGCATCAATTTATCAACTGTAAATTCTACAGGTGCCTTTGTTCCTTCCTCATATTTTGCACCGCTGTCTAAATTAGATGCCTGGTCTTCCGTATGAGGAACCAGTTTATAATCCAGATCCTTCTTTTCACCACCTGTATACTGAATCGTGCAGATCAATGTCCTTTCATCATCAAACTGTTCTACAGCTCTGTTCTCCTGGGAATCCACAATACTTATAATCTTGATACCAGATTTATCTGCAATTTCCTGCAGCTTTTTCAATGTTATATTGGAGTATGTCTTATCTCCTGCCTGGAAATCAAAGGTAATCCCTTCCCGGTTGATATTTCTTTCCTTATATGTAACCGTCATAATACGGTCATCCTTGAAATACTTTCCGTTAGCAGCATGATTATTGTCATATTTAATATCTATGGTCGGCTGTGTAATATCTATTTTCAGAGACTTGGTCAAGCAACATTTATTACCTGAGTTATCGGTTGCCCTTACCTTAATGACCACATCATTGCTGTTATATTCTGTAGAGGGAATCACAAGGTCTATACTGGTACTCTGCTGTCTTAATGCCGCGGCAAATTCCTGTTTTCCTTCTACTGGGCCTACTTTTCCGTTTACAAAAACTGCATATTCAACCAATGACAGTCCTGAATAAACATTATTTCCCTTCCTATCTTTTTCCGTAGGATCTGTTACCGTAATATTAAATGCAACATCTTCGTTATAAACAACATCTTCTTCCTTCACTTCAAAGGATGTTTCGGGTGCTTTGGTTGTAATATCAATATTGATTTCAGACTGCTTATCCTCACAGACTACACCATCTGCATTCAGATATGTGATATTCCCGGCCTTATCCTCAATCTTTTCATAAGGTACGGCCTGCTCTGTTTTTGCAAACTCATATTCATAGGTTTTAGGAGAGATATCATACCGGTCATCTGCTGTTCCTGATAATTCCACCCAATCAGTGATTGCTCGTAACTGGTCTTTATCCAGAGCATTAAACGTTTCCCTTACATCTCCGGGATAATGCTTGTAATAACTGATCTTAATCGGAGAAGTGGCATCCTGCGCTGATGTAAAAAACTTTACATTTTCTTTATCAAAGTACCCAAATGTGATAGTATCTAGAAAACTCTCCAATATATTTTCTTTAACATCCTTAATCATACCGCTTGGTGCTGTTTTATCTACCGTGAAATAATAGCATGTATTTTTATCCTCGCCATCTGCACCTTTTACTAAAGATACACGGTTTCCAGCTTCATCCTCATAAGATATATTAAATGTATAATTGGCATCTTCAGCAAATATAAATGTTTGTATAAACTTGTCCTGTGATTCTTCTTGAGTATTCCACAGATCTACTTGTTTAGCTGAAGCATTATGATCAACTGATAAGTCCGTAACAGGATTACCTTGAACATCAGTTGCTGATTCTTCCACACTTATTTCTTCATCCGTAAATGTAGTTCCAGCAGCAAAGTTTCTTTCTACAATCGTAACCTCTGCAGCAATAGTCTTATTTTTATACATGCTATCCTGTACTGCCGTACTGATTTCACCATCAGCTATATCGGAAAT
The DNA here is from genome assembly GCF_058819085.1 of Faecalicatena sp. Lineage (NCBI taxonomy): Bacteria > Bacillati > Bacillota > Clostridia > Lachnospirales > Lachnospiraceae > Faecalicatena > Faecalicatena sp. The sequence continues at coordinate 32,712 of NZ_JBZUUL010000044.1, forward strand.
TTTTTCACCATTTTCATCGATAGTATAATATCTGACAAACATCTCTGGCGCTACTCGGTCTACTGTAAATTCTTCAGCCGCCTTTGTATTATCTGCATAATTTACGCCTTTGTTTTCGTTCCCCGCATTATCTTGAATATGAGGAACTATGATAAAGTCTATATCTTTATCTTTACTGCCAAATGTTATTTCATAGGTATGCTTATCAGAAGATGTTTCATCTTTTGACTCTACTGTTTTAACACTGATTCCTTCGATACTCTTTAATTCATCTAAAGAAACTGGAGTCGCACTTCCGTATACATCAAAAGTAAGTCCTTTTTCCATAAAGTTTCTTTCTGTATAGGTTATTGTCATTTTACGGTTATCGTTAAAATATCTTTCGTTCTTAGGTTTATTATTATCGTAAGAAACATCAATAACCGGTAATGTCTTATCTATTGTAAAGGTATCTTTCGCTACGGTACCCTCTTGATATATGACCTCCTTATTCGGATTGCCAGCCGCATCTTTTGCTGAAGGTTTTATCACATAATCCATATCCATTTTGCTTCCGCCATTGAACTGTATCTCATATGTAATTAACCTGTCATCAGTGCGCTCCTCCAATGGTATTTCTGACTGCGTATCACTGATGAGATTTACGGCAATTCCTTCCATGCTTCCTAATTCTGTCAATGTTTTAGTCTCAACAGTTTTTCCTCCATCTATTGAAACATCAAACATTGCCATATCTTCCTGGAAATTTCTTTCCCGATATACAATCGTCATGGTACGAGAATCGCTAAAATATTCATTTTCTTTTGGCTTATTATTATCATATGAAACAGTAAGCACAGGACTTGTTATGTCAATTTGTAAAGCGTTAAAATCTTTTTTCATGACATTTCCTGCCCAGTCATAAGCAGTCACAGTAATTTTTACCTGATTGCTATTACATTGGTCGGCTGTCAACTTCCCTGTAAATTCATAGAGTGACTTCTCTTCTAATTCTTTGAATGTATATTCGTTTTTATCTTCGTCCAGCTTTTTCAGGAGATTTAAGTCACTATTCTCTAATGTATAGCTGTTTGTATAAGTTGCCTTATCCCCTTCAATCTTGTTGTTTCCAGATTCAACCAAAACTTCAATTTTCTGAATTCCTGACTGGATTGTCCCTGGGTCTGTAACCTTAAGTTCATATTCTACATCCTGGCTGTAAACACCACGATCCGTTGGTTTTGAAGTAATATTCAACTCAACATTTGGCTGGCCAATTTCAACTACCAGACCATTTGATGAATATACTGCCGTATTCCCAACCTTGTCTGCCGCTTTCACTAATACAACATAATATCCCTCCGGGCTGCTCGGTACATTAATTTCTGTACCACTCATAGGTATCCAAGACGTATCAGCGGACTGTGCTGCATTTTGAATACTCTGTATCACATCTTCACCAGAATGAACCTCAAGAAGAGAATATGCATACTCTTGTATTCCACTTCCGTTTCCATCGGTTACCTGAATATTTTCAATATGAGCATCTTTTGTAAAATTGGTGAACACAATCTCTCCCTGTAATGCGGAGTATAGCCCTGCCGTCCCCAGATTCTCAAATACAACTTTAGGAAGCTGATTATCTACCTTGATCATTCCCTTTGGTAACTTATTATTTTTATTTTCTTCCTTATTAGAAGATGTTGTCCTTGTATTTGACTGACCCTCTACAGATAAATATATTTCATTTTCAACATCTGCAATTGTATCCTCACCAATACTATCCTGATTGATTTTAAGGACATTATTCTGACTGTCAGTTTCAGAATTTTTTATATTCACTTTGTTATAATTAGAAGGTGCTTTTATATTAAACGTTCCCCTTCCAACAGCACTCAGCCAGATTACACCGTTATTTACTGATACATTCTGACTATTATTAATGTCAAGCTGTACCTGATCCCAAATATTCTGGTCGGTGACTACCTCCTGGGTAATTTTTAAACGGCCGCTGTAATTGTTAATATTGGCCGCATCAACTCTGATCTCATAGTTTCCAGCATCTTTTTGAGTTATCTCCGGCTGAATTGCATAATCATAGTTCCCTACATAAAAGGAATCCCCTTTTAATACAATCTTGGCATAATCATCCAGTTTTAAAGTATCATTTCCTACAGTTCCTTCTTCTGCACCTGTATTTATCTCACCTTGTTGTCCTGTAAGATCTAAACTAATGTTACCACCCTCGGCTGCCTGCTTTATAGCATCCTCTATCTTAGATATCGGACTACCATAAGGTACTGTAACATATTCATTATTTTTTTGATCAATTTTAAGATATACTGGTCTTGGAATAATCTTTATCACATTTCCATCTTTTAAAGTGACCTCTTTATCTGTCTGATTAAATGTATACGTATAATTTTTATTATCTTTCTTGATAAGTTCGCTAATTCTACATGTATCATAAGATCCCACCGATATCTTGGATTCACCTGGATTAAGAACCACCTCTGCCTTCGCAGTGATTTCAATAATATCAGAACCTACAATTTTATTATTTTCTTTATTTGTAAGTCTTCCGACAATAATAGGAATATCGGTCTCTCCATTATATATTTTATCAACAGACTGCCATGTAAAATCTGTTAACTTAAATGTTCCTAAATCTAATTCTTTAACCTCTACTGTATAGTCAGCTTTTGATGCTGTATAATTACTGCTTTGTGCTATTGCTACAGAAATCACTGCTGTCCCTGCACCATGTATCGTTAAGTTCCCATCTGCATCTACTGTAACAACCTCTTCATTATTAGATGTATATGTTAATGTATTTGGATCTCGATCCATTAATGTATTGGTATCTACCTCTGGTACCTTGAATTCAGGATCTCCGTAATTCTTTGTTACGCTTGATTCCTTTAACTTTAAATCACATTTTTTTAAATAAGTCCCCTTAGTATCTGCTTCAACAGGAAAATAATATTTGTCTTCTGAACCTGAATATTTAGCCCAAAATACTTTTTCTCCTATTAATTCAAAATTTTGTCCTTCTGCTACGGTACATGAAGCTTTACCGGAAGCATCTACATTTTCTGTACCTATCACATTTACATCAGCTACAGAATCCTTATAAAATGTAACTTTTCCATTTGCATCATTTGGAAGCTGGGCTTCTAAAGTAACTGACGTTACATCCTGGTCACTATCTGCCGGACGTTCATTTGGAGTTACTGAAAATATCATTTCTGGTGTTTTCTTCACCTTAATATTTTTAATTGTTTCTCTTCCATTCCCTGATACCTTAATATCGACAGAGCCTCTTGATACACCTGTAACCAATCCAGATGCTTCATCTATTACTGCCTTTGTAGTATCTCGTGAGGACCAATTATAAGCTACATCCTGTACTGGATTATTTACAGATAATTGTATGGATTTTCCCTCTTCTACTTCTACTGCATCCAACGGAGATATCTCTATTTCATCCATTGGCCTTAATGATAATTCAACCTTGTCTTGTGAAAGTACATCTAATATACTTTTCCGTTCGCTAGGTTCGTAGGTTTCTTTTGTTACTTTATACTGATAAGTATCCACATCGTCAAGTGAAAAAATTACCGTTCCTGAACTATCAGTCTCCCCTTGTTGTGAGACCTCCGCTCCATCCCCTACATAAAGTTCTACTAAAGCTTTCTCTACGGGATTTGAACTTCCATCCGTCACTATAAATGTCACATCTGTCGGAGTATCGGTTCCCGCCGCACTCGCCACCATCGTCACATCCGGCAGCACGCTGGTAAGCGGCAGCAACAGTGCCAGCACAAAAGCACATACCCTTTCTTTTAGATTTCTTTTTTTCTTCATTCCCTGCTGTCTCCCTTTCCTTTTTTATTTTCTATCAGTATTGCTGTAAATATCTTCCCATTTAAAAGAAAATGTGAATACAGACTTAATACCAGCAAAAATATGAACATAATTACAGCAATCTGGTTCACATTTCTTCTGTTCGCCAAAAATATTGTTGCGGCAAGTGAAATAATCAATACTACATCTGCTGCCATTGCTGGTTTATTGCTGAAAAATTTCAGCACATTGGGTCCCTTATATGCCTTACGGAAAAAGATGATATAACTGACCACTCCTCCCAAAATCCCCAGCCAGAACAGAACTCCGGCAGTATATCCGAGTGTATTCAACTTCCCCTCCGCATCAAAGGCTCCCAGCACCATCCATACGGAAACTGCCGAAATCAGAAATTGTATATATACAATTGCAAACGCCTTCTTTTTGTCTCTCATTCCTTACAAAACCTCCTCAGTATGTACCCACATGACCTCTTTTATGATTTTGAATGGTCCGGGAAGTTTTATCTCAGGCTGTACCGCCTGGTCCAGTATGTTTTGGGAAAGGACGGTCGTCTCTCCTGACTGGTTCAGCACCGTCGTCTCCTGTGATCCGTCATCCAGAAGCTTTTCTGTCACCTGACTTTGGGCTGACTGCTCTGATATCTGCCCCGAGTACTGTCGTCCCGATACTGTTCCAGGTGCCGCGCTTCCTATGCTGTTTCCTGCAGCCCCGCCATTCCTTGATGCTGCTTCCGCCTGAACATTTAAGTTCGGCGCTGTCACCGGATAAGCGATCCGGTCTTCTGGACGCAGTACAGACGGTGTATGGGAAACCATATCCTGCCTCAGCTTCCCGGTCCTTGCATTGATTTCCTCCATCTTCTGTATCGTCCGTTTTGCCCCGCGTCCCGTTTTCATATCTATAATTCTGCGGATATTGAATTTAAAAAACAGAAGCACCGATACAGCGAAGAATACACAGGCAAGGACAAGACACACAATGAATCCGGTGTGATAGATGTTAATCATTTTTTCCAGTTCCTGCATTCCCTGCCCCTCCTGTATCTTCATTTTTATCCATACCACGGGTCGTGTAGGCGATATCGACTTCTTTTCTTGCCCATTCGATATTATCCAGAATCGTATTCTTTAAACGATCGATCTCCGTTCTGTCACTCTCGTTGAGAACTACGATATCCGTGTTCAGCCTGGACTGTGTCTTATCAAGCTGTGAAATCAATTCCTCCTTGGTCACACCTGCGGCCTTAAAATTCAATGGATTCTGTCCAATCTGGTAGACCACTTCTTTATACATGACCAACGCAGTTTTTACGTTATCCATCTCGACCAGGTTCCCACTGACAAGCTCCGTCAGATCCTTCCAATAATCTCTGTATGTCGTAGTACTGTCTCCGGCCTTGTTGCTGCTGTTAAGGTTTGCATAGTAGCCCGCAATCCTGCCCAGTCGTTTTGCCCGTTCTACTTTATTACTATCCAGTGTGGTACTTGACGAGGCAATGTCAAACCATGCCTGAGACATTGGTTTATTTCCATTTCCCCCATAATAGTAGTAATACGCAAGACCCATCTGGAACGCGAAGTCATCATATGCTTTTTCATCTGCCTCCAGATAACTTTCATTACTTCGGTTGCTGCTCCCCTTATATCCCAAGATCTCCGTCATCTTTGCGGCTTCTTCCTGGGAAAAATCATCGTCATCCAGAAATGCCTTATTCAGAAGATCCACATATCCCTGCTCTTCGCCCGGATTCAGATAGATTGCGCTCTGATAATTTTCCACACGCTCCTCACTGGTGCCTGCAGAGACCGCATTTTTCAAATACTGCGTATAACTGCTGTTCGTCGTGGATGTCTCGGCAGCCTTGAATCCTACACATGCCCCCATAGAAACGACAGTCAAAATAGAGGTCGCAAGAAATGTTCTCCATTTCCTGTTCTGCTTTACCTTATACTCGTGATCCAGTTCATCATAATGTTCCAGTGCGTACATCAATTCGGCACAGGATTGATAACGGTCATTTGGATTCTTCTGCGTACATCTTAAGATGATCTCTTCCAGACCAGAGGAAAGGGTTGGATTCCACTGGCGGATCGGATACATCTCATATGGAGGCAGGCATGGGTTATGTCCTGTAATCAGGTGATACAATGTTGCACCCAGACAATAAATATCTGTTCTGGCATCCGTCTGGCCTTGTCCCCCGAACTGCTCCGGTGCCGCATAGCCCTGTGTTCCAAGACATGTGGTATCTGCGATACTTGCCGATTTGTACTCCCTGGCTGTACCAAAATCAATGATCATGATATCGCCGTCCGGCTTGAGCATAACGTTGGACGGCTTCATATCCCTGTAAATGATAGGCGGCACTCGAGAATGCAGATACCCCAGCACATCACAGATCTGCTTTGCCCACTCAATCACTTTTTCCTGCGGCTGTGCCCCCTCCCGGTTCAGCGCCTCACTTAAAGGCTTTCCTTCTATATAATCCATTACGATCAGGAAAGTATCATCACAGTCAATCACGTCAATGATACTTGGGAGATTGGGATGATTCAGCCTTTTTAAAATATCAGTCTCGGCAATCAGATTCTGTTTCACCACTTCGTAGTTAGATACACCATCCTTACGAATCTCCTTGATTGCCCAGGGCTTATTCGCACGCTCGTTCATTGCCAAATAGACAATGCTCATTCCGCCCTGTCCGATCTTGTTTAGTATTTTGTATTTTCCATCTACAATGGAACCTATCTCTAGCATCTCTTATTCCTCTAATTGGTTTTTATAATAATGACGGAAATATTGTCACTTTCTTTTCTCTGCTTGTTCAGCTCTGTACAATAAATCGCCGCATCCCTCATCGCTTTTTCATCTGTCAGCAATTGAGGGCTTAGTATCTTCATAAATTCATCGACTGAGATTTGATGACGGAACCCGTCCGAACACAGGATAAACAGGTTGCCTTCCTCATATTCTCCCTCATAAAAATCCGGGATGATTACCTGACTTGCTCCTACACACTGCAGAAGCACATTCCTCTGTGGATGACTGCGGGCCTGCTCCTCTGTCATACGTCCCTCATCCATTTCCCGCTGCACAAAGGTCTGGTCTTTCGTGATCAACTCCAGACTACTATTCAGTCGGTACGTTCTCGAATCCCCCACATTCACGATATAATAATGGTGGTCCAAAAACAGCGCAGCTACCAGTGTTGTCCCGCAGGGGGCATGAAAGCCGGCTCCATAATCCGCGATCTTATGGTTGACCTGATCGATCAGCTGATTCCAGCTTTTCTGCAGAGAGTTATAATCAATTTCCCTGTCTTTTCTTCCTTCATATAAAATATAAGGAAACTCTTTTTCAAACCAATCAGAAAAAGCCCTAATCAAAGCTGCACTGGCGACCTCACCTTTTGCAAGGCCGCCCATGCCATCACAGATTACAGAGAGCAATACCTCTCCGTAATCTGTAGATGCCTGCTTGATTAAGACAGAATCCTGATTGGTATTCTTTTTTATTCCAACATCACTATGTGCAATACTTAAAAAACCCATTTCTGTCTCCTGTTTCACTAATTTACTTATGATAAATGAAATTCAAATTCTTCATCTGATAATTTTAAAACAGACTGATCAGATAATAAGGTTTCCTTATGCGGACTTAACTGAACACCATTTACAAATGTAAAGTTCGTAGCGCCCTGGTCGATTACATAATAATCAGACCCTTTCTTAACAATTTCACAGTGAACACGGCTGACCGAGGTATTATCTGAAATACAGTAGTTTACTTTTTTCCTCTCTTTACCAAGCTTGAAGTTCTGAAGATTAACTGCGATCTTTTCTCCATTCTTCTTGCGGATCAGATATGCGCTGCCTGCGTTGCTAAGCAGCGTTGTCTCTCCTGCTCCGGCATCAAGCAGCGTTGTTTCTCCTGCTCCCTCCGGAATCGTATCTGTCTGCGGCATTGGATTTGGCTTTGCAAAGCTGTCTACTGCACCATAAACATTCCCGTCATTTGCATTCCAGTTTGATGGGTTAGGAGCCGGACCGCCCTGTACAGGTGTCGGAGCTGCTTTTTTCTTTTTACTTGACATAATGACTACAATAATAATGATAATTACGATGAGTACTGCTGCCACGATACCAATGATCAGCATCATATTCGGGCCTGACTTCTCCTCCAGTGCGTTAATTGCGTCATTTAAGTCATCGGTTGCATTCTGGATCTCAACTGCCTCTGCAGCATCGTTGGCTAGAACTGCCTCTGCTGTCCCAATGCTGTCGTCCAGGGCTTTCACTGTTTCCTCTGTGTAGTTTGCTGTATCTACTGCCTTTGCATCATCTAATGCGGACTGAAGTTCAGCAAGAATTGCTGTGTTGTCTGGTTTCTTTTCTTCCTCTTTTCCTTCCTCTGCGTCACCTGATACCTCAGATGCATCCGGGGTCGTCTCATCGATAGATGGTGCTGTCCCGGTTCCGCTTACATATGGAATGCCAAATGTATCCAGGCCTTTCTTTATGTAATTTATCTGGATAGAATAACTCTTCTTGCCAGCTATAAACGTATTTAATCCAATAACATTATCACTTTCATCCAATAAAGGACCGCCGGAGTTTCCAACGTTCAGCGGAGCTGTATGTTCAATAATATCAACATTACCTGTAACTGTCAGTTTTGATACTGCGCCATCAACTGTTGATACATCATCCTTTGTATTATAGTTTTTTGTACTGATCGAATCTGCTGGGAATCCCATCGCATAAACTGGTTCCTTTGTCTTTACTGCATCGCTGTCTCCCAGCGCAACTGGTTTTCTGTCATATATCTTTTCAGCAAGCTTTACAGCTGCAAAATCCATATCATCACTGTTTACACTGTCGTGCATGGTTGCTGCCACCTTCATATCTCTGTTTACAAAAAGATATAATTTAATGTGGCTGTCTGATGCCTGCAGATCTGCAACTCCACTCATTTTTCTTAATTCGTTCAGTTCGTTATCCGAAGTAATCGTAACAACATGCTTATTTGTCAAAACGTATTCATCATTGATTAAAAAACAGGTTCCCCCCTTATATGCCTGATAAACTCCGTTGTCATCTTCATACCCAAGAGTCATCAGCATAATACTCTCTCTTGGATCATCTGTTGCGATCAGATTATTCGCCTCTTCTTCTGCCATTACCGGGAGCGTCATCGTGAACATCATGCACAATGTAATCACTAAAGTTAAAATCCGGCCTGCCTTTTGTCTTAATTTTCTCATAAACTAGTCCTCCTACATGGTTTTGGGAAATCCCCTCATTAGTACCATCCCTTATCTGCATGTGTATTCTTTTGTGGGCTGATCTCCCGGTATATTTGATCAATACATGATTAAGTTCATCTTATCTTTGGCCAGCTGCAGTTACAATATGTGGCAAAGATTGTGGACACACTTTTTTCACATTTTTGACAAAATCAGACATAGTTATCCACAATTTCTTGTTCATATGACTGATAACATTGTGTACATTCTCTTCCTACCCTGCAAAAAGAATCCATCCTCTTTGCATCCTGACCGATATGGTTAGCCGCACTCCAAAGCTTTACCTTCACATATCCGGCCGCAATAGATTGAAATGCCAGCTTCCTCTGAATCTGCTCTACTGCATCCCTGATCTCATTCATTTGAGGGATCACCTCTGACAATTGTTCGATTTCACACTCTGCTGCGTGTATATCAAGTTCAAACTCTGCCTGTTCACAATAGGATATCCTGATCTCCTCCCAACTTTTCCACAGACCTTCCAGCCCATCCTTTATCGAATCTATTGTGTTATACAGGACACCTAGGGCTCCGCCGGAAATCTGGAAAAAGGTAAAGTCAATGGCGTTTACCCACGGGGCTGCAGCTATTGCAAACCAATCCGGGTTTCCAGGGATTGCATTCCCGTTTTCATCAAACCGGACAACATTGTAGGTATCATGTCTCCATCCCATTGACAAAAGCAGATTGCCTTTATCCGGGGTCTGAGCTTCGACCGTCTGATAGTAAGAACCGGGTACAGCATTAAACAGGCGGCCGCACCAGCTCCATTGATAGTGTGTGAGCAGGCCCTTAGATTTTTTAATATCATTTGCATGTGCTGTCAGATATTGATTCGAAAAGCCCGGGCCATCCAGATTTACACTCCCATCGATCTTCCCCCTCATCCCATCAGGAGCCGTGATCACCGCATGCTCTGCCAGGTTTCCGCCAAGAGAATGTCCGGTGGTGCTATAACTGTTAAATTCATTCCCATATTTTCGATAAATATCACGCATATACTGCTCTGCCGTTTTCTGCTGGGGAGTCAGAACACTATTGACCAATCCGATATCTGACTGGATCCAGTCTTTATATACATTGCTAAGATTATCAGACTCACTTCCCCTAAATGCCACCAGTGCATTACCGCCTCCCGTATCCAAAAGGCAGGCGTACATTCCACTGGTACTCTGGTTGTTCCTGATATCCTTGACCTTCCATTTACCGCAGGCCCTTGTGATCGGATTCTCGTCTATCCTGTTCATTAGCTTCTGTATGACCTCTCTTCGTTCTTCATCCCCCTTATTCAACTCCATTTTCAACAGCTCATTGACTGTATAACATCCTGCATCTACTGCATCGCGGTCAAAATCCATATACGCGATCTGGGAAGCTATGATCATCTGTATATCCGGGTATCTCATAACCGATCACCTGCCATTTCTATAAATTCATTTTCCGTCAGCCGGATTCTGCCATTTTCAAATGGAACGGTGATTGGCTCTGTAAATTCTAATGCCTCATCGAATTCATAATCTACCTTTGCAGTCTGCTCCAGATATATCTGTGTCTGCTGTAATATCTTTTCGCTTGTTACATAGAGCTGGATGCTGCCACTCATGCATTCGAGCCCAGTGAACATACCTGTAAGGGTCTGATATACCTTTTGAGGATCCATCTGGACAGGACTGTATATCAGGTATACCGCAAACTTGTTTTCCGCTTTCAGAGACATAAACTCCTGAATGCTCATGTCTGCCTCTGCAGAATCGATGGACTTGCTCACCGCCTGGACTTTAACCTGTGTATACCCGGCAAGACCGCCCAGCTGCTCTTCTAACTGCTGCTCGACCTTGCGGCAAACCCTTGACGCCACATATTCATCTATAATATACGATCCGTCCCTGGCTGCCTTGGCCTCAAAAAGAACCTCTGGATACTCCGTCGAAAAGGCCAGAACTTCATAATAATCATTCATACTCTCCTGCCCTAGAAATCTTTCGATTTCAAAATCCTCATGATACTTATCATTCAGCAACTGTACAGCCTGCGCCTTTTGCTCTCTTATATTGGGTATACATCCCGTTAGTTCTGCCGCAATACTCATGAAAATCACCCCCGCTATTATGCCCTTCCATTTTTTCATAACCTGTTTTCCTTTACTTTTTCTAAACTATAACTGATCTATTAGAAAAAGAGGACGCTTATGGATAAACGACCTCTTTTTCTGATAGATGACATAACTTACCCTGCATGCTGCTTTTATTCTGGCAGATAAACTCTTCTATTACTATGTGTGGCAGAAAATAGGACAGGATATTTTTTTAACCTATTATTCTTTTTTATTTTGGGCATATAAAAACAGACGTCCATCTCTGAACGTCTGCTGATTTTCTATAAAATTATTGAAATATATGTCATGATGCGGGAATCAGAAGGTATATTAACCTTGCCCGCATATCATAAAGTTTACACATATATGGTAATACTAAGCTAATAAATTATTTAAATAATTCCTTATCTTTGATATATCCGTCATACATATATTGTAATCTTTTAGTATCTTTCCATAATATTCTCGAATACTTTCTTTCGCAATCATTTCCTGGCACGGCTCTCCTTCTTTATATCCGTTTCTGGCCTTTTTATACGGCTCTTCTCTATGGCAGATATCTTCCAGTGCTTTTGCATTATATACATCATAATAATATATTTTAACCGCATTCAAGATAATCAGTTCGTCCGCTTCAAAATTCTCTGTCTTCTCGACTCTTGGCAGCGGCATATATTTAAACTGTTTAAAGACCTCATATACCCGTGGATAGACTGCACCATGCACCCATGCCTGACACTCCTCTTCAAATATTCCTTTCCCACCAAGTGCCATACTCCAACACTGTGTAAAATATAATAGTTTCTGTAATGCTAAGTGAGTAATTGGTGCCTCTTCCGATGACTGCCCCAAAAACCAATTCACTACTTTAAATATCCTGCCTTTTGAATTCTCCAGCTTTTCTAATTCCACACTCACTTTACTGTTGGCTTTCTTAAAAGATTTCTCTTCTTTGCGTTCTTCATCATCACGAACACTATCATCTAATAACTTTTTAAACACATACGGATTCTTTAACTCTTTTAGTTTATCACTATTGGTCTTGTTAGGAGTATAATTTCCCCCTATATATCTCGTAAGAGTTATTTCCCCCCATCCCAATAATCTGCTTAAAAACTTTTGGCTTACACTGTATGTATCTAAGATTTCAATAATATCCCTTTTTGAAACAATCTCCCTTTGTTCTCGAATTCTCTGATTGGCTTTTTCTGCTATCTCATTCTCAATCTCTTCATCATATATAGGAGCTCCACACACTTCACAAAATGGAATTTTAACCAACATTTCAAACTGATAGCCTTCTCCTTCATATTTTCTAATTGTTTCTTTTAAATTATAATTATTTAAATTGCCACATTCAAAACACAATATCTTCTTCTCCATTTTGCCGCTCCTTTCTTCATAATTATTCACTCTATTTTCCTCTTCACTATGTATGTAATTAACATGACCCATTTGACAGCATAAAAACTGCCAAATGAATCTGCATTATTTTCAAATTAAGTATTTACAATTTTTTAGGATCTAATCTTTATATGGAAATTTTAACTTTAAATTTTCTACTATGGGGCTCTCCGGATGAAATGACATAATTAATAATAATTCTTCCTTAATAATACGAATCTTTAACTTTATATATAACGACTCTTCTTTATCTATTAATATTTTTGTAATTCCAAACACCCAAATCTGTTCATTTGGATATTTTTCATTCCTGTCATCTGCCGTGTAACAATAGTTACAAACTTCTAATTCTTTTATTACTCTGCAGACATCCTGCATTGTTATACCAGTTTCAGTCATGTATTTTAGAGTCTTGTTAACTCTGCCATTCGCCCAAGTCTGGTTATTAATTGTTACTTTCCCGTCATATGTAATCAGTCTTTTTACTCTATCTAAAAACTGATTTACCTCCGTCTTTGTCTTTTGATATTCTGACATTCTTCCTCCTTCCCGTATACACATCTCTTAACGCGTCAGTTACGGTATCATTGATACTATCATTATAGCATCTTTTTTACCAAAGTCAATATATTTAGTATCATTGATACCGTTATTAGTATTTCTTCAGCACTTTAACCCCCTATTTCCTTTATGGGGAATTAGGGGGTCTATTTATGCCATTCTTATTTATAATAGCCTAATGAACATACAAAATTTTAACAATCCTCTTCTTTCACCTGCAGCTTTAACACATCCGGCCTTGAATAATGCCCGACCCCGTCAAATTCCATCCGGCTCGACGGAACTGCCTCCATATCCAGATCCACATAAATGATAGCCTCCTGATCCCACACAGGCTCATTGACATAATGTCCATACGGATCCACAACACAGCTTCCGCCCCTCATGATCGTCTCAGGGAGCTTCCCGATCTCATCCTGTGCATTTAAATCCTTCGGATAACTTTCCCGTTTCACATATTGGTCTACATTGATGACATAACAATGTCCCTCGATCGCGATATGCCGTATGGTGTCAAACCACTCCGGATTGTCATTTGTATTTGGGGCCAGATAGATCGTGGTTCCCTTTTCATACAGCGCAACTCTTGCAAGAGGCATATAATTTTCCCAGCAGATCAGGCTGCCCATCACACCCCATGGAGTCTCTACCACCGGGAAATGTCCGCCATAGCCGTCCCCCCATATGTAACGCTCCGCTCCCGTAGGTTTTAGTTTACGGTGCTTTGCAGCTAATTTTCCATCCGGTGTGAAGATCAGATTTGTACAATACAGTGTCGTATTGATTCCATCGCGCTCTGTGATACCTATACTGATATAAACGCCATACTTTTCAGCTGCCTCGCCCAAAAGCTTTGTCTCCTCGCCCGGCACTACCATAGAATTGTCATAATACCGCTTCCAGTCCTCTCTGCCCTCCTTGGTACGAGCCCCCACAGAGAATCCAAATGTCATCCCGTAAGGATAGCAGGGAACAAAGGATTCCGGGAAAACAATCAGCTGTGCCCCGTTTCCGGCTGCCTCCCCGATGCACTCAAGTGCCTTTTCTATCGTTCTTTCCTTGTCAAATAATACTGGTTCTGCCTGCACTAACGCAACCTTACATAAGCTGCTTTTTAAATCCTGCATGAAATAAACCTCCTCTTTCCATTCAATGATATTCTGATCTGCCATATTCTGTATCTGCAGCATAAATAAGTCCGGTAACTTTACACTTCTTTATTTCCAGCACTGCGTATTGCTGATATTGATGTCTTTCGCCTTAAATACCGGCTTCTCTCCCAATTTTCTGGCCTTATCATAATTTTTCAACGCATTCAGCGCCACCTTGCTCAGTGCAAATACTGCAAGGATATTCACAATCGCAACAAGTCCCATTAAAATATCTGTCATATTCCATGCTGTATCGAAGCTTACATCAGTTCCGATAAAGATGATGGCAAGAGCAACGATTCGAAATACAAGCAGCACACCCTTTTTCTCTGTGATAAATCTCAGGTTTGCCTCAGCATAATAGTAATTTCCTATTAAAGTAGTAAATGCAAACAGGAACAATGCTGCCGTAATGATATGTATTCCCCAGCTGCCAAACATGCTTTTTACAGCTGCCTGTACATAAGGAGTTCCTGCATTTGCTGCATTTCCCTCTACGCCGGATACTAATACGATCATTGCCGTTGCTGAACAGATAACCAGAGTGTCTAAAAATACAGATATCATCTGTCCCATTCCTGCCTCTGCCGGATGTTCACAATCCGCTGCCGCCGCTGCGTTCGGACCAGTTCCCATTCCCGCTTCATTTGAGAAAAGTCCCCGCTTCACGCCCTGGACCATACAGGAACCGGCAAACCCGCCTGCCATCGCAGAAAAATCAAAGGCATTTGACAGGATCGCAGCAAAAACTCCCGGAAGCTGTTCAATATTCGCGATCACACAGACTAAACTGAAAATAATATAGAAGACAGCCATGATCGGAACCAGCACAGAAGACATGAATCCAATCCTCTTTACACCGCCGAATATGATGCATCCAACTAAGATAACAAGCACGATCCCTAAAACTGTCGGGCCGATTCCTCCCCTATAATCAGGAACATAATATTCTAGCGCAGCGCTCATATTATATGCGGTTGTCGTATTCCATCCAAACCCGGTACATCCCATCAGCAGCACTGCATAAATGATACCCAGCCATTTCTTTCCCAGTCCCTGCTGGATATAATATGCCGGGCCCCCTCTATACTGATCGCCGTCATGGATCTTATATACCTGTGCCAGCGTGCTTTCCATGAATGCAGAAGCCGCTCCCAAAAGAGCCATGATCCACATCCAGAAAACCGCTCCCGGTCCTCCGATCGCAATCGCCGTCGCAACACCTATGATATTGCCCGTCCCGACCCTTGAAGCCGTTGAGATCATCAATGCCTGGAAAGAAGAGATCCCCTGTTCTGATTTCTTCTTATCCACCAAAGACTTCAGCCCTGTCTTTAAGAGCCGGAACTGCACTGCCCTCGTCCTGACCGTAAAATAAATACCTGCGCCGCCTAATAATGCCACTAAAATATAGATATATAAAAAATCATTGATTGAAGTTAATATCGTATTCAGCATCCTTTTTTCTCCCTTCCCATAGAATGAAATCCACCTGCGTTGACACCAGCTCTGCATTTTTCTCTCAAATATTTCGCCCTCCTTATTATCTGACTTCTTCCTTAAGTTTTCCGAACATTCTGTCTAAATTTAAATTATCATAATTGATAGGATTCGTAAAATTGAAATATTTGAATTGCATTATCGAAATTTCCGATATATATTTAAAAAAGCTCCTTACTGCAGGGAGCCTTCCTAATTCTACCTATATCATTTCTTTTGACAATTGGATAAATGCTTTCATGGCTGGTGAGCAGAACTTACTTCTGCGGTAGATCAGCTGTATCAACATATTGATCTGAACATCCTGGATCCGGAATGTAGAAAGCATCCCCGACTCCAGACGGCTTTGTACGGTGAACGCAGGGAGCAGGGACAGGCCGAGGCCGCTCTGAGTAAAATCAAGGATCGTATTTGTGGATCCGATTTCCAGAGAAGAGTTTTGGGAAAGTCCGTATGTATTACAAAGATGCTCATATGTGCGACGGTAATTACATTTTCGCTCTGTTAACAGCATATTTTCACATACCACTTCTGACAGAGGCACCTCCTTAAGAGCAAAAGGGTGCCCCGGATGGCAGAGAAAAACGATGTCCTCTGTCTTCTCAAAAGCACATATCCAGTCCGGGGAAGTCACACGCTCATCCAGAGTCAGCATCAGATCTATCTGATTCTGGCAGAGCATCTGCTGGATTTCCCGTGTTGTACCTGTGCGGACCTCGATATCAACGAGGGGGAAGGTCTGCATATAGGCTCTTAAAATATCGGGAAGCAGAAATGCCCCCACCGATTCAATGACTCCCACACGCAGAAGCCCCTTAGGTGTCACGGAATCGGAGAATTGATTCTTCGCCTCCTCTTCCAGGGCAACGATCCTATTGGCATAAGAGAGAAGTGCTTCTCCCATCGCGTTAAGCTGAATGTGTTTTCCGTTCCGGTCAAATAGTAAGACTCCCAGCTCCTCCTCCAATTGTTTGATCTGTCCGGTGACAGTAGACTGCGTGTATCCCATCTGCTGGGCCGCCTTTGTAAAACTATTCTTTTCACATACTTCTATGTAAGTTTTAAGATTACGGATCTCCATAGTATTCACCTGTCCCTTTTTTGTACTGGTATTTTCGATCATATATTTTCTTTTATTGTATCAAAACACACCGGTTCTGACTATCCAAAAGCCTTAAACTCACACTAAAATTTCGCATAAATAACATATTGTGGTATATAAGTGCAATTGATAACTATTTATGATATAATCATATAATACTTGATGAAGCATTGTCTGCATCAAGTGTTTTTGCATGTAAAAGAGATACATATACCAAGTATAAACATATAATAATCATAGTTATTGCTCGCGGAAAGGAGAGTATCATGGAAGAAAAGGGTGTCGGTCAGACTGAACATTTACCGCTGGACCAGGAGGTCCGCTGCTATGTTGGTGTGGGGGCTTCCGCCGGAGGAGTGGAGGCGCTGCAGGAATTATTCCAGAATATGCCGCTGGATACAGGGGCATCCTTCATTATAGTACAACATCTTTCACCGGATGCCGTCAGCCTGATGGATAAGATTCTGCAGAAATCTTCGCGGCTTCCGGTTCGATTGGCCGAGGAAGGAGCCATTCCCAAACCCAACCATATCTACTTAAATCACCCGGGAAAAACATTAACCATGAAAGACGGCAGGTTTCATCTGGAATCTGCCCGTGACCGTAACCAGCTTTACCTGCCTATCAATCTGTTATTCCAGTCTCTGGCCTCAGTAAGTGATGTACATGCTGTGGCTGTTATTCTGTCCGGAAGCGGCTCGGACGGAGCTATCGGGATCGGCTCTGTGAAAGAAAACGGCGGACTTGTAATCGTTCAGAAGCCCACAGAGGCCCAATATTCCTCTATGCCCCAGAGTGCTATCGCCACCGGTATGGTGGATCTGATCCTGAACGTGGAACAGATCGGAACTTCCCTGGGAGAATACCTGAAGAATCCTCACATCCAGTCTATGCACCAGAATAACTCAGACTCCATAGATCTGACGGAGGACTATTCCTGTATCCTCAATGCGATCAGCCAGTATTCGGATATTGATTTTACAGTCTATAAGACCAATACGATCTACAGACGGATCGAGCGGCGGATCGCCCTCAATAATTTTCACGGGATAGAGGAATACCTGGACCATCTTCTTTCATCTGAGGAAGAACGGGAGCAGCTTTACCGCGACCTGCTCATCGGCGTCACTTCCTTTTTCCGGGATGAGGAGGCTTTCCGGCATCTGGGTGAGAATGTGATCATCCCGCTTCTTAAGAAAAAAAGGTCCGTCCGGCTTTGGAGTATTGCCTGCTCTACGGGGGAGGAGGCTTATTCATTAGCCATCCTTCTGTGTGAATGTATGGAATACCTGCATATTACTTCGGATGTGAAGATCTTTGCAACAGATGTGGATCAAAACGCTGTAATCACGGCCCAGAAGGGTATCTATTCGGAAAGTCTGCTGGAAAACCTTCATCAGGAGATATTGGATAAATATTTCGAGCACGCCAGCGGCGGTTATCTGGTCGGTGAAAAGATCCGTAAGATGATCGTGTTTGCTAAGCATAATATTTTCAGGGATGCCCCTTTCTCTAAACTGGATCTGATCACCTGCCGGAATATGTTCATCTATGTAAAACCGGAGATGCAGCAGAAAGCACTGGCTTCCTTTTATCAGCTTCTGGTGGAAGACGGCTATCTGTTCCTGGGAAGCAGTGAATCCGTGGGAGATATGGGGGATGCTTACAATCTGCTGGATAAAAAATGGAAGATCTATTCAAAAAACAAGAGCTACTCAAAGAAGATCATGACCGCATATCCGGCCTTAAATCTGATCGGAAACTTTTCCTCCCGTCAATCGGAGCGGATCCAACAGGCTAACGTCCTGCAGAAGCGGCTGCATACTACTAATATCTCGGAAAAACTTCTGTTCGCCATGGCAGGCCCCTCCGTACTGCTCAACAGCGACTTTAAAGTCATACAGGTGATCCAGGGCGGCGGACAATACATGAGGATGCAGGACGGACAGTTTGACGGCGGCTTAGGCTCCTTCTTTTCACCCAGCCTGGCAACTTTTATCAACCGCCTATTATCGGATTCCAGAAAGATACCGGATGGTATTGTGGAAAAACGTGCTACCGGACTTTCCGACTATCCCGAAGAGATCCTGTCTGTAAAAGTACGGTATTTTAGTCTGGAAGAGGGTGACTATTATCTGGTCCAGATCCGCTCGGAAGAAGCCGCCACACCTAAGGCAGCCGACACTCTGATGGATTTAAGGGAATTAAAGGACAGCCGTATCCAGGAACTGGAAAACGAACTGAATGAAAGTAACTGGAATCTAAAGCTGGCTGTGGAAGAATCGGAATCCCGCAATGAAGAGCTGCAGGCTACAAATGAAGAACTTCTGGCCTCCAATGAGGAGCTTCAGAGTACGAACGAAGAGATGCAGTCGGTCAACGAAGAACTTTATACCATCAATGCTGAGTATCAGAACAAGATCGTGGAACTGACCACTGCCAACGCCGACTTTGACAACCTCCTGCTCAATGCGGATGTGGGTGCACTATATGTGGATGAGAAGATGCATATCCGTAAGATCACTCCCATCATGCTGCAGCATACCAATCTGCGGATCACAGACCTGGAACGTCCGGTCACACAGATTAACTTTCTCGATTCTTATCCCGACTTTACACAGGATGTCATTGACGTGTCAAGACAGGGCAGGATCATAGAGAAGGAGATCACAGACAAGAATAATGTAATCTGGCTGGTACGGATCCGCCCTTATTTTGACCATACCCATACACCGAAAGGTGTCCTGGTATCGATGTTCGATATCACCAAACGCTTAGAAGCCGCTAAATTTGACTTAAAGCATCTCACAGACAGTGTTCCGGGCGGTGTACTCCGTCTCCGGTTCGATGATATCCTGGTCATCGAATATGCAAATGACAGCTTCTTTGACCTGACCGGCTATACGGCAGAGGAAATGAGGCTGGATCTGCATAACCGATTTGACCATCTTCTGCATGCTTCGGACTGGGTGGAACTAAAGGACGAGATCCGTAGGACGGCGTTAGACGGCAGCCTCCTTAAAGTGGAATGCCGGCTGTGGCAGAAGAACAAAAAATGCCGCTGGTGTTCCCTGCAGGCTGTCGTATTCAGACAAGAACGCCACATCGAATTACAATGTATCGTTACGGATATTTCACTGATCAAGGATTACGAAGAACAGCTGAAAAAAGAGCGCGATTATTATAATAAACTGTATCAGAACGTTGTCTGCGGAATCGTACAGTACGAGATAGAGGATAACAGCCTGCGCTGTTATAATGCCAACAGTGAAGCCATTCAGATGCTGGGATACGACTCTATGGAAGAGTTCCGGCAACAGAGAGCACAAACCCTTCCTGAGGTGACTGTTTCGGAGGATGCCGAATATATCCGCCGTACTCTGCTTTCCCTGAAAGAAGAGGGTGAGTGTACGAACTTTGAACACCGGGTCTATACCAAAAAGGATGGAGTACGCTGGGTAACCGGAGTTGCCAAAGTTGTCAGTACGCCGGATGGCAAGAAGCTGATCCAGAGTACCTTTATGGATACCACCGAGAGGAAACGTGCCCTTGAGCAGGTCGAGGCAGAGCGTGACCGTTATGACAGACTGTACAAGATCCTTTATAATACTGCGGTCTGCGGCATTATCCAGGTTGATATCCGAAAAAATAAAATACTGAGTATCAATAAGATCGCCCTGGATATCCTGGATGAGGCAAATGAAGTAAATCTTGAAAAACGGCTGTTCAACAAGACACCAAAGAACGAACATCAAAAATGTCTTGCCAGGATCGGCAGCCATATGCTCTCCATCAAGAAACAAGGGGAACAGCGCGAAGCACGTTTTCATCTGACAAGGAAAGACGGAAGCATCTCCACAATTGAAGGCACAGCCAGCTGGATCATAGAAGATTTCAATTCCAGTATCATCCAGTTCACCTTCCTGGATGTGACTGAACGGGAACGTCTGAAAGAGGCACAGATGGAGCTGGCCGTTGCGATCCAGTCCAATACAGCTAAAACCGGATTTCTCTCAAAGATGAGCCATGAGATCCGCACTCCGATGAACGGGATCATGGGAATGATCGACATTGCAAGGCTAAATCTGCATGACAGGAATAAGATTACCGACTGTCTGGATAAGATGAAGCTTTCCATGCAGCATCTTCAGATGCTGGTAAACGACGTTCTGGATATGTCAAAGATTGAGAGCGGAAAAATGGAATGCAGGAATACTTCGTTTGATCTTCGCCAGCTGTTGGAGGAACTTCTTTCCGAATATGATTTTTCTGCATCCAAAGGCGGAGTCAGCCTTACACAGACTATTCATATCCAACACCAGTATGTGATCTCCGATCCGGTCTTTCTGCGTGAGATCTTAGGCAACCTGCTGAGCAACGCCATCAAGTTTACTCCTTCTATGGGGATGGTTGTACTGACTGCCGGGGAAGCTTACATCGATGAGGAGATGGCTGATTTTACATTCCGTGTTAAGGATTCCGGCTGCGGAATCAGAGAGGATAAACTGGATGTTATTTTTGATGCATTTGAACAGGGCGACGGAGAAAATATAAGCAAAACCCCTGGCACAGGGCTTGGACTTGCTATCTGTAAGAATCTGGTGGAGCTTTTGGGAGGAACCCTCCAGGTGGAAAGCCGGCTGGGATTTGGGTCAGAGTTTTATTTTACCATACCGATGAAATTGACCGATGGACTGGCCCCTACTGATACAGAGGAACAAAAGCCCGGCAGGAAAGAGGACTCTTTTGAGGAATCCCGTATCCTGCTGGCCGAGGATAATGACCTCAATGCAGAAATAGCCCAGACTCTGCTGGGCAGCTACCATTTCCAGGTGGAACGCATGACCAACGGAGAGGAAGCTTTAAACAGTTATCTGCAGCAGCCGGAAGGATATTATGATCTCATTCTGATGGATATACAGATGCCTGTCATGGATGGACTTACGGCTGCCAGAGAAATCCGTAAAAGTGGCAGGCCGGATTCTCAGGACATTCCTATTATCGCCATGAGTGCCAACGCATTTCAGGAGGATGTGGAGCGCTCCCTGAATGCAGGGATGAACGCCCACACCACCAAACCGATCGAGATCGAGAAATTAGTTGATCTATTAAGTACCTATCTGCCAGAAAATAAATAATCTTACTTTTCCAGCCATGCGAAGGCGGCAGCTGCATAGATTGCCGCCGCTTTCGGTATGGCCTGTTCATTAAAGCGCACCTTCGGATGATGCTGTCCGAACCATTCCTCTGGTTTTCCTTCCCCTGCACCGATCGTAAAATAAGCGGAGGGAACCTTCTTTGCCACAAAGGCAAAATCTTCTGATCCATTCCCTTTCAGTTCCGGCCACATCATTTCGTCCATTCCCATATCATGAATACAGGATAGAACCAGCTCATTCATTGCACCGTCACATTCAAGTACCGGCCCCTGATACAATACTTCAACCTCCGCCTCTGTTCTGTATGCCGCCGCAATATTTTTTGTCATCTCTTCGATCCTGCGGATCATTTTTTCCGCCAGCTCATCATTGAAGGTCCGCAGAGTCCCTTTGAGTACCGCTGTATCAGGGATAATATTAGGTGTATCTCCTGCTTGAAACTGACCGATCGTAAGTGCCGCTTCTTTTCCAAACGGACATTCTCTCGCCATCAATTCCTGCAGGGCAAGGTGAACCTGAATCCCTGTGACGATCGGGTCGATGCACACCTCCGGTGAGGAGCCGTGTCCGCCCTTTCCTTTCAAATGAATTGCAAATCCATAGACTGAAGACAAGGGTGTTTTTCCATATGTGATCAGTCCCAGCGGCGCTATGGAAGCCACATGCATCGCAAAAGCCGCTTCAACAGGCGGATTCTCCATGACACCTTCTGCAATCGCTGCTGCAGCCCCCTGAAAAATTTCCTCGCCAGGCTGAAAGAACAGCTTTATCTGACCTTTAAGCTCGTCCTCATGCCGTTTTAGAATCTTTGCCGCACCTAAAAGTGCCGCTGTATGCAGATCATGTCCGCAGGCATGCATATTTCCATTGCCGGATGCAAATTCAACCCCGCTTTCCTCTGCGATAGGCAGTGCATCCATGTCAGCCCTGAGCATGATACACGGTCCTTTTTCTCCCAAATGCCCGACAACGCAGGAACCGTTTACCTTTACCTCATACGGGATTCCCATTTCATCCAGCCTCTGCTGTACAAAAGCGCTCGTTTTAGGAAGATTCATCCCCACTTCCGGGATACGATGAAGCTCTCGGCGCCACTGCACCATTTCCTCTCCTATTTTTTCTGCCTCTTTTAAGATCTCCTGATACATTTTCTTTTTCCCTCCTTGCATTTTTGTACTATTTGCGCTGATCTGAACATTAGATTGCGGTCAGATCATTGATGAACAGTTCCGGGGATGAATTTATTTCTATATCTTTACCATTTCTCATTTTTACATATTTCATATTTCTTCACTTTCCCGGAGCACTTATTTCATTTATAATAGTGATGTAATGATTTTATCACTGGATATTGTCCGGCAGTTATTCCCGGATTTCTTTATAGTTATAGCTTTTTAGTTATAACCCGCAGGAGGAATACACACGATATGAATTTGAGATATCTAGAATACGCGGTTGCTGTCAACAAAACACAATCTATCAATAAAGCTGCGTCAGAGCTGATGCTGTCCCAGCCTTACCTGAGCGGCTGCCTCAAAAACCTTGAGAAGGAGCTGGGCTACCCCATTTTCCTGCGCACACACAACGGCGTACACCTGACAGAAAAAGGCACAGCCTTCATGCACTGTGCCCAAAATATCTTATCTGAATTTGAAAAAATGAAGAGGCTCGCAGCGGATGAAGAAGAATGTCCTTTAAAAATAGCTTCTGCACCTTTATCTGAAGTCATGAGAATCTTTCTGGATTTCAAAAGAAGCTCTGCCGAAAAACTCTCAGATACTCTGACTGAATATATTTACGACGGTCTCTATGAATCTGTCTCCTCCGGTGAAAACCGGATCGGTATTGTACTTTGTACATCCGGCTCTGAGGCAGAGATGGCGAAGCTGTTGAGCCATTACGGGCTTCGCAGCCGGGAAATCGTCTCTGCCATGCCTTATTTTATTGCAGTCAGTGAACAGCATCCGTTTGCAGAAAAAGAGACGGTAACCTTAGAGGATCTGACTGCGCATCCTCTTGTCTGCTATACCCCGCCGGATCTTGAGCAGTATCTGCACTGGACCGGACTTCCCTTCCTGCCGCCGGACTCTCTGCTTGTCCACGACCGGGGGCAGTTTTTTGATGCCCTGAACTCCGGTGGCTTTTATTCCATTATCATCAAATGGGACAGATCTATCCACAAGAATCTGCGGTATCTCCCTCTGACATGCAGCAAAGCATCCTCTTCTCTGCATTATATCTGCCAGAAGGATGTACGGCTTACTGGCAGGGAAAAAAGCTTTCTTAAATATCTGAAGGAGCAGCTATTTGGTGAATGATGATCGAAACTGGATCCAAGAACCACGATAGACGCTTTGCCAGGCTGCTCTCAGTGTAAGTCCCTATTAACCGTTGTTAGGTTCCTTTTACACATTTTACCCGCAAATCCTTAAAGGGCTCATACTGTTCGTGCTGCTTTACTGGCTCCCCCATAAACTGGTCATTATACAAAATCCTTTTTAACTGATTTTAAATATATTCCCGATCTGTTTGAACAAATTTTCGGAAGAATTCTAGAAGAATGTATGAAATTCAATCTCGTTGTTCCATCCATTATCTTTGCGGACTCAATGCATGTAAAAGCTTGTGCAAATAGCAAGAAGATGTGAAAAAGAATTGCAACGCAACAGGCCCTTTGGTATGAGGATGAACTTAAGAAAGAAATAAATAACGATAGGAAGTCTCATGGAAAGAAGCCATTAAAAGATGATAATGACAAAATCCTACCCACCTCAGGCGGAGGCCCAGATGATTTTACAGGTAATGTAAAAACACAAAAATGTAGTACCACTGATCCTGAAAGCAGTTGGTTTCGAAAAGGGGAGCATAAACACGTCTTTGCTTATGCTCTAGAAACTGCCTGTGATAAGCATGGTTGGATTCTTGGATTTTCTGTTCATTCAGGAAATGAACATGATAGCCGAACATTTAAAGCTTATTACAATGCATGTCTGGGAAGAATACATGGAAGAAGCGGAAGATATTCGCTATACAATTGGTAATCGAGATATTTATCAACTTAGGAAAGAAACGATAGAACGACTCTTCGGAACAGCGAAAGAACATCATGGATTTAGATATACACAGTGTGTTGGAAAAGCGCAGATGAATACAAAAGCTGCGTTAACCTTGGCGTGCATGAATCTTAAAAGGATAGCAAAAATCCTAAGAAGTAGAGAGGAAAAAAATGCTTTTTACCCCCTTACAATATATCTCTCAATTCATATCCTTCTTTTGTTCGAGTTTTAGATAAAAAGTACCTAAACTTTGTTTAAATTATTTAAGTTTTTATACTGCCTTCCTTCTATACTGAAAGAAATACTCTACACTTCCTTTCTCCCTTCAGTAAACAAATCTTCTTTACAAAATTTGAAGAGGCAACTTCAAATCAAAAAAACGCTTTGTTTCCGGACTTTCTCTGACAGGCATTTTGCTAACTCCAAATTTATTTCAAATTACAGAGAAAGATATCTCAAAACCGTTTTGGATACAGCCTGTCAAGGAACGTCATTCTTCATCCATGAATGCCATTCTTTCCAAGAGGTTCTTTTTTGCTTTGAACGAATGAAGCACTTCTTCATTTTTTGACATAACCATAGCTTTGACAATTCAATATTGATATAATATTATAATAACAAAATAAAATGCGATAACAAATGTTTAGGAGGAAAGGAGGAATTAATTAAGGCTGATACATATTAATATTTTTAGTTCCATACTGTTAGGGAGAATACGAAAATGGCATCAAATATAATTAACTATTTATTAGAGGTAGTATTTCAATTTTTTAATGATGTATTAAAGCAATTTGCAGCTCAAAGAGAAATATTAGGTGTAATATCTATATTTTGTATCCTTCTGAGCGTTTTCCTGTATTATAGGAAAGAAAGAAAATGAGGTAATTGATATGAAAAAATAGGAAGAATTATTGCTATTGTATTAGTATTTGCTTTAACAATTAATGCAACCGTTTTTGCAGCAGAACCAACCACTTCAACAGGAAAACCCTCTACATCTACAAAAGAAGATTTTACATCCTATGATGATCCCATTTTAGCAGACTTGATTGAGAAAATGAAATTAACTCCAGCGCAAGTTGAAGCAGTAGATAATGAGATCCAGCAAAAATTAGATGATCTTGGTCAAACCAGGATGGACTCCCTCGCTATAGCTGCTGCAGTTGTAGGCATTGTAGTTGGTGTTATTAGTATCATGGGAACAAGTTACGATGCTGGACAATATGCTGCGAGAAGATGTGAATCTGAGCTTGGATTATCAAGACAATTTTATCAAGATAATAAATTCTTGATAAGAGCTGCCATGCTTCCTGCCCTTGGTGTAGGTATTTGGGGTGGACCTTTCTGCTTAAGATTTGATGCTTACTTCACAAGTTAGCGGAATCTAACAAGCTCTGAGAACTTCATCATTTCACTCCTGAATTTGATAGCGGAATGATGAAGGCAGAACTTCTGGAACTATAAAATTGTAGAAATAAATATTAAAAATAAATAGTTTTCTTATTTACCGCCGTTTTTGTATGCTATAAAGGTTTTCTTTGATTATTATTTTAATCAAAGAAAACCTTTATCTGTTATTCATTGTACATTCTTACATAGAAATATTAGTTCGATATTAAAAAATAGTATATGGTCGGACAGCAGGAGATTTATCTTGTAAATATTGTATGTGAAAGCTATTTTAAATTTTTTATAAACCATAAGTGTATTTTTTACATTCCCAGGTGATGATAACAATCCAGAATATCTTATGGACCTTTGCCTGATGAGATTTATAGTGGTGAAGAATCTCTTCCAGAAGAAAAGGCAAATGAAGTATATCAATATAGACAATTTATGATTGCAAAAGGGTATAGTGATTACTGGAAAGGTAATCTATTCAATACTGATAATACGTAGATTTCCACTATTTCTAAGAGATCTTTTATACAATAGGTCCGGGCTTATTTTAGGATCTGCTTTCCGACTAATTGTCGGAAAGCAACCGGATGACTTACTGTCCTTCTATAAGTAAACCTATATTTGATAAACCACTTTTCCAAGGCATGACAACTGTGTTACCATATTTCTATTTTTACGGCAACTACGAAACAAGTATACCAAAGTCATATTGAGAGCCAAAACCTTCGCTGTCGTATTTTTCATCTGACCGCTCCTATTAATGACAGTATATAGGCGGTAGCCCTATTCAGAGAATCTCGCCTTTCTATGGATACTGCCTCCAAAACGTTATACTATTTTCGTTTATAATGAATAAAAGAATAGACTGACGGTATCATCATGCACACAATTAAACCGCCAATTGTAAACAATACTGGATTAACAAACATTCCCCCTACTACCATGATAACAGCTATTGGAAAGGAACAATATCCTAATACTCTGTGTGTCGCACGCCAAGTGTCCTCATCATGAACTGTCCATGGTAACCTAATCCCAATCGCACCGTTAATCGGGAGCTTAGGAGCCGCATTACCTACTAACAATATCACAATTGTTACAAAAATCAGTATAAGTTTATCACTATTTTCAGAATTTATATCCGGTTGAAAATGATGAACTACAAACAAGAATACTATCACAATTCCCGTAAGTATGTTATATCTTCGCAATGTCTTGACCTTTGGATTACCTTTCTCTAAATCCGCAATATATGGCATAAATACATGAATCGCAATCAGGAATATCGCAATCAGGAGTAGAATCATATATGTCCTCAAAACCCCTGCTGGAATCAAAATACTACATAATAAAATTATAATCGGAAATAGAATTTTTATGATATCCATTACTTTTTTATTATTCATAACTACTCCTTTTCAAAAAAAGATAAAAAACCACTTAAAGCCTCCTGTAATACAGTAATATTTAAAGAATATATTACATTTACCCCACTTTTTTTTGATGTAACCAGCTCTGCATTTTTCAAAATCTCTAAATGCTTCGTTATTGCTGGTTTGGACATATCAAAATGATTTGAAATCTCTCCTGCCGTCAAATCTCCCGCATTTAAGATTCTTAAGATTTCACGTCTTGTCGGATCACTCAACGCCTTAAATACACTAACCAAAATTATTTATCCTTTCATTCATAAGGGTAACCCATTTATGATTTAGTATTTTTATTAAGCATTTTCATATCACCATTTTATTATCCAAAAACATCGTTTATACTACTCATAGAATACAGGCATATTATATAAAATACCTGGTATGTTTTTTTTGATATCTTTATACCACTCATTAACCTCATTTAATAAAGAAATAGTAACTTTCGGATGTACTCTAAAAAATACTTCTTTACTATTAATCCACAATGGTTTGTCGAAAATACTTTCGTTTACCATAATATCATATTGCTTTCGATTTTTCCATAGTGTAGAAGGTAGATAATATAACCAATTTATATTGCATAAAACATTAAATCTATGTCCTATTTCTTCAATAGTTCTCAGTGTCATGAAAATTTCTCTTTTGCTTTCCCAAGGAAAACCAATAATAAACGAAAGCGAACATTTATCGTCACACTTTTGTTCTGCCATAATTTCAAGTGCTTTATATAACTGTGCTATTGTTATTTTTTTATTTATAATCTCTAAACCATAATCATATCCACATTCTACTCCTATTTGCATCCCTGATATTAGATTGATATTTATTTGTGTAAAAATTTTTTTAGATAAAATATTGGAAACTCTAACTTCCAAAAAAAACTTCTTTTTCTCTCCATACTTTTCCTCTATTAATCTAAAAATTTCAACTGTACGAGTTTCATCTATTGTAAAACAGTCATCTACAAATAAAAAATACTCATAAAAATTAAAATTATTTTTGATTTCAATTGAGTTTTCAATTTTTTTTAATACAACTTCTGGCTCTAACCCCCTCCAGTTTTTTCTATGTGGGATGGAACAAAAGCTGCAACAAAACGGGCACCCTCTAGAAGATTCAATGGGAATCTGTATGTAGGGATTATCTTGAGGTAACATAGTATAATCAGGGAATGGTACTTGGCTCAACTCATCAACAGTAAAAGCTTTGCTTTCTATATTTCTTGCTATATCACCATTTTTTCGATATGAGAGCCCTTCAACCTCATCATAACCAATCTTCCCTGCAATTGCATCCAATAATCGAACAAAGGAACGTTCTCCATCTCCCCTTAAAATAAAATCTACATCCTTATTTAATAATATATACTCATCAAATGCACTTGGATGAAGACCGCCCAAAACAATTTTTATATTTGGCTTATACTTACGAATATGCTCTATTGCAATATTGGTTGTAGACCAGTTAAAAGAATTACAAGAGAACCCTACCACAGTAGCGTCATCTAACCGCTGTATTAAATACTTTATTGAATTGGTGATTATATTTTTGTTTCTATTAAATTTTAAAAATTCACATGGATCAATTAATGAAACATCATAACCTTTCATTTTACCAATAGTTGCTAACAAGTAAATACCTAGTGGGGGCACCTCAAGATGTTCAAAACGATTTGGCTTTACTAATGCAGGTAGAAATACTAACTTTACTTTCATTTCTATTCCCTCTCTTTATCTCTAAGTCATGAACCACCATTTAAACTGGTGGCATAATAATAGCCCCTATAAGAGCTATTATTTCTGCTCGCCTCAAAGGGCAATATCGCAAGCACGTTTACTGGTCCGCCATAAAACAGTACCTCTGGATTCTTCTGCTTGTTCATTTATATATTTTTGAACTGCTTTGTAATATGATATATTTCCATTATTCATATTGACAACCTACTATACTTGAATTTAGTTTGAGGCATCATTCCTACATAGTATAGAAGCTTTTTCACCTCACAGTTTCCAACTATTCCATTCTCTCGAATATAACCGCAAGATTAAATTTTAATCTGAAAATCACATATTTCGGCCACTTCTTTTTCATGAGTAATAACAATTACTATTGCTTCCTTTTTTAATACTTCTACAATAGCTTTCACTTTTTTTAGCCCTTCCGTATCCATAGCTGAAGTTGGTTCATCTAAAATAAATACATCTGGCCTTTTTAATAATGCCCGAAGCATGGAAATCTTTTGCCTCTCTCCGCCCGAAATATTATCAGCTTTTTCATTAATTTGGGTATATACATTAATTCTTTTTTCTTCTTTTTCGCTATAAAACCATTCTTCTAAAGCGGAAGTAACATCTTCTACTGATAAATTTTCTCTGCATTGTACTATATTATTATAAACTGTATCTGTAAACAACTCCGGCTCTTGTTCTACTACTCCTATCAAATTGCACCGTATATGCATCATATCTAATCTTTTTATATCTATCCCATCATAAGTAATCTTACCAGTATAATTTTTATAGATACCCATAATCAAATATGCTAAAGTAGTTTTTCCAATACCATTTGACCCCAAAATAGCATATGCATTTCCTCGTACAAATTTAACACTAAAATTCCTTATTAAAACATTTTCTTCATATGCAAAAGAAACATCTTGAACAACTATATCATGAATAGAGGCCATCCTAATTTCACCATTCTTCTCTATTGGCTTATTTAGAATGTCGTTGATTCGCTGATATGATACCTGCACATTTTGAAGATTTTGTCCTACTCCAAAGAAATAGCGTATAGCTCCAATTCCCATAGTATAATATGATGATATAAGGGTGAATTTTCCTATACTTAATTCCCCATCGATTACCATTATCCCACCAATAAAAAAGAGGAAAATCTGCCCTAAGGTTACCATAGCAACATCCAAACTCTTATACATATATTGTACGTTTTGTAATTTTAATGCAGATGTTATTAGTTGGTGAAATGGTTCAATTATCCTTTTTGAAAACCAAGACAATATTCCATGAATTGTTATATATTTAATTTTTGACAATTGCTCATATAAGCTCCCATAATATATAACTTGTTTTTCTTTGAAATTAAATGAAGCTTGAAAAACACGATTTTTCAAGCATAAATAAATACCAACATACAGTAGCATTAAAATTATAAAACCAATAAATATCTTATTATTTATGCTACATATTATCAACATCGGTATTACTAATTTAAATAAATTAACAATTAAGTTCTGCATAAACTCAAAGCAAAATCCTACAACTGTTTGAGTATCCGAATTAATTTGCTGTATCATACGAGTTTTATTCTTTGTATTTAAATATAAAAGGCTAATAAGCTGAGCGTGATTAATAATATCTCTATTCATTTCATATACAAATAGATTATTTGATTTTACATAAACACGATTTACAAAGTATCCAATAATAATACCACTTAAACTTACTATTCCAAAAAAGAAACAGTATTTATAAATATTATTCTTATTTCGGCTTACAACTATTGTATCAATAAATGAGCTTGATATCATAGGTATAATAAAACTCAAAATACCAGATAAAACCAGACACATTCCAAACACTACTAAAAGACCCTTATGCATTTGAAAATACTTTTTACACATTTTGTATAATTTAAGCACTATTACACCTACCTTTTATAACACTAAATGCTTTCTAAGGACAGATTACATTATACTGTAATCTGTCCTTAACTTATTGAACATCATCGAGTACTTGTTTTGCTAAAAATCTTTCTCTAATTTCAGTATAACGCTCTTTGTAGTGACTAACGATAGTCTTCTGTATTTCTACATTTTGATAAATGTATGCACATGCCTGACACATATGATGAAATTTAGGTATCAAAATGTCTGGATTCCACTCTTTAACTTGCTTTATAATAGCATGCGGTCCTTCAAGCGCTAACCAGATTTTTATAAAATCCTCTTTTTGTGCCTCATAAGCAGATAATAAATTGTTTCCATTAAACTTTCCTAAAGATAGTTCGGGAATATGCTCTACACACAAACCACAACATCCTAATATAGTTTTATCTGGGCTGAGGCATATAGAATCAAACAAAGTATTGCAGCTTTGAGATTTACGGAATTCTAAACTATCTTCATCATATTCGAATATACGATCACTATGAAATGATACCCATACAGCATTCATAATTTTAACATATTTACTCAATCCCTTTTCCACTATTTCTTCAATAAATTTTGGATGATTTTTAAGGTCATTAGATGAAAACCTAGCTGTACTATTCGTTTCAACCGCAACTGCTGTATACAACTGCAATTGAGCCCCTGCAATCATTGCATTCAGAATATTCTCAAATGGCACGTATTCCTGATGATCGTCTCCTGTTGAAAGATTTAATTCCTGCAAACCACATTTCTTAAGCACCTCTAATATAGCTTTTGCTTTTTCTGGTGAAGTGGCCCAGAAACCATTTGTTACGCATCTAGAACCGATTCCCTTTTCTTTTGCATATTCAATACCTTTTCTTAGTTCTTCTCCAAGTAAAAAACATTCACCACCACTCCATACTAAAATTTTAATACTCTCAAAGTTTGCCACCTCGTCTATAAACTCTTTTATATCAGACCATGACAAACGTTTTTGAATTGATGGACTACATTCGAAACAACACTCCTTACATTCTGCCGTGCACCTGAATGTAGGAACGATAACCCCCTTACTTGGCCCATTCATTCGTCTCAACCCCGTATTGTACTTCTGCCTTCACTAATTCAATAAGCCTATTTACCACTTGATCCTTAAAGGTTTTTCCTCCACATAAATATGCTGCTTTACCAATATCTGTAGGCTCCGGTCCTATATCTGGATCTGGCTCATCATCAAATACTAATTCTACAACTGCCAGAGCTCCTACCACAACAATTCCCTCTGCAATAACATACCAATCCATTTCATGCCAGCCATCCACAACAGTCCTGCTTTTACTAACAATCTCTTTGATATTTGTATGATATATATTTTCCAAGCAATATTCAAGAAATTTATCAGCATTTTTATCAGTGGCAAGTTTTCTAGCGTATTCTGACTTTGCAAATCCTACTAATTTTATTTCTGGAGCTTCAATATCATTATATTCAATTTTTTTAGATCCATCTCCCTCCATTTTAATAATAAAGCGACTTGTACCTTCCTGCTCTATGTCTCCAGAAACGCTTGCAGGAGCTCCAAAAAGTCTTGTAGTCTTGTTTCTACCCATAGTTACCTCCTTTGAATACCTTTTAATTACTTTGCTACAATACCAATATATAACAAAATAATATATTTTTCAATAATTAACTAATTAGTTAATTAGTTATTTAAAAAACTAGCCCAAATAATTTTTTATACCTTTATAAAAACTTACCTATTGGCAACAAATCACATTCTATCTTCTGGCCTGCTTCATTTCATAGAGTTATACAATTTAAGAACACCCAAACCATCTTTTCATTCAGCCCAATTACTACATACAAAATACTTATTTTTTATAGACTATAACATCCTCAACGCAACAATCTATAATTTCACAAAGCACATTTATTGTATGAGTCGGTATAGGCTGATTTACACGCATCTTGGACAATTGGCCGGATACTGTACGATTTTCTCTGCTCATTCTACCTGCAGATGTCCCTATTAAACCTACAGTTTACCTCATTCTCCCTCTAGCCTTCACCTTACAATACACCATCGCCACCACCGTACTCACCGCCGTTGCCGCAATCCCCGCCCCGACAATTGCCGCCGGATTCACACTCCCGTACTGGCTCCGATAAGCGATCACATTTACCGGGATCAATTGCAGCGATGAAATATTCATGATCAGAAACGTACACATCTCATCCGAGGCCACTCCCGGTTCTCTCGCCCTCCCCGGGGCCCTTCCTTCCCGCCTCTCCTTCTCCAAATCTGCAAGCGCCGCCATGCCCTGCAGCCCCCTTTGAGTCAAGTTAATGACACAATTTTTTTGTTTTCTTTTGTTTTTCTCTAATATGTTAAGCAAGATTTCCCTTCTAATATATTTCTAATTTGAGAAACTTTACATTTGTATTTCTGAAAAGCTATCCTTTTGTTTGTTCTTCCAACCCTAGTAAAAACCTATCATAATCAGACATAAACAGCCTGTCCTGTACAATCCGATATTTCTCAAACTCTGTCTCAGCATGAAGCTTTGCCTGCTCTGCACTGATTTTTCCTGCGTCAGTGAGAATTTCATTTCCGTTAAACTCCAAAAAGCCATCCAGACGTTTTGCCCAATCCTCCATGCTCATAGGAATCTTACGTTCTGCCTGAAGCTCAGCATAATCAAGATACAAAGATACAATTCGCTCCATATATGACATTTCTTTATCGTTCAAATAATTCTTTGCAACCGATACATCGGCTTTTACGATTTTCCCATCCGGCGCTGACTCCCATGTAGTCAATCCCATATGTTCTTTTTCTGCATCTGCTCGTTCTACAATTAACTCTGCGGCTGTGTGCCTATGGACTGCCCAGTGCATCTTATTCTGAACAGTCTTGAAGAAACATCTGGTAGTCTTTGCATCTTTATCATAATCAAAGGCCGTAGCATACAAGTCCGTAATTTTTTGATAAAATTTCCGCTCCGATAGGCGAATTTCACGAATATTTTGCAGCTGACGCTCAAAGTATTCATCCGTGAACATATGCCCCTTTTTCAGACGTTCCTTGTCCATTGTCCAGCCTTGAATCGTATAATCTTTAACAATCTGACCAGACCATTTACGAAAACGAACAGCACGGTCATTATTTACCTTAAATCCCACAGCAATAATCATCTGGAGATTGTAGTGCTTTGTACTGTATTGCTTTCCGTCAGAAGCAGTTATAAAGTATTTCTTTATAACTGAGTCTTCTGCCAATTCTCCATCATCTAATACTTTTTTAATGTGTTGTCCGATATTCTGCACCGATACATTATAAAGCTGTGCCATCATCTTTTGTGTCAGCCATATATTTTCATCTTCATAGCGCATTTCCATGCTGTCGGCGCTGTCACCGACTGCTGCAACATAGGTCAAATACTCTGCCGCGCTGGAGTGAATTGTAACCTCGTCTTTCTTTTTAGGCATGATAATCCCCCAATCCATGATTCTTTCGAATATTTTCAAATACTTTCTTCGCCGAAACTATTCTGTCAGCCAGTATATCCAAATATCTTTTTTTATCAGCAGCTCACGGTAAAAGTAGTCATACACAATACGTTTCCGTTTTGCTTTGGTGTAGCGCAGTTTTGTGTAGTAAAAACTTTCCCATATTTATTTAATATACCACAAACAGACTCTTCTGTCACAAATGTTTCAACTCCAATATCTACTGTCATATAAAGAACTTAGTCTCAGTGTTTTATTTTCCATTATAAGTGCCCAATTACTTTGATGGCTATCTGCATTACATAAAACAAAGTGTACATTCGCCCTATTCACACTCTCCTCCCCGCCTTCATCTTACAATATACCATTGCCACCACCGTACTCACCGCCGTAGCCACAATCCCCGCCCCGACAATCGCCGCCGGATTCACGCTCCCATACTGGCTCCTATAAGCAATTACATTCACCGGAATCAATTGCAGCGATGAGATATTCATAATCAGAAACGTACACATCTCATCCGATGCCACCCCCGGTTCTCTCGCCCTTCCCGGCGCCCTGCCTTCCCGCCTCTCCTTCTCCAGATCTGCCAAAGCGGACATGCCCTGCAGCCCTGCAGGTGTAGCCGCCCATCCCAGCCCTAAAAAATTCGCTATGAAA
Organism: Faecalicatena sp.; assembly: GCF_058819085.1. Lineage (NCBI taxonomy): Bacteria > Bacillati > Bacillota > Clostridia > Lachnospirales > Lachnospiraceae > Faecalicatena > Faecalicatena sp. The sequence continues at coordinate 68,550 of NZ_JBZUUL010000044.1, forward strand.
TTAGTGCTGATATACTCATTTGCCTTATGTCCCTCCGGGATATTTGGAAATAGAAACCGGATCAGAGGCCTCAGCTTTTTGGAGGCCATTTCAATGATCCCGGCCCTGGACGCGATCTCCATCATTCCCACCCAGAATGACATGACTCCCATCATTGTAATGCACAGTGTCACAGCCTCCTTAGCTGAATCCAGAGCGGCATTTGTAATATCCGGCATTCTCCCGTTAAACGCTCCAAACACAACTCCTATCACAATCATGCCTGCCCAAAGATAATTTAACAATTTTTTTCCTCCTATAATTTTTCATATTATTGTAATATTTCTGTGATTTTTATGTTAGAATAGAACTACTTACAAACTTCATAAACCAGGGGTGGATGCTATGATTTCATATAATCATTTTTTTATCGAAAATTATCATACATATTATGAAGATATTGCCGACAGGAATTTAAAAGCGGTCCAGCTTATATCCGCAATCGGTGTGATCATAGGAGTACCTTTAAGTATTGCCTCGCTGTTTATGAAGCATTTTTTAACATCTACAGAGGCTTACACGCTTTTAGTAATAACCTCTGTCCTTTTATATTTATTAGCTCAAACATTTCTAAAGACACATAAACGTTTTGTGCCTTTTGCCTTTTATGTTGTTTTTTCTATTATCATGGGAACCTCCATCTATCTTGGCACCATTACACATCCAGAAATGAATGCTGTTACTTTTTTTATCTTTCTTGTGATCCTGCCTCTATTTATGATTGATATCCCATACCGTATGTGTATCTTTATGGGGATCTTCTGCCTGATCTTCTGTTTCTTTTCGAAACACTATAAGGCATCTTATATTGCTGAATACGATATCCTCAATACGATCATTTTTTATATGCTCAGCATTATAACCTCCCACCAATCCAACTACTTGAATATGAAGCAGATCATGGCAAATAATATCCTGGAGATCCAGAGGGATACTGATAAAATGACCGGTCTGTGGAACCGCGGCTTCTGTGAAAGAAAGATCAACACCTTTCTTTCAGCGCAGGATTCAAAAGGGGCCCTACTTGTCGTAGATGTAGATAATTTTAAACTGGTAAATGACTCTAACGGACACGCCTGCGGTGACCGGGTACTGCGTGAGGTCGGTGCTGCACTCAAGAGTTCCTTTCGGACTACAGATATCATCGGCCGGCTCGGAGGAGATGAATTTTTAATCTTCCTTCCAAGCTGTATTGATCCTGAGATCATTCGGATTCGTGTTTCTCACTTTTTAGAGATGGTAAGCAAGATCGATACAGCCTCAGAGGAAGAAATTCCCCACATCAGTGCCAGCGTAGGGGTCTCCCTCTTCCCGGAAGACGGTGACAACTTCAAAGATCTCTATAAGCATGCCGACGAAGCTCTTTATCTATCCAAGCAGAGCGGTAAGAATCAGTACGCCTTTTACCATGTTCTGCGTTAATTTTTCACCGGCAGCTTCCACATATATTCTTCCACGAGTGCAAATGGTGCCGGTCCCACGGATAATACCGCCTCGTGGAATTCTTTTTGTGAAAAATCTTCCCCCTTTTTCTGTACCCATTCCCTTTTTAGCTCCAAGAATTCCACATAGCCAATATAATATTTTAAATAATTTCCGGGAGAACCGATAACCAGCTCGTAAATCCGCTCAACTGTCCTGCTGTCTTTTATTCCATAATTTTTGAAAAAAGCGATCGTATCAAGCCTGCTCCATCCCTCATAATGGATTCCCATATCCGCCAGGGCATATAATCCAAGAATAATGGAGCTGTTTTTCTGCAGTAAAGTTGCCTGTTCTTTGCTTAGTGATGAAAGATAATAACTGCACATCTCCGCATAGGTTGCCCAGCCCTCCACATATCCGCCGAAGTTAAAGATACTCCTTAGTGGATCCGGGTCCGTCCCCGCATAGTAGACAGTCTGATACAGGTGGCCGGGATATCCTTCATGCGCGAGTGTAGTATACAAAGTCAGATTATTACCCATGTGTGCCTGATTTACATAGATTACATTTTGCGTCGTATCATCGATCGCCGGTATCATATAAAATGCTGGACTAAGATGCTTTTCCATTGCTTTTGGCACATATTTCACCTGCGTCACCGTTTCCGGCGGCTGTGGAAATGACGTTCCGGTCTTTGACTCCAGCTCCTTTAGGATAGACACCGGGTTATTCTCCTCCATTGCGGCGGTTTCCTTAGCCTCGCTTCCTGCTATCTGAAGTACCTCCTCCATTGCCTCCAGATCCGATATGATCTGCCGTCTTGTCAGATCCTCCAATTGAGGGATCGTTTTATTTGATCCAGTGGATTCATAAACGATCTGTTCATAATAATCCTTCCCTTCCGGTAAATGGCACAGCCCTTCTTCATTTTTCCCTGTCCCCTTCAATTTCTGTACAGCTGAAACCAGCTGGCTGTATGCCGGGAGAACATAACTCTGCAGCATCTGTGCATTTTTCTTGATATAACTGCTTTTTTCCGAAGTGGAAAGCTCCAGCTGCTTCAACCGTTCTACAAAAGTAGAAATCAAATAGTTGCTTTCCCCCATCTCCATAAAAGCCGTACACTGTGCAATTACCGTATCTGCAGCATAATCAGCCATAAACAGCCCGGCCTTTGATTTTTGCTTTTCAAATTTGATCAGGGATTGAAAATAATCCGGCGTTGATTCCATAAGCTTGAGGTAAGTGTCTACATCATCCTTATCATAAAACTGGTACTCTGACAAAAGAACCGGCAGCTGCGTCTGTATACCGCTGACCAGCCCCAGAGGTTCTTCATATAATAAATATTTTGTGTTCTCTTTTGCCATTGAAAGATACTCACTCAGAACATCATAGGTCAGCTGGTTTTCCACAGAGAGCTTATCATACGAAAACTGCTTAAGCGCCGCCTGCAGATTTTCCAGGGAAGCCTTTGAGGCCCTCTGATCTGTAGAAAACTCTCCAAAGGTAATGGGTGCATTTTTTATGCCGTATGTATCTGGATTTTTCAGAGAATAATGGAGGCTGATCGTGTTGGAAGCAACCTCCTGGCAGAATACCTCATTTGTAAATGATTGGAATGTCTTATTCTGATTGGCCGCCGCCTTTGGGCTGCAGCCAGTGAACAGCACCATACCTGTTACACTGATCGTGAGACAAACGGCTGTCAGCCGTTTTCTATACTTGGGAAATAGAAATGACATGAGAACTCCCCTGACATCTTTGCTTTATTTTATGAAAAAAAGAAAGCCGATATGCCACACCGCCCGATTCCTTTCACTGATCCAAGCCTGTGATCCTGTCTTAGCACTTTTTGAAGTCCTTGTTTTATAAGCATTGTTTCCCAGAAAACGGCATATACATAAAGCGATAACAAAACGTTTATGCCGAGGTAGTTCATGCAGTTTTTCCTCTATATCACAGACTTCATTGTCCCTTTTATCATCCTTGCGATCGTCACATATGGTGTCCTGATGAAGACCAATGTTTACGATAATTTTATAAAAGGTGCCAAAAGCGGTTTTTTCACAGTCATCAAAATCATGCCCACCCTGATCGGACTCATGGTCGCCGTGGGAATTTTAAGGGCCTCTGGTTTTCTTGATTTTCTCTCCACACTTATCGGACAGTTTACCGCATACATAGGCTTCCCCGGAGAACTGGTCCCCCTCACCATCGTTAAAATGTTCTCCTCCTCAGCCGCAACCGGACTTCTTCTGGACATCTTTAAGGAGTACGGAACCGATTCACGCCTTGGCTTGATCGCTTCCATATCTATGGCATGTACCGAAACCATCTTCTATACTATGAGTGTCTACTTCATGACTGCTAAAATCAAAAAGACAAGGTATACTCTCTCAGGTGCCTTACTCGCAACCTTTGCGGGACTCATAGCCAGCGTCATCCTGGCCGGGATGATGTGCAAAGGGGTCTGACCCTTTTGACCGCCGTTTTCTGAGTTTTTTCAAACAATTCGGAAAATGGGCAGCAAAAGGGTCTGACCCCTTTGCATTGCCCTATGGTATGTGCTAAAATTGTGATAAGAAAATAGCGGAGGTGTTCCTATGTCCAGTGTAACACTTAAAAATTTAAATAAAACTTATCCCAATGGATTTATTTCTGTTAAGAATGTTTCTCTTCAGATTGACGACGGAGAATTTGTCACCTTCCACGGCCCCAGTGGGTGCGGGAAATCCGCAATACTCCGCATGATAGGAGGTTTGGAGGATATCACGACCGGAGAGATTTATCTCGGAAACGATCTGCTCAACGATATCCTGCCAAGGGACAGAAGCCTGGCCATGGCCTTTCAGAATTATGTTCTCTATGATCATTTTAATGTGTATGATAACATGGCACTGGGACTGAGGCTGCGCAATCTCCCCCGTGGAGTCATCGATTCCCGGGTTAAAACGGCTGCCGAATTCTTCGGCATTTCCAGTGTATTGGATAAGAAGATCCGATCCATCTCCGATGCCCAAAAGCAGAAAGTAGCACTTGGACGTGCCATTGTCTGCCGCCCTAAAGTATTACTTGTGGATGAGGATTTTGCCAGACAGGATGAACAGCGCAGACAGGAAATGATCACAGATATCAAGAAGATCAACAAAGATCTGGGGATCACCGTTTTATATGTCACTAATAATTACGACGAGGCTGTCACTCTCGGAACAAAGATCGTTTTTATGAAGGACGGAGAGATTACCGAGGTGCGTCAGTAAAGCAACCTCATAGATCCAAAACAGAATATGAATCAGTAAAAAAGGCGTATTACAAAATCTGTAATACGCCCTTCATATGAGTTCAATCCAAGTCTTATCTCCTCTTATATTCCGCAATCTCCTGCTGTCTGTCCACGCTGTCTATCCTGTTGTCATTTCCAAGCTGTCCCACCACAATGCCTGTACATGCTGACGTAACTGCTGCCTGATCCTAATGTCTTACACGATGTCATTTCCCGATGTCTCGTCTGTTGTCTGAACCTGATGTCATTTACGGAACTCTAAAAAAGTACCGGCGAATTGCCGTTCCTTCATTCTCAGCCTTTTTTTGAACTTGGTATTTATTTTATACTCACATCGCCCAAACCGTCAATGTCACATTTCTCTAAAATAAATCGTAAAATCGCAAAATATTTTTCACATACTTCCAAAACTCTATCTTAATGGGCAGACTTCCTTATCTGGTCTCCAGATAATTATAAATCTCCCGCTTCTGTACGCCCCGGTCTTTGGCCACCTTTTTCATTGCATCCTTCTTGCTCATGCCCTCAGACAGATAGAACTCCATATGCTCCTCAATGCTCATCTCTTCCCATCTCTCCCTGTCTTCGCGCACCGCTTCAGTGCGGCTCCTGCCCTCGATCACAAGCACACACTCCCCTTTTGGTTCCTTTGCCTCATAATAAGACACAGCCTCCTCCAAAGTAGTGGCAAACGCCGTCTCATGGCGTTTTGTCAGTTCCCTGCACACGGTTACCCTTCGATTGCCCAAACGCTCCAAAAGAAGCTTTAACGTCTTTAACAGACGATGCGGGGCCTCATACAGGATCATGGTCCTAAACTCCTGCTCCATCTCCTCCAGGACCCACTTACGCTCCTTCTTATCTGTCGGCAGAAATGCCTCAAAGGCAAATCTTCTCGTAGAAAGCCCTGACAAAGTCAATGCCGTAATACAGGCTGCTGCCCCCGGAAGTGATGTAACCGGAATCTCAGCTTCATAGCACATCTTCACCAGCTCTTCCCCCGGATCGGATATCCCCGGTGTTCCCGCATCCGTAATAAGTGCGATATTCTGCCCTTCCATCAGCTTTTCCACAAGCTTCCTGCCCTTTTCAAACTTGTTATACTCATGATAGCTGGTCATCGGAGTCTGAATCTCAAAATGGTTCAGCAGCTTAATGCTGTTGCGGGTATCCTCGGCTGCGATCAAATCCACCTCTTTCAGCGTGCGGATCACCCGAAACGTCATATCTTCAAGATTTCCGATCGGCGTTGCACATAAATATAAAGTCCCTGACATAAATTCTCCTTCTGCTCTCCCTGCTTGTTATCTAACATCGGCATTTTTAGCCATTACTTCTCATACATGATAACCGGCGGTTCGATCTTCACACGCGACTTCCCGCCCTTCATCCCCTCTATCATAACCATTGTCGGCTCCTTATCCACATAGGGATGTATGAACCTGAGCCTCTTTGGCTCTATTTTATACTGATTCATCTTCACCATGATCTCCGCCAGTCTAAAGGGTTTATGTATCATATAAAACCGCCCCTTGCTCTCTCGCAGCATCTTAGCACTCTCCCGCAAAATATCATCCAGAGTACATAAAATCTCATGACGTGCGATGGCCTTGGCATCCTGAGGGTTCTTTAGCCCATGCTGATTAAGCATATAAGGGGGATTTGTTACGATCACATCAAAAAAGGCCGGCTCCAAGATCTCAGCCGCCTCTTTGATATCTCCTGTTACAATATCGATCCTGCCTGCAAGGTCATTGTGTATCACACTGCGCCTGGCCATATCCGCACTTTCTTTTTGTATCTCAAGTCCGGTAAAATGTTTTCCTTCCGTCTTAGCTGCCAGAAGGATCGGCAGGATCCCCGTTCCGGTCCCTAAGTCCAGAACGGTCTCATCTTTTTTAACTTTAGTAAAATCAGAGAGCAGCACTGCATCGATCCCAAAGCAGAATCTCTCCGGATCCTGAATGATCTCATATCCATCCAGCTGCAGGTCATCGATGCGCTCTCCTGGTCTTAATTTAGTTGTCATCTAACTTTGATGCTCCTTCGCCCTTCTCCAGTGCCGCAAGTTTCTTCATCTCTTCCTTGGAAACCTTTGCTTTTCTGCGCCTTGGTTTGAATTTGAGTTCTTCTGCCCGGTATTCCCGGATCTCCTTCTCATCATTCTCCAGAGTAACGATCACCTTCACCAGCTTCCGCAGCACACTCAATGAATGTACGGTTCCACTCAGCCCCTCGGAAGTCGTCACCTGATCCCCAACAGAGGGAAGCTGGCTGTTCAATTCCTCATAAGTCTCCTCCTCATTGGTCAGGCAGCACATCAAACGCCCGCACACTCCAGAGATCTTCGTCGGATTCAGTGACAGATTCTGCTCCTTAGCCATCTTAATAGATACTGCCGCAAATTCAGAAAGATATGTGTTACAACAGAGCGGTCTTCCACAAATACCGATACCGCCGCGGATCTTCGTCTCGTCCCTCACTCCGATCTGCCGGAGTTCGATCCTGGTGCGGAACACTGCTGCCAGATCCTTCACCAGCTCTCTGAAATCGATCCTTCCATCTGCCGTGAAATAAAACAGCACCTTATTATTATCAAATGTATACTCTGCATCGATCAGCTTCATCTCAAGCCCATGCTTGCGTATCTTCTCCAGGCAGATCTTAAAAGCCTCTTTTTCCTTCTCCCGGTTCTTCTCTTCCACCTTGCGGTCCTGCTCCGTCGCTACCCTGATCACAGACTTAAGCGGCTGCACGACCTCCTCATCCTTCACTTCCTTTGGTCCTGAGACAACACGCCCGAATTCAACACCGCGCGCAGTCTCCACAATCACATTGTCACCCTGCTTGATGTCAAACTTCCCGGGCGCGAAAAAATAAATCTTTCCCGCCGTACGGAATCTCACACCTATTACTTTCGTCATCCTGTTAATTCTCCTTTATCGTCAATAAAAGCAATTCCATGGTAAGTTCAAAATTCACATTCGCCTTCAGTCTTGCTTTTGCTTTTTCCAGTGCGTCAAGAATAATCTCGATTCCCTCATAGGAACTCTTATTCGCACGATCCTTAATATACTTCAGCTGGTCAGAAAAGACCACCCTGTCCACATTACGGGTTGCCTTATAGATCAGCACATCCCGATACCAGATTGCGATCACATCCATATAATCACTGATCTCCAGCTTATAAGACATGCATCTCTTCACAGCCTCGATCAGGTCGCTTAAATCCATCTCATTGATGTTACGCAGCAAATGGACTGCCTCTTCCTTAATCTCATTAAAATGTTCAGAAGTGGCAAGCATGATCGCCTTCCCCATATTCCCCTGGGCAAATGCAACACAGACATCCGCCTTATAATCCGGGATCTCCATCTGCTCCATCAGATACTTTTTCACAAGCTGATCCTTGATATTACGCAGCTTTAGCATCACACATCTGGACCGGATCGTAGGAAGCAGCGTCTCCGCATTCTCCGTCAGCAGCATGATCACTGCATACTCCGGCGGCTCCTCGATCGTCTTTAAGATCGCATTCTGAGCCTGCACAGTCATCATATCCGCATCCGCAATGATATAAATCTTATATCTGCTGCTGTAAGGCTTGATCACAATATCATGATTCACCTGTTCCCGGATATCATCGATACTGATCGTATTCGGCTTCTCATGAGTGACCTTGATAATATCGGGCTGGTTATTATTCATCGCCTGCTTGCAGGACTGACACTTTCCACAGGCATCCCCATCCTCTTCCCTGTCCTGGCACTGCAGGCTCATGGCAAATAAACTGGCAAGCAGCTTCTTCCCGGAGCCCTTCTCCCCATTGAGGATATACGCATGTGACACCTTGTCCGTCTTCACCGCATTTCCTATATATTGAATAATATTCTTGTGTCCAACAACATCTTTAAAACCACTCATAATATCACCTGCTGCCCCTTATATTTTCCTTTGTAAGTTACTTTGCATTTATTGTACTATAGGTATCTTACAAAGTTGTGAACTACAGATTAAGTATATCATAATTTTCTGTGAAGATATAGCCCATAAATTCTGGTTTTTGCAGACACTCTCATAGACGTGCTGACCTGACTTTTTACAACGGGTTTGACTCCTGTTTTCATATTTACATAGTCATTAGCTTCCCGCCGCAATTCTCAGGATATCCCGGTAAATGGCCTGGGCCTCTCGGAGCTCTTTCAGCTCCCTCTCTAAAGCCAGTTCCGCTTTCAGCTCTTCCAGTACATTTTCCGTCTCCCTGAGTTTCCTTTTCTCGCTCTCTATATCAAAATTCTCGCGTGCCATGATCTGTTCGATCGTATCCTGATCCAGCCCCAGCGTCCTCAGATTTCCCCTGTCCATGATCTGCCTCCTTCTTTTGAATCATCAAAACGGATATCAGCAAATCCGCCCTGCTGCTTCTTCATAACCTTATCTTCTTTTTCCCTGCATTTTACTTTCTATTTTTCATTCAATTTCTTGCGTATATGCAACATTTTCTTCAAAAAAATATAATCCCATTCATTTTCTTGCGTATACGCAATTTATATTGATATCATACCACATTTTTATACTAAGTCAATCCCTTTTTTGCAAATCTGCAACATTTTCTTGCGATAATGCAATTTTATGGTATGATATAATGTATAGAATAAAAGATCCCAGAATTATATCGTGATAATGCAGGAGGTAAGAAAGTATGGATATCAGCAAAATGATCAGATCAAGACGGCTGGAACTTGGACTCACTCTCAAAGATGTGGCCTCTGCACTCGGTACGGCAGAGTCTACAATATCCCGCTATGAATCAAGCAATATTCAAAATATGGGAATTGATAAGATAGAAGCCTTAGCCAAGGCCCTTAAATGCTCTCCAGGCTATTTAATGGGCTGGGAAAAGGATGATAATGCACCTCGCACGATTGCCGCTCATCTGGACACCTCCGACCTCACACAGGCAGAATTAGATGATGTTGCTGATTATATCGAATTTATCAGAAATAAGAGAAATAAATAGAAATTTTCTATGGTAAACTATAAATCTTGCAAAAAAAATTAAATGTATATTTTCTCCCATACTGCGGCAGTATATAACGAGGTGATATTATGGCATCTTATGTAGCGCCCGAACTTCGGGAAAAATTTGAATCTTTACCGATCAATCTAAAAAACTGTATCCTTGAAAGGAACGTTCAGCTCAGAAGTATTTATGATCTGATCCATGTCTTAGAGGATATAGTAGCAGAGGGAGAAGCAGAATAACCTGCCTCTCCCTCTTTCGTAAACTATTACTTCAATATCCTCTGTTTACATTCTTGATCCCCTGCTACAAAATACAGTTATCCAGATACTCCTGAATCTCATTCAGACATGTGTCAATGTCATCGTTTATAAAACGTTTCTCGATCCCCGCCTTCTTTAAATTCTCCTGGGAGAAATCCTCCTGATCAGCCAGAAATCTTCTGCACATCTCTGCATACTTCGGCTCCTCCTGCATCCGTTCCCTCTCAAGGGCCCTAAAAAGCCGCTGACCGTCCTCTACCTCAACATAGATAGGAATCATAACATCTTTCCCAAAATACCTGCACATAGCCTCATAGGACTGCAATGTGCCGATCACAAGATAATGATATCTATTTAAATCTATTTGTCCGTCATCTGCGGTAAAATACTTCCACACACCACATTTTGTATCGTATGCGCGGACCTCGATCACGCACCCCTTGCTTTCCATCTCTGCCAGACGGTCCTCGTCTACAAAATAATACTCTACCCCGTCTCTCTCCCCTGCACGCACTGGTCTTGTCGTATATAAAGTGATCGTCTTAAGCTGCGGCATTCTTTCCCTGAGCTTTTTATAAATCGTATCTTTTCCCGAAGAACTTTTCCCCATGATATAGCAAATTTTACCCATTTATCAACACCTCGATTCTGCCTTCCTGACCTAAACCTTCTATAGAAAACCCCATGGCATCATAATTACACAGCAGTATAGCCGCCTCTTCCGATATTTTTTCCCCCGGAACGATCAAAGGAATTCCCGGTGGATAAATATAGGCGTATTCTGTGGATAAGTATCCCACGCTCTCCTTCCAAGGCAGACTGGCCGTTGAAATCCCTTCCTTTTTCCTCAGTATGAGATCCAGCCTGGCGGAAGAATACTTTTTCTCCAGTCTTGGAAGATTACCTGTTGTCAAATCTCGTGAAAAGCTTATCCCCGCATCTATTTCCACTAATGCTTCTGCCAGACGCTGCATTCCTTCATATGTATCCCCTACTGATGTCATGGCAAGCACATAGGAGCCCGCTGTCATTTCCATCTGCAGATGATATTTCTTTAATAAAATATCATGCAGTGCTCTGCTTGTCATATCCGTCCCTTTCACAGATATTACTAGTTTTGACTTATCATACTGATCTGTCTCCAACAGCCTAAGGTGCTTTAAACTTTTTAGCCTTTTTCGTGTCATTTCAAGCAGATCTACATATTTCTGAAAACATTCCTGTCTGTTTTCCAAAAGCATTCTGATACACTCATCCATACTCGCCATCAAAATATAGGAGGGGCTGCTTGTCTGAATCATATGCAGATACTTTCTGATGCACCTGCGGTTTACCAAATCCCCATTCATATGGATCAACGCTGTCTGCGTCAAAGAAGGAAGCGTTTTATGCAGGCTGTGTATCACCACGTCTGCCCCCTTCGCATTTGCATTTTCCGGGAAATACGGATGCAGTCCGAAATGTGCTCCATGTGCCTCATCAACGATCAATGGAATCCCTTTCTTGTGTGCCCTCTCCGCAATTGCCTCCACATCTGACAAAACACCGTCGTAGGTTGGTGATGTGATTACCACAGCTTTCACATCCTCATATTCCTCCAGCGCCTGCTCCACTGATAAAACATCGATCGGACCATTTAATTCCATATCATTATAAAATTGGGGATACAGATATACCGCCTCCAGTTCATTCATATAGATCCCGTGATAAACCGACTTATGGCAGTTTCTTGCTACTAATATCCTATCTCCTTTGGACGTACATCCCAATATGGCACTTAAGATTCCGGCTGTACTTCCGTTGATCAGAAAACATGTCTCCTGGGAATGATAAAGCTGTGCAGCTCTCATTTCAGCCTGCTTTAATATTCCTTTTGCATGGTGCAGATCATCGAACCCATCAATCTCCGTTATATCAAGATCATATGGTAATGAACATTGCATTATCCCGGAATTTCTTTTATGCCCGGGCATATGAAACGCATAATAATCTGTTTTACTATAGTTCAATAACTTATCATATAAATATTCCATTCTCGTTCCTCGCATATTAAAAAAAACCGAGAAAAGCATTTTCTCGATCTCTTAAAGTAATGAGCGTGCGGGGATTCGAACCCCGGACAACTTGATTAAAAGTCAAAGGATCGAAATGCCCGCGCGCCTTGTAATTACTGCCACTGTCCAAACTTGTATGGAACAACTTTGGAACATTGTAAATAATTATACAGATACCTGCAGGATAAGTCAATGGGCCAAAAATTACAAGATATACTCTGATCGGGATTTATATATTCAAATATTTCCACTAAATCAGAATTTACAGTTCAAAAAATATAGTGAATGGGGAAGTTTAGATCCTAGTAATTTGAATTCCAATACTAGACGTTTTTCTAATGCAGCGACGTCAATAAAGGAACTTGTATTTGTGCTCTATATTGGTGGTTCATCGGCGGATGTAAACTACGAATACATTCATATACATACACCATTTGGCGAATTACTAGATGGTTATTATACTGCTGCTACAAGTAAAGGTACATTAAAAATATATTATTCAAAAAACAGTAAAATAATTGATGTCTATACTCTTCCGACTACGCTAAAACAGATTCTTTATAGGTAATCAGGAGGCTGATATATAAGAGAATGAAAAACGAAGCCATGCATTTGCTGGAACAGTTTGGCAAGTATACATATTTGCTGTAGTGCCAGTCATTAATACCTCCATGTCTCCTCTCGAATATGCTGATGTTGAACGACAATCCTGTTGTACTACTGCATTTGGCAGGTTTGTCGCCACAATATTGTAGCTACCAGATATAATTCCGACTGTCTTTCCAGAAAAATATACATGTACTTGGTAACCAGATTTAGCATAATGAAGATGTGTTGCCGAAAACAATTCCGGGTTTTGCAAAGCGTAACTACCGCGAATCATATTCTGATTTAGTTAAAACTTGACACACTTTGTTGCATGTATGATGCAAAATATGATACTATATGTAATGAGATTGGGACTAATCTCCTCAAACCATTTAGTCCCTTTCCCACCACATTCATACCCGGGCCAGACAGACCCGGGCTTTTTTTTATGCAATCTTGATCTGGATCGCCTCGAGCCGTTTTGACAAGCCATAGGTCCCGGCCTCGCCACCCTTGACCCAGCTTGACCAGCCTTCTCCCTGGATATGATATCTGATAAAGATGTCCATTCCATCAGGCAGCCCCTCGGCTTCCAGCCTGACTGCTTCTAGACGCAGGCTTTTACCTACTGTGCCGATCACTGTATCCTTTGTAATGTATCCGTAATCAACCGTACCGATATTTTGAATATGAGCAGCTGCCTTTAAACGGACACCAGGCATCTTGAGATCGATCTTAAGTGCCTCGAGACGCTTTGACTTTCCGGTAATCCCGGCAATCTGTCCATCCCTGACAACCGGCAGCCATCCGTAAGACTGCTGATG
>NZ_JBZUUL010000045.1:0-39614 GCF_058819085.1 Faecalicatena sp.
TGTCGTCAGCAGCAACTTTTATAGGTTATCATATCGTTTGCTGTTTGTCAAGAACTTTTTTCATTTTCTTTTCCGCTTCAAGTCCGGCTCTTTATCTCATCGGCCGTTCTCTCTTGCGACAGCTTTAATATGTTACCACATCGCTGTGTGAATGTCAACACATTTTTCGACATTTTACAAATCAGCTTTTTCAGCTTTCCTTTATCAGATTCACAGGTGAGTGCTTCCGCATCCCATGTTCAATCTGGTGCAGGTCTTTGTCAGCGACGAATGTTATGATATCATCTAAAAGGATAATTGTCAATGATTTTCTTATTTTTTATTTTATTCATGCAATTCAAACAATTTTCTCGGTATTCCCCCGTCTGAAACCGACATATTTATAATATACATTATAATATACACATTTTGCATCTTACCTATTATTGTAAACACCCACTTTACTTTCCATATAAATTATGCTACCCTATTCATCATAAAGGTGGCAGAATAATGAACAATTATATGGAACTCAAAAACTTGACCTGTCAGATTGTAGACAGGCAGCATATACATTATATAGTAGAAAAAAGCAGACAGCTTCGGTTGTCTGCTTTTTTCACTTTATCTTTGTAAATTGCTAATTCACTGCCAAAACACGAAGGGGGTACAAATCATGTCAGCTTCATATTTAAAAAACTTATTTTTCGTATTTTTAGGAAATACGATCTATGCTTTAGGTATCACAATGTTTATCCTTCCAAGCGGCATCATTACCGGAGGGACTACTGGTCTGGCGCTTACATTCAACCACTACTTCCAGATCCCGATCTCATTGTTTGTCTTCTGCTTCAATTTACTAATGTTCATCCTGGGTGCTGCCGTTCTTGGTAAACGGTTCGCGCTGACCACCTTGATCAGCACTTTTTACTATCCGGTCATTCTCGGTGTTTTTCAAAAAATACCTGTATTATCTCAGCTGACTGATGACCGGATGCTTTGTACGATTTGCGGCGGCATCATGATCGGATTTTCAATCGGGCTTGTCATCCATGCCGGTGCATCAACCGGAGGTATGGATATCCCGCCATTAGTGCTGAACAAAAAATTAGGACTGTCTGTATCAGCTATGCTCTACGTTTTTGACTGCACGATCCTGATCCTGCAGATGACATTTTCCAATGCAGAGCAAACCATCTATGGGATTGTACTGGTCATGATCTATTCCATAATATTAGACAAGTTCCTAATGATGGGTACGTCCCAGACACAGGTCAAGATCATCAGCACCCAGTATGAACTAATTAACCAGACCATTCAAAAACAGCTCGACCGCGGTACTACCTTTTTACAAGCCGAAACAGGTTATTTGAATGTAAATCAGCCTATCATTCTGACCGTAATTTCTAACCGTGAGCTTGTAAAACTAAATAATCTGGTAATGGATATCGATCCAAAAGCATTTATCATAATCAGCCATGTCAACGAGGTCAAGGGCCGGGGATTCTCCAGTCAGAAGATTTATAAGTAAGAATAAAGTCCACTGCAATTCAAATTTTTCTGATCTGCTGTGGACTTTTCCACATCAACACGGCTCTTCAAGACAGTTTTCCACATATCGATACGCTTAAGAAGCTGCTTTTTCACAAAATCACAACATACTGATTCTGCACCCTGCCCTTTTATAATAAATTCATCGCATCATTGATCGTCTTCACACCGATCACCTTAATTCCTTTGATCCCTTTTACCATATCCTTTGACACTTCCGGTATAATACAGGTCTCAAACCCCAGCTTTTTCGCTTCCGCAACTCTTTGTTCCGGCATATTGACAGCACGGACCTCTCCGCTCAGGCCGACTTCCCCGAAAACGATCATCTTTTCATCGATCGGACGGTTCTTATAGCTGGACACAAGAGCCATCACGATTCCAAGATCGATCGCCGGCTCATTCATCTTAATCCCGCCTGCAATATTAACATAGGCATCATAATTGGACAAAGGCAGCCCGATCCTCTTCTCCAGGACAGCCATTAAAAGATTCACTCTGTTATAGTCTGTTCCCGCTGCCGTACGTCTCGGCAGACCGAAATTACTTTGGCAGACCAGCGCCTGAATTTCAATCAGAATAGGTCTGGTCCCTTCCATCGAGCAGGCCACCACAGAGCCGGAGGCATTTTCCGGCTTACCGCTCAGCATATACTCAGAGGGATTCTCCACCTCCACAAGGCCATTCTGCCGCATCTCAAATACGCCGATCTCATTTGTCGAACCAAATCGGTTCTTCACACCGCGGAGGATCCGATAGGAGGCATGTCTGTCTCCCTCAAAATACAGCACCGTATCTACCATATGCTCCAAAACCCTTGGACCTGCCACTGTCCCTTCTTTTGTCACATGGCCCACAATAAAAATAGAAATTCCGAGTCCCTTTGCAAGCTGCATAAATACATTGGTCGATTCTCTTACCTGCGAAACACTTCCTGGTGCAGATGACACTTCCTCGCTATACATTGTCTGAATAGAATCGATGATGACCATTTCCGGCCGCTGTGTTTCAATTACCGTTCGTATAGTCTCCAGATTCGTCTCACACAGGAGCTTTAAATTCTCATGAAATTCTCCCATACGGTTTGCCCGCAGCTTAATCTGTGCCAGCGATTCCTCCCCTGATATATAGAGAAGATTCTTTTCACGTGAAAGATTCTGACACACCTGAAGCAGGAGGGTGGACTTACCTATTCCCGGATCACCACCGACCAGCACAAGAGACCCCGGCACGATCCCTCCCCCCAGAACGCGGTCCAGCTCCTGGATACCGGTCGTCATCCTTGTATGGTCATCTGCACTTACTTCTGACAAAGACACCACCTGCGTCTCCCTGGCCGTCTTGGCGGACGAACTTTTCGTAACACCGCTCACCTTCTCTTCTACAAATGTATTCCATTCCCTGCAGGCCGGGCACTGGCCAAGCCATTTTGACTCCTCATGCCCACAGTTCTGACAGAAAAATACACTCTTCTTTCCTTTTGCCATAACATTCCTTTCCTTATAGATCTTCCCGCTGTCTGATCACTCCATAAAGAAAGAGGCAGGTGTTCTAGCTATCCTGCCTCTTCTCTTCACTTTTCTAGCACTTCACAACTTCTACCACTACACCGTCGTCTGAACTCAATTCAACACTGACACTTAACTTCCCGCTTAGATTAGTCATCATCTTACCCGCGGACACTTCATCGATGAACACTTCGTATTCACTCTCCGGCTCCAGTTCCAGAGTGAACTGCACATCCTCCGGCGCAGATACTTTAAATGCCACCTCAGTATCGGTTGCACTAAAATTCTCTACGGTACTTCCCGGTACAGACTCGTATACGAACATACCGTTCTTCTCAAGCTTCGTGATCTCCTTAAATGTCTTTACTTTATAGATATCGCCCTCAAATTCGAAATTTTCCAGTTTTGTCTTAGATGCAAGTGTGTAATCTCCAAAGCTGAGTGTTCCGTCTTCTTCTGCGCGTAATAATTCTTTTACTGTTGCCATTTTTCCTTGTCCTCCTAGGTATTTCAGATTGTTGGTCATCCTGTTTGTATCCCGTCATGAAATGTGGGGTATGACAGTATATCGCACTCACAAACAAGCTTTCTCGCTTCGCTTATCATTATATAATAATTCAGTTTTATTTTCTACTGATTTATGGACTTTGGGTAAAATTTAATTTCTTTTTTAGATACTCCGGCTTCCACAGCATCCCCTTCTTTGACCTCACCGTTTAAGACCGCCTCTGCCAGTTTATCTTCCAGCTCTGTCTGCATCGCCCTTCTTAACGGACGCGCACCATATTTAGAGTCCGTACCCTTTTCCACAATAAACTTTTTCGCAGAATCCCGCAGAGTCAGTGTGATATTCATCTGGTTCTTCACACGCCTTGTAAATTCTCTGCACATCAGAGTTACGATCTGCTTCATATGGCTCTCGTTCAGAGCATGGAAAACGATGATCTCGTCAATTCTGTTCAAGAATTCCGGACGGAAAATACTCTTCACCTCATCCATCACATTCTGCTTCATGCGTTTATAATCGTCGGCAGGGTTCTCCTTTGCCGCGAATCCAAGCTTCTTCGGCTCCACGATCGCCTTTGCCCCCGCATTGGAGGTCATGATGATAACTGTGTTACAGAAATCTACCTTGCGCCCCTGGGAATCCGTGATATGACCGTCATCCAATACTTGAAGAAGAATATTGAACACATCTGGATGTGCCTTTTCCACCTCGTCAAATAAGATCACGGAATACGGATGCGTCCGTACCTGATCGCTGAGCTGTCCGCCTTCTTCATGTCCAACGTATCCCGGAGGGGAACCGATCATCTTAGAGACGGAGTGCTTCTCCATATACTCCGACATATCTACACGTATCATAGACTCCTCGTTGCCAAATAACGCCTCTGCCAGCGCTTTCGACAGTTCCGTTTTTCCGACACCGGTCGGTCCTAAGAACAGGAAGGAACCGATCGGGCGTTTTGGATCCTTCAGGCCGACACGGCCTCTTTTGACTGCGCGTGCAACTGCACTGACAGCCTCCTCCTGGCCAACCACCCGTTTATGGAGCACCTGTTCTAACTTTTTCAGTCTGTCCGTATCGCTCTCTGCCAATTTCTGTACCGGAACCTTTGTCCAGGCGGAAACAACCTCTGCAATATCGTCTGCCCCCACCTCTGGATGATGTGACGCAGTTTTCTTTTGGAAACGCTTTCTTAGGCTTTCCAGCTTTTTCTCTACTTCCTTCTGTTCTGTATGAAGTATAGAAGCTTCTGCAAAATCTCCAGCCTTAATACACTCTTCCTTCTGGTTCGCCAGCTCCTTGAAAGTCTTTTCCAGCGTTTTCAGATTCTCAGGCACCTTATAGCCGCGCATCCCGACTCTTGAGCACGCCTCATCCAGCACATCAATGGCCTTATCCGGCAGATTCCGGTCCGTTATATAGCGCTCAGACAAATGGACTGCCGCATCCAGGGCATCCTCCCGGATCAGCACCTTGTGATGCGCCTCATATTTATCAGCAAGACCCTTTAATATCTCCATGCATTGTTCTTTCGTAGGCTCCTCCACCGTAATCGGCTGAAAACGCCTCTCCAGAGCCGCATCCTTTTCAATATATTTCCTGTACTCCGCAATCGTCGTAGCACCGATCAGCTGCAGTTCCCCACGGGCAAGAGACGGCTTTAAAATACTGGAAGCATCAATGGCTCCTTCTGCACCGCCTGCACCAATAATGGTGTGCAGCTCATCCAAAAATAAAATGATATTACCGCTGCCCTTTACTTCGGAAATAAGCCCCTTCATCCTTTCTTCAAACTCACCGCGGTATTTAGACCCCGCGATCAGTCCGGGCAGGTCCAGGGTATAAATCTTTTTCCCCTTCATATTTTCCGGAACAACGCCTGTTGCGATCCGGGCTGCAAGTCCTTCAATAACTGCCGTCTTCCCTACACCCGGCTCACCGACCAGGCAGGGATTATTTTTCGTACGTCTGCTCAAAACCTGCATCAGCCGGTAAATCTCATCCTCACGTCCGATCACCGGATCCAGACGGCCTTCCGCAGCTTCTGCAGTCAGATCTGTGCAGAATTGTTCCACTGCGCCGCCTTTTCCACGGGAATCATCCTGGGATTCTTCCTGATACTCCTTCGGATCCATCCCTACTGCACTCAAAATCTCCTGCAGAATCTTCTGCAGGCTGATATTCAATGTAATCAACACCCTCGTTGCCACACAATCCACATCATGGATCATCGCAAGCAGCAGATGCTCAGTCCCAATGCTTTTTGTATGAAGATGCTGTGCTTCAACTGCACTGTTCTCCAGCAAATACAAAAGGCGCGGACTCTCCACCGGATTCTCCTTTGCCAGCTCCTCCGAAGCCGGAACGATCAGCTCATCCATCAGATGCAGGATCTTCTCCTCATCAACATCATTCATTGCCAGTATCTGTCCGGCAACCCCTGTATATTCTTTCCTTAAGCCAAGCAGCAGATGTTCTGTCCCGATGTACGGATGCTTTAACTTCTTCGCCATCGTACCTGCATACTTGATCGCACGCTCAGCTTGTTTTGTATAATGATTCAGCATATTCTCCTCCTGTCATTCTCTGCATTTCTATCCATCTTTCTATATGAAATCCCCCCATAAATGAACATCCTTTTCAACTGCCGCTGTCACTTTACAATCTACCTTTCTGCCCATCTACGATCATTCGTACACATCGAAAATCTCATCCACCAGATTATGCACTTCTTCCCTGGAAATATTCTTACAGCAGCCCTTTGCCAGAAGAATGGTCAGCTGCTGCCGCATCTCCCCGATGGCCTTCATCTTATCAATATCTAGAGCGATCACCGCGCCGCGCCTTCTGTCAAGCCGGATAAATCCTTCCTGCTTCAAGACACTGTATGCCTTATTCACTGTATGCATATTCACCCCGACAGTGTCGGCAAGCTGCCTCACAGACGGAAGCGAATCCCCCTCCTGGATCGTAGAAGTCGCGATTCCCATAATGATCTGGTTACGCAGTTGAATGTAGATCGCCTCATCACTGTTAAAATCAATCTCTATCAGCATATCCTCACCTGCCTTTTTGTTATACACATGTTAGCACACATAGACCCATTTTCGCAACCCTTGATTGAATACACGACCTGTAAATCCGAACCTGAACTTCTCACCCCGCCAAAAAGTTTGATTATTTTTTATCAAAGTGTGATATTCATCACCGACTCCTCTCCTTTTTCCCAGTTATAATACAGAAAATTGAATCCATACAAAAGAAAGGAAGAGTGAAGAAAATTATGTTTCGAGAAGAAGTAGGACTTGTATGCAATGCATCAAAAGCGAAGGTAAACCTGTTGAAAACAAATCCATTGGGGTATTTCCTCGCATCATTATTCGGGGGGATGTATATCGGTTTCGGTATACTTCTGATCTTCACAGCAGGCGGCCTGTTGAATGCGGCCGGTTCTCCTGCAACAAAAATCGTGATGGGAGCGGCATTTGGCGTGGCCTTAAGCCTGGTCGTTATCGCGGGTGCGGAACTTTTTACCGGAAATAACTTTGTCATGGCAACCGGATTGATCCACAAGGAGGTTACTTTAAAAGATACTGTAGTTCTCTGGGTAGTCTGCTGGATCGGTAACCTGATCGGATCTGTCATCCTTGGGGTGATCTATCATCTGGCAGGAGTTTCCGCAGGACCTGTTGCAGAATTTATGGCAAAAACAGCTGAAGCTAAGATGGCTGCGGGATTTCTTCCATTGCTGTCAAGAGGGATCTTGTGTAATATATTGGTATGCGTAGCAGTTTGGTGCGGTTTCAAATGTAAATCCGAGGCCGGCAAGCTGATCATGATCTTCTGGTGTCTGTTCGTGTTCATCACTGCAGGATTTGAACACAGCATTGCCAATATGACGCTCTTAACAGTCGGGCTTTTAGAGCCATCCACCTATGCAGTTACTCTGGGAGGATTTGCATATAACCTCCTTGTCGTAACCCTGGGCAACATGATCGGCGGGATCCTATTTGTAGCCGTTCCTTACTGCATCATCGCAAAACAAAAATAAGTTGTAGATGAGGAGTACCCATATGAAAAAGATATCCATTGATGAGATCCAAAAACTTGATTTTTTCCGTGATATACCAGGGAGCCTGATCCAGACGATCCTGAATCAGTCCCATGCTGTTTCCTATGAGAAAGGTGAGGTCATCTTCCACGCCAAAGATATGGTGAACTTTATTTATATCGTTGTAAGCGGAAAAGTTTCCATCTATAACATTACAAAGCATGGAAACCGCAAGATCATTTTCATACTGGGGAAAGGGAATCTGGTCAATCACAATATCATCAACGCCAAACCGGTTTCCGTATTCTGTGAAGCAGTCTGTCCTGCCACCCTGTTACAGATCCCGAAGAATAGCTTTCTGAAATGGATGGATCAGGACACTGCGCTGATGCATGCCGTTATGAACTCCTATGAGCGCTATTTGTGGAGGATGAGCCATCAGCTGAAAAATACGACAGGAAACATGTATCTGGAACGAAAGATCGCAGCCAAACTGTGGAAACTGGGCCGGGATTTCGGAGTGAAGACCGCAGACGGGGTGGAGATCGACATCGATCTGACGATGAACCTCCTGGCAGACCTTTTGGGAGCTCCCCGTGAAAATGTTTCCAGGGCCTGTAAGAACTTAAGCAGCCGTGATCTTTTGATCTACCGGAACCGGCGCTTTCTCCTGCCGCTTCCGGATGAGCTGGCTGAATTTTATAAAGCTTAACCCTTTACAGCGCGTATAAATATATAGCTTGCTATATTTTATACTGTGAACCTGCGCTGTATTAAAAATAGTAGAAAGGAAATTTGACAATGGGAAATCTTTTTAAGAAAGAAGAAGCAGATCAGCTTCTTAAGAAACTGTCTGATGTCTATGACATATACGCCCCCATGGTTTTTAAAGGAGAAGGATGTTATTCCGATACGGACAGTATCCGTTACGGTAAGATCGCTTCCTTTGCTGACATTGTATGGGATAAAAAATCGGATTACAGCTTCAAGGAGGTCCTCCTTCCGATTTCTGATACGATCCTCTATTTTACAGAAAAAGAAATGAAGGTCCCTGATCCGGTGGAAAAGAAACGAATGATCTTCTTAAGAAGCTGTGACCTGCACGCTTTAAAACGTCTGGATGAGATCTATCTCACAAACGGTGCCGAGGATTTTTATTATAAGAGGGTGCGTGAGAATACAAGATTTGTCCTGATGGGCTGTAAGGAATCCTTCGATTCCTGTTTCTGCGTCAGCATGGGAACAAACCAGACTGACAATTATGATGCTTACATCAAAATGGACGGTCCGTCTGTTTATCTGGAAGCAAAGAATGAGGAACTGAGATCCCTTCTGGAAGATGTTGCAAGCGAAGAAGCTTCCTTCAATATCGATTATGTGACCGAAAATAAAGAAAACGTATCCATCCCGGACACACTGCCGGAAAACATCCAGGATGCGCCCCTGTGGGAGGAATATGCCGGAAGATGTATCGGCTGCGGCAGATGTAATTTTGTCTGTCCGACCTGCACCTGCTTTAGCATGCAGGATGTCTTCTACCAGGATAATCCAAAAGCCGGGGAAAGAAGAAGAGTCTGGTGCTCCTGCCAGGTGGACGGATTCACCGATATGGCCGGAAACATCAGCTTTCGGAAGGACCAGGGAGCACGAATGCGTTTCAAGGTGTTACATAAAGTATATGATTACAAAAAACGCTTCGGCTATCACATGTGTGTAGGCTGCGGCAGGTGCGAGGATGTCTGCCCGGAATACATTTCTTATATCGCATGCATCCGCAAATTAGGTGAAATCAAAGACGGAGGGAACGCAGATGAGTAATGAATACATCCCTTTTTTATCAGAGATCAAAGATGTGATCAAACATACAGAAATTGAATATACCTTCCGCATGGCTTATGTGGGAGACGTAAAACCGGGACAATTCTTTGAGGTTTCCATCCCGAAATATGGCGAGGCTCCGATTTCCGTAAGCGGTATCGGTGACGATTACGTGGATCTGACGATCCGCAGAGTCGGAAAAGTGACCAATGAAATCTTTGAAAATCAGGTCGGACAGACGCTCTTCATGCGCGGCCCTTACGGAAACGGCTTCAACGTAGACGATTATAAGGGGAAAGAACTGATCATCGTTGCCGGAGGAACCGGTGTCTCCCCGGTCAAGGGTGTCATCGACTATTTTGGTGAGCATAGGGACGAGACAGACGGCATGACAGTGATCGCAGGCTTTAAGTCCCCGAAGGATATCTTGTTTAAAGACAGCATCAAACACTGGGAAACACAGATGGATCTGATCGTCACTGTGGATAAAGCAGAGGAACCGGGATATAACGAAGGAATGGTGACCGCTTACATCCCGGATCTGAAGATTCAGAACCTGGAGAATGTCACCGCTATCGTTGTCGGCCCTCCGGTCATGATGAAGTTTACAGTGGCAGAGCTTTTAAAACGCGGCATCAAAGAGGAACAGATCTGGATCTCCCAGGAGCGTAAGATGTGCTGCGGACTCGGGAAATGCGGTCACTGCAAGATGGACGATACCTACATTTGTCTGGACGGCCCGGTATTTAACTATACCAAGGGCAGGAAACTATTCGATTAAGGAGGCCCAAAATGGATATCAATACAAAAAAAGTGAAAAAAAATGCCTTCCGTATCTCCAAGGAGCGTGGTCTTACCGCATCCAGAGTGCGTGTACCGGGTGGGAAATGTAACGCCAAGGTTCTTGGCATCATCAAGGAAATTGCTGAAACCTATGGAAATGGAAACGTACACCTGACCACTCGCCAGGGGTTCGAGATCGAGGGAATCTCTCTGAATGATATGGATAAGGTAAACGAAATGCTGCAGCCTGTCATCGAGGAGCTTGGGATCAACCAGACCAATCCGAACACAGGATACCCGGCATCCGGGACCAGAAACGTCTCCGCCTGCATCGGCAACCGTGTCTGCCCGTTTGGAAACTACAATACTGCAGAATTTGCAAAACGGATCGAAAATGCCATTTTCCCGAATGATCTGCACTTCAAGATCGCGCTGACGGGATGCGCCAATGACTGTATCAAAGCGAGAATGCACGACTTTGGAATCATCGGAATGACCATGCCGCAGTACGATCCAAACAGATGTGTGACCTGCGGCGCCTGTGTGAAGGGATGCGATAAGCTCTCCGTGAATGCACTTTCCAAGGTAAATGATAAGGTGGTAAGAAATGAAGAAAAATGTGTGGGCTGCGGTGTCTGCGTGACAAAATGTCCGACCCGCGCATTCACAAGAAGTGAACAGAAATATTACCGCTTAACGATCATGGGCCGCACCGGAAAACGAAATCCGCGCCTCGGGGAGGACTTCCTTGTATGGGTGGATGAGGATACCATCATCAAGGTCATCCTGAATACTTATAAATTTGTGGAAAAATATATTGACCGCAGCGCTCCGGGCGGAAAGGAGCATGTGGGATATATCATCGACCGGGTCGGATTCACAGAGTTTAAAAAGTGGGCCCTGGACGGGGTAGAATTACTGCCGGAGACCATTGTGAAGGAAAACGTATACTGGAGCGGGATTCATTATAGATAGACATTATAGTTCACACGTACCATTCGTGTATTACCAGACTCCGCTATTTTTCCCTTTACTTTTCGAATTTCACATGCTATATTTTACTTAGAAAGAGTAACCGCCCACAAGGTGGAGACTTCTGGATTAGGGTTAATTAGCTCTCATAGAGAGCCGCCTATCCTGTTTGCCGACAGGGTAGGCATTATTTTTTGTGCTTATCGTTCCTATTATCTAAATAGGTAAGCAAAGCAATCAGAAACGTGAAATAAAATTTATTAAGGAGGCTTTCGTCATGTCAGATCAGAATTCCATAACCACCCCGGAACTTCAAAAAGCGGTTTCCGATGTAGAAAAAATCTTCAAGCAGTACAAAAAAGGAAAATCAATCCCGGATATCGCATCCGAACTTGATTTTCCTCAGTCTTACGTTCATGATATTCTATTGTGTGCGCAGTCTCTGGCAGAGGAAGATCCTGTCGCCATCGCTATGCTGATGCTTAATGAGTGATCGCTCTGAGCTTTTCCGCGAACTCACTGCTCAGGCAGATCTTCGCCACATAGAAGACTTCTCCGGTCATGTATACATCCCAGTTCTCGTCGATCTCGACCTGCAGTTCACCGCCCGGCATATGCACGATCACCTTATTCCCGGTCAGTCCTAATTTATAAGCAACTCCTGCGGCGGCACAGGCACCTGTGCCGTTGGCCATCGTGTACCCGGCGCCTCGCTCAAAAGTTTCAATCGCAATATTATTGTTGTCGATCACCTTCATGATCTCTGTATTGATCCTCTCCGGGAAGTATCTTGCCACCTCTGAATAATTTCCGATCTTACATACCAATGGCTTCGAAATCTCGCGCATCGGAATAACGCAGTGTGGATTTCCCACTGATACACAGGTCACCGGATACAGAGTCCTTCCGAATACCATGTCTTCATTGATCACCTCGCGGCGTTCTCCGGTCACCGGAACCTCATCGCTCCAGAATGAAATCTTCCCCATAGAAATACGGAGTCTGCTGCCGTCCTCATTCAAATAAGTGATCTCCACCATGCCGCCGTCTGTTACAAGGTGATAGTTCTTCTTCTGAACATATCCCGCGTCCTTTAAATATTTTGCAAAAATACGGACACCGTTTCCACTCTTCTCTGCTATACTTCCATCCGGATTCCATATTTTCAGAGACATATGTTTCTCCCCGATAAATGGTCCCTCCAGGATTCCGTCAGATCCAAGTCCCATATTTCTATTACAAAGCATTTCAACATTCTCTTTATTCAATTCCAGTTCATTCTTGTTAGGGTCATATACCAGATAATCGTTTCCAAGTCCATGATAACGTTCCAATGTGATTTTCATATTCACGCACCTCCTGTTTTAATTATTATATCAGGCATTTTTTTCATATAATACGGATTAAATGCTTTTCATATTGCAAATAATGCTCTATAATAAATCAAAAGATAAATCCATGATAAGCAAAACACAGTGTGGCTCAATTATATAGCAAGCAATGTGTTATTTATTCATTTTTCGACATATTTTTTACTTTTCAATTCCTCTATCCATAAAATCACACCGCATTATCAAGTGCCCGCTTATGTGGGTTTACTGTCACCTCAGAAAGGAGCGTAAAAATGGAACAATATAATAAACGGGGCTACCTGAACAGTGATTTCCGTATCTTCCATATAAAAGATACTGTTTCCAAAGAATTTGATTTTCATTACCATGACTTTCACAAAATTACTATTTTTATCAAAGGAAATGTACAGTATATCATAGAGGGTAAATCCTACGAGCTGCAGCCTTACGATATCGTTCTGGTAAACCGCAACGACATCCACCGGATCCAGGTTGACAATACTACCCCCTATGAGCGGATCATCGTCTATATCTCGCCCGGATTTATGGAGGATTATAGGACGTCAGAATATGATCTGAACTATTGTTTTGAAAAAGCAAAAAAAGAACACTCCAATGTTCTTAGGATTCATTCTCTTGAAAAGAGTTCTCTTTTCAAGATCACGAACCGGCTGGAGCGTTCTTTTAATGACAATGAATATGCCAGCAGCCTGTATCGGCAGATCCTCTTTTTAGAGTTTATGATCCAGTTAAACCGTGCAGCGATCAAGAACCACGTCGAATTTTTGGATACGGAATCGTATCATACAAAAGTCGTGGATATCATGCAGTATATTAACACCCATCTTACCGAAAACCTGGATATCGATTCTCTGGCAAAGGCATTCTATATCAGCAAGTATTACATGATGCGGCTTTTTAAGGCGGAGACGGGATATACTATCGGGAATTATATCACTTACCGCCGTCTTTTGCATGCCAGGGAATTGATCGTAGGCGGGATGCCGATCACACAGGCCTGTTTTGCCAGTGGGTTTCACGATTATTCCACCTTTTCCAGGGCTTATAGATCTGAGTTTTCAGAGGCTCCCAGAAATCTCCTGCGCCAATAGTCCACCTTAAACCACTGCTTTGGGATGGAGACCACAAAAATGATTCCCAGTACGATGGCAAAGGCAACCTTGACTGCCCCGATCCCACGGTTTGCAGCCTCCCCCAGATTGCCCTGCACCATATTATAAACGGTGTAGTAAACTGCCGCCCCGGGAATAAGCGGGAAGATTCCGGATACAAGGAACACCGTGATAGGACACTTTTTCCACACAGCAAGTATTCTGGACAGCAGAACGACCAGCACTGTTCCAAGAAATGCGGATGTGGAAACGGATGCCACATTGATACTGATCAGGTAGCAGAGCCATCCTGCCATGCCAGTCAGTCCGCAGCTTAAATAGAATCTCCTCGGTACATTGAACAGGACTGAAAAGGCAATCGTTCCCAAAAAGGAACAGAACATATTTGCGATCACATATCCGATCATAACCATGCACCTCCTGTCAATTTATGAAAACTTCCAAGTATAAAACCAACACCGATCGCAATATAGACAAACACAAGCAGTGCATCCAGAATCCTTACGATACCGGCAATAAAGTCGCTATTGGCAATATCACGGATCGCATTGACAAATGCGACTCCGGGAACCAGAGGCATGATAGAGCCTATAATGATCTTGTCGATCCGGGCCGGGAAAGGCCAGGGTACCTGGATCATCAGAAGTGCCGCGATAGTGATCAGCCCGCCTCCTACAATATTGATCAAAACCTTTGTCAGTTTGTGTCTCTCTGCAAAAATAACAAATACATAGAGAAGACAGCCAATCATGACTGCCATCAGACTTTCCCATATATTCCCCTGCAGAAGATAACAAAAGCATCCGCTCCCTATCCCGGCCGCAAATACACGGAACCGGCCGCGTTTCGGCGGCATCGCCTCAATCTCATTAAGACGTGCTCTTGCATCTTCTAATCCGATCCTGCCTGCGGAAATTTCTCGCGACAGATCGTTCACCTCCGTCACGATTCCCAGATGAAATCCCGAGAGGGGAATGTGTTTTACCTTCGCATAAATATCCTCTTCCTCATCTTGTGCTGTAATAAATATCCCATTGCTCATCACAAAGGATTCCACATCTTTAATCTCATAACGTCTGCAAACGTGGTCGATCGTCTCCTCCACACGAAAAATTTCCGCCCCGTTCTTTAAAAGGACCCGGCCCATATTCATTGCCAGGTCCAGTACCTCTCGCATCTGCGCCTTTTCCTCTAACATATGACCTCCCCAAAAAGTCTATAAATTTAACGTTTCTTCTAATTTCCGATCGATACTGTTCTCTCCATACGATCACTGCACTCTCTGCAGTACTAGCTTCATTATATCCACTCTCACCAAAAACCACAATGTAAATTTAGAAAAAGCAGGAAACCATCGAATGATCTCCTGCTTTTCTATATTTCAAACCTCTATTTAAGCTGCCTTTTTCTGTCCCTTTAGTGTCTTAACTCCGTCAATCGCAAGCACTACCGCAAGCACGATCAGCAGAATACTGATCACCAGACGAACATAACACCATGTCAGACCTGCTGCCCCTGCCATGATTCCGGCAAAATTGGACTTAATGGTCAGGCAGAGTGATGTGATCGTCACGATCAGCATGAATGCCATCGGAAGAAGGAACATTTTGTTGTTCTTTCCGACTTTTCCAAGCCATGTAGCAACTGCCAGAAGACCAAGTGCCGCAAGCAGCTGGTTGGCAGCGCCGAACAGCGGCCATACATTTGCATAGCCCGTCATACCGAGAGCGATACCTAATACTACCGTAATAACGGTTGCCACATATGGATTGGTCAGTACCTTCTTATATCCTGTCACCGTCTTAATCTCTTCTCCCGGCTCCAGCCAGAATTCCTGGAACATATAGCGGGCAAGACGGGTTGCCGTATCCAGTGATGTCAGGCAAAATGCGGAAACTGCAAGCACCAGCATGGAGAAGATCACACTTTCTGCTCCCTTTAAGAACGGAATCGTGGAAGTCATCTTGGAGATACCGGTTGCAAATACATTGGTCGGAACGACCAGTTCCCCTGCGGAATAATTTTTCCACACATATCCTACTGCACACAGTGAAATGATGGCAAGCGCACACTCGATCAGCATACCGCCGTATGCGATCGGACGGGCATCCTTCTCGCTGTTCAGCTGCTTCGCCGTTGTACCTGAGCCAACCAGAGAATGGAAGCCTGAGATCGCGCCACAGGCAATGGTGATGAACAGTGCCGGGAACATGTATCCAAGAGAGGTTCCGGTCGGCATCAGTGTATCCTTGAAGCCTGTAAATGCAGGGATATCAAGGCTTGCATTTCCTGTAAGTCCTGCTCCGATGACTCCGACAACAGCCACGGCCATCATAAAGTAAAGTAAGAAGGAACTTAAATAATCACGCGGCTGAAGCAGAATCCATACCGGTGTCACAGATGCAACCAGGATATAAACTCCTACGATGAGCATCCAGGTCTTATTGTTCAGATACAGCGGATGCCAGTTCAATCCGATCACCATGCAGGCAGCGATGGCGATGACACCCACTACCGTTGATACTCCCAGTGATGCATTCTTTCTATATACCAGAAAACCGAATACCACTGAGATCACGATGAATAAAATAGAAATCATGGCCGTTGATGCATTTGCTGCAGAAGCCGCATAATCAACCGCACCGCTTTCCGTATATGTAGCCATAAATGTGTTAGCAACGATTGAAGCAAATGCTGCAACAACAAGGAGCAGTGTCAGATAAGAGAAGATAATGAAAATCTTCTTTGACTTTGTTCCCATGGTATCTGCGATTACCTCACCGATGGACTGTCCTTTATGACGGATGGATGCAAACAATGCTCCGAAATCATGGACTGCACCGAAGAAGATTCCTCCGATCAGTACCCACAAAAGTACCGGAACCCATCCGAAAACTGCTGCCTGGATCGGTCCGTTGATCGGGCCTGCCCCTGCGATAGATGAAAAATGATGTCCCATTAATACTGGCGCCTTTGCCGGACAGTAATCCATTCCGTCCTCCATTTCATGCGCCGGAGTCTTCCTCGACGGGTCCACTCCCCACTGTCCTGCCAGCCACTTGCCGTATGTTACATAGGCAACGACCAGGATCAGGATCCCTGCTAATAAAATTACTACTGCATTCATTGAATTCACTCCTTTTTAAGTTAGTAGTAGTTATTCTGTAACTGCTCATTGTTCTGAACAGTTATTGTATATAAAAAGGCTGAAATGCCTTTGTATATCCTTTCACCAGTTCTTTTGCCGCCTTATTCCCGACTATCTTGTGATCCTTCATATCAAAAACCAGAAGCCTGCCTTCGCAATAGCCCCGAAGGCCAAACCGGTAATTTTTAAAATACCGGAATCTTTCCACCGCCTTTTTGCCCTCTTCCAAGAGCCCTCCCTCACATATAAAAATTCCTGTGATATATGTATACATGTGATTTTCAGGTGTACATTTTTCTCCGTCTCTTACAAGCTTCGGCTCAATAAACGCTTCCAGGTCCTTATGGAAGGTGTCAAGATCGTCCGGCGACAATCTGTCCCTGCGCATAAAAAACACATGTTCAAAGCAGTCGGCCCTCCACAGCTCTGCCTTTTTCACAAGGACGTACTTCGCACTTGTCACATTGAAAGCCGCATATGCATCATACTTGTTTTTCTCCGTTTCATAAGGACGTGTGATATCAAATGCTGACTGATAAGATTCCAATAGTTTTTCCAGTAATTCCTCTGCTGTCATTTGGACGTTCTCCTTTTGTTTTGTATCACTTTACCGCGTGACAATAATAAAAAACCACTTTTCTTAGTATATTCCAAAAAAAGTGGTTTTACAATGATAAAATTTATACTTTTTTAATAATTACCATAGAAATTTAATATGTTAGAACTTAATTTCCATCCGGGTGCCCTTTCCCGGTTCGCTCTCTACCGTTACTTTAGCGCCGTGCAGCAGTGCTCCATGCTTGACAATGGACAGACCCAGTCCGGTCCCGCCATGCTCCTTGGAATGGCTTTTGTCCACACGGTAAAAGCGCTCAAAGATCCGCTCCTGGTGCTCCTTTGGAATACCGATCCCGGTATCTGATACACTCACCTTGGGGCCTTCCAGTGTGTTTCCCACCCATACAGAGACGTTTCCTTGGGGGACATTGTATTTCACCGCATTTTCACACACATTATAGATCATTTCATCCAGGATCTGACGGATTCCACGATAAATGACAGGCTCCCCCTCTATTGTGATCTGCACATTCCTTACGTCTGCCTGCATCGAAAGCCTGCTCACGATCTCCCGGCCCAGTGCATAGAGATCAACATCTTCCTTTTCTAATTCCACAGATTCCTCATCCAAGCGGGACAGTTTGATGATATCCTCGATCAATGTGATCAGACGCTTCGCTTCTTTATAAATGCGCTCTGAAAACCCCGGGATATCCTCCTGTCTGACCAGACCATTTTTCATGATCTCGGCATAACCGGAAATAGACGTCAGAGGGGTCTTCAACTCGTGGGAAACATTTGCGGAAAACTCCTTCCTCATGTTCGCAACCGCATCCTTTGCCTTGTTCTGCTCGTCGATCGCCTTAAGAAGCGGCGTAAGCTCGGGGTAGACATCGCTGTCTAAGGGATGCTCCAGGTCCAGTTCATTGATGGGTTTGATCAGCCGTGCCGTCTGCCACTTTGACATCAGCCAGGCCAAAAGAAGCATGGCGGCCGTGAGCGCTGCCATGAGCGGCAGGACATTCAGCGCAGTGCTGACCAGATTATCTCTGGTCTTTGCCACACGCAGGATACTCCCGTCCTCCAGAAGCAGCGCATAGTAGTACATCTCTTTGCGCAGCGTGCCGGACATGCGGATATCTTCTCCGTATCCCTGCTCCATCGCCTCTTTTACCTCTTCCCGGGCTTTGTGGTTATCCAGGATCACCTCATCCCCGCCGGAATCGTAGAGAACATTACCGTCCGTATCGATCCGCGTCACACGAGTCCTCACATCTACGCTGTCCATCTGTTCTAAGTAAGCCGCTCCGGAAATGTTGATCGCCGTCCTGATATAACGCGCCTCCTGCCTGACCTCCCGTTTTAGAAGATTTAAGTTCTGGTTGTATACAACCACCGTCATCAGTACATAGGAAATCAGCAGTGTAATAGAAAGCACGAATACCATGCTCTTCTGGATCCTAGTTCTCATGCTTCCCTCCTATCCGGTAGCCCACCCCTCTGACAGTCTCAATAATATCCCCTTTTTCGCCCAGCTTCTGCCTAAGTGTCCTGACATGAACATCCACGGTCCTGGTCTCGCCGTCAAAATCATAGCCCCAGATATCTTCCAGGAGCTGATCCCTGGTTAGAACAATATTCCGGTTTCTCATCAGCCGCTCTAACAGCTCGAATTCCTTCAATGTCAGAGTGACAGGGGTCCCATCCACGGTCACCTCATGTTTTAAAACATTGACATGCACCCCTGACGCGCTCATATCCTCCTTATCCGCAGACTTCCCGACACGCCTTAAGACTGCTTTGATCCTGGATACCAGCTCCATCATCCCAAAGGGCTTGGTCACATAATCGTCTGCCCCGGAATCCAGGCCGATCACTTTGTCATACTCTGCCCCTTTTGCAGTCACCATAATGACCGGGATCTCCTTCGTCTTCGCAGAGCCTTTGAGCCGTTTTAAGATGGCAAGCCCGTCTTCCCCGGGAAGCATGATATCAAGCAAAATAAGCTCCGGCGTTTCAAACGCCAAAGCCTCCATAAAAGCACTGCCTTCCGCAAATCCCCGCGCCTTAAGCCCGGTTGTCTCCAGTGTATATATCACAAGCTCCCGGATATTATCGTCATCTTCTACGCAGTATATCATCTGATTACTCCTTTTCTAGACTGCAGCCCCGTTTTTATGAACTCCGGTAATGGAAAATTCTACCCATTCTGCGATATTGGTCGCATGATCGCCGATCCTCTCCAGATACTTGGTCACCATGATCAGATCGAAGATCCGGTTCCCGTTCTGGCCCTTTTCTGCACGGATATATGCGATCAGTTCATCGCGGATCGTATCGAATAAACGATCAACCCCATCGTCCGCGTCCATCACATTCTTCGCCAGCTCCAGGTTCTTCGCCACATAAGCGTTCACGCTGTCACGCACCATCTTACTGACAGACGCTGCCATCGTGCCGATCTCCTTGATATCCACGGGTGAATGGTTCCCGGAGGAAATGACAATCTCTGCGATATCCGCTGTCTGGTCGCCGATCCGCTCCATATCCGTGATCATCTTGAGCGCCGCCGATATCCTTCGCAGATCCTTCGCCACCGGCTGCTGCTGGAGGAGAAGCTTTAAACACATCCTCTCGATATCCTTCTCCATCTGGTCGATCTCCTCATCCGCCGCCATGACCGCTCTCGCCTGGTCCGGATTCCCTTCTTTTAAGGCCTGTGTTGCCCTTGCGATGGCAATTTCACACAGCTCTCCCATATGGGTAAGCTGCTCATCCAATACCTGTAACTGCATATCAAACCGATTCCGCATCTCTTAACCAAACCTCCCTGTAATATAATCCTCTGTCCGCTTATCTGCCGGAATAGAAAATAGTTTTTCTGTATCATTGTATTCTACGACCTCGCCAAGAAGGAAAAATGCGGTATTGTCGGAGATACGCACAGCCTGCTGCATATTATGCGTTACCATGACAATAGTATAATCTTTTTTCAATTCCATCGCAAGGTCTTCTATCTTCGACGTGGAGATCGGATCCAGCGCCGACGTCGGCTCATCCATCAAAAGGACCTCCGGCTCCACGGCAAGTGCCCGGGCAATGCAGAGACGCTGCTGCTGTCCGCCGGACATCCCGAGGGCGCTTTTTTTCAGCCGGTCTTTACACTCATCCCATATTGCCGCACTGCGCAGAGATCTCTCCACAATATCATCCAGCCTGGATTTGGAACGGATACCGTGAGTCCTTGGTCCGAACGCAATGTTGTCATAAATGCTCATGGGGAATGGATTCGGTTTCTGAAACACCATGCCGACCCGCTTGCGCAGCAGATTGACGTCCATTCCTTTGAAAATATTTTCCCCGTCTAAAAGGATCTCTCCCTCGATCCGGCAGCCCTCCACCAGGTCATTCATACGGTTGATGGATTTCAGCAGCGTCGATTTTCCACAGCCGCTGGGGCCGATGAAGGCCGTGATCTTATTCGGCTCTATGTCCAGGTTAATCTCCCTGAGGGCCTTAAAATCATCATAATATAAATCCAGATTCCTAATGCTTATCTTTCCCATCCTGTGATTCCTTTCTCTGTTTTTTGTAAAGCAGTGTGGATATTTTTAATTTCCTTCGCTGCTTTCTTTGATAAGGCGAACCCCTTTGTGGTTAATATTATTTCATCGATACTTTTTATCGTTCCTGCTGCCTATGCCTTAGCCAGTCTTTTTGCGATCACACCGGACAGGGTGTTGATCCCTACGACCAGCAGAAGCAGAACAACGGCAGTTGCATAGGCCTGATCCATATACAGGCCCTCACTCGCCAGATTATACATATGGACAGCAAGTGTCCTCCCAGACCCCATCACGCTCTCCGGTATATTGGCCACGGTTCCGGCCGTATAGATCAGCGCCGCTGTCTCACCCACAATACGTCCTACCGCCAGAATAACTCCTGCCAGAATCCCGGGAACTGCGGATGGCAGGACAATACGAAACACCGTACGAAGCTTCCCTGCACCAAGCCCAAAGCTGCCCTCCCGAAAGGAATCCGGAACCGCTTTTAATGCCTCCTCTGTGGTGCGCATGATCAAAGGAAGGATCATGATCGCCAGGGTAAATGCCCCTGCCAGCAGGGAGAAGCCCCATCCCAGGGTGTTGACAAAAAAGAGAAGACCGAACAGCCCATATACAATCGAAGGTATCCCGGAAAGTGTCTCTGTTGTCAGCCGGATCACGCTCATGAATTTATTGCCCCGTTTTGCATATTCTACAAGAAAAATGGCGGCAAATATCCCCAGCGGCACCGCGATCACGAGGGATAAAAGGGTCATGGAAATCGTATTGACCAGTGCCGGCATCAAAGAAGCATTGTCCGATGTATAGGTAAACGCAAACAAGGACGGCCGGATATAGGGTATCCCATTCACTAATATATAACCAAGCAGGAAAAGCAGGACCGTAAAGGTCATGACTGTCCCGATGAAAACCAGCAGCATCATAAGAAAAGATCCCGGATGCCTGAAATAGTTTTTCAAGGTTTGACTAAATGTTGTTTGATTACTCACGATTCGCCCTCCCGTTTAACAATGCCACGCAGAAATTAATGATCAGGATAAATACAAACAGAACAACACCTGTTGCGATCAATGCCTCCCTGTGCAGCTCCGCCGCATATCCCATCTCAATCACGATGTTGGCCGTCAGGGTTCTTACCCCTTTGAGCAGACCCGCAGGCATCCTTGCCTGGTTTCCGGCCACCATGATCACCGCCATGGTCTCGCCGATGGCCCGCCCGATTCCCAGAACGATCCCTGCGATCACGCCGGACTTGGCGGCCGGAATGATCACTCTGAAAATGCTTCGTTCCCTCGTTGCACCGAGTGCCAGCGCCCCCTCATAATACTGCGCCGGAACAGAGCGGATCGCGGACTCAGTCACACCAATGACCGTTGGAAGGATCATCATTCCTAAGAGCAGGGAAGCCGTCAGAATGCTGTTACCGTTTCCACTGCTCCTTACTAAGCCAAGCTGCCTGAGTGTTCTGCCAAGCTCCCGTACCCACGGTACGAGTACGACCAGGCCGAAGAATCCGTACACAACCGAAGGAATTCCTGCCAGAAGCTCTGTGGCTCCCTTTAACGGTCTGTAGATTTTTTTCGGACAGTACACTGCCATAAATACAGAGGTCAGGATT
Source organism: Faecalicatena sp. (assembly GCF_058819085.1). NCBI lineage: Bacteria > Bacillati > Bacillota > Clostridia > Lachnospirales > Lachnospiraceae > Faecalicatena > Faecalicatena sp. The sequence goes on from NZ_JBZUUL010000045.1 coordinate 22,549, forward strand.
CCGATCGGAACTCCCACCACAATGGCACCTGCCGTTACATAAATGCTGCCGACGATCATCGGAAGGATCCCGTAAATATCATTGTTCGGCCTCCACATTTCGCCGGATAAAAATTTGACAAAACCGATCTCTCTGATCGCAGGGATCCCATTCGCAAACAGGAAGATGCAAATGAGAGCTACCGCCAGTACAGACGCACAGGCGGCAATGAAGAACACTCCCTGCATAATTTTTTCGCTCCAGCCCTTTGCATGTCTTCTCGTTTGAACCTTCTCTTTTGAAACAGGCTTCACAGGACTGCTGAAATCATATGCTTTCGTTTTCATTTATTCGATTACCTCATCCCAGGTGAGCGCTTCACCGGTATAAATGGATCTGACCTGCTCGCTGCTCAGTTCATCTACTGTACTATTCTTGTTCACAATGACTGCGATTCCGTCTGTGGCGATCACAGATGCCTGCAGCCCCTCTGACAATTCTGTATCTTTCAATTCTCTGGAAGCCATACCAATATCATAGCTGCCGTCAATGACAGAGGTCATTCCTGTGGTGGAATCTGTGGTCTGAAGCTCGATCTCAACATTCGGATTAACTGCCTTGTATGCCTCGATCAGTTTCTCCATCACCGGGGAGATAGAGGAGGAACCGCCTACCACTACTTTTCCTGATGGATTCGTCCCCTCAAAAGGCTTCACATCGTCAACGGCGATGTAGTGATTTTCTTCCACTACCTTCTGCCCTTCCTCACTCATGATAAAGCTGACAAAATCCTTTGCTGCCTCATTGTCCATCTCTTCTTTGGTTGCAATGTTGAAAGGCCGGGATACCTTATACTCTCCTGATTTTACATTCTCAGCAGCTGCCTGGGCGCCATCGATCTTCACTGCCTTTACACTGTCATCCAGTGACCCCAGGGAAATGTATCCAATCGCATACTCATCCCCAGCCACCGTTGTCATCATAACAGACGTGTTATTTGTGATCTGTGCCTCCTGGGTGGTCATATCGATCTTCTCGTCCCCGTTCTTTTCCTCGATGCCAAACAGCTCGATAAATGCGCCTCTTGTGCCTGAACCATCCTCACGGGATACGATCGTGATGTCATTGGAGCTGTCCCAATCTGTCTGCACTGTCTTTGTATCTGCCGCTGCATCTGCGCTCTTGTCATCGGATGCATTATTTCCGCAGCCTGTCGCTGCGATCGTAAACATACTGATCATAGATAAAACTGCAATAAACTTTTTCATTCTCATTTTACAAATCTCCTTTACTTCCGGATATTGGGCGGACAGATGCCGGCCCTGGTTTTTCATTGCTATCTTTTCTTCACAGTTGTCATCATAAAGGGGGAATGTTAAATTCAGAAATGGGAGAATGTTAAATGTATGTAAAATCAGAGAATAACTGTAAACATTTAATGTTGAAAGAGGGTGTGACCAATTCTGGCCACACCCTCTCCTATTTTTACTTTTTTCACATTATAAAACACTAATTTGCGACTGTCAGCACTTCCTCCGCAATATTACGTGAGTGGTCAGAGATACGCTCCAGACATACAAGTGCATCCAGATATACGATTCCCGCATCTGTATTACACTGGTTGCTTGCCAGTCTCTTCATATGCTCTGTACGAAGCCGGATCTCCAGATCATCGGCCTGGCTTTCTTTCTCGATTACCTTCATGGCCTTTTCCTTGCTGTTCTCCTCAAAGGCTTCGATCGCATAGATGAAGCTGTCTGCACAGACATCGATCATCTCCTTCATCTCTACGGTTCCTGTCTCAGAGAATTGTGCTTTGCGCTCCTGCAGGGTCTCCGCAAATTCGGAAATATTTTCACAGTAATCGCTGATACGCTCGATATCAGAAATGATCTGCAAAAGGCTTGCCACATGCTGATGTTCCTTCTCATTGATGGAGAGGGAACTGATCTTGATCACATAATCTGTGATGCCGCTGCACAGCCTGTCCACGGTGCTCTCTTCTTCCTTAATGTCCAGGATCTCCTGATAGTCCTTTGTAAACATAACTCTCTTAGACTTGTCCAGGGTAGCCTTTACGATATTCCCCATGCGGACCACCTCGCTGACTGTTGACTGCAGCGCGATACTCGGTGTCTCCAGCATTCTGTCGTCCAGAAGAACTTTGCTTTCGTCCACTTCTTTTGCGTCTTCCTTCTCCAGCTTCTTCGCCAGCTTGATGATCAGGTCAGATACCGGGAAGAGAAGTATCGTTGTTCCGATATTGAAGATCGTATGCACGGTACTGATCTCTGTCTGCGTGATCGTCCCGCCGCCTGCATTCGGATAGATGACCTTGAAAAATACTATGGCTACGATACTGAACAGGATTGTTCCTATAATATTAAATAAGAGGTGCATTACTGCTGCTGTCTTTGCTGTCTTCTTCGCACCGATACTGGACATGATCGCGGTCACACAAGTACCGATATTCTGTCCCATGATAATGTACACTGCCGCATTAAACGGAACCAGACCCGCTGCCGCCAGACTCTGCAGAATACCTACTGACGCTGAGGAACTCTGGATGATGGCCGTTACGACCGCACCCGCTATGATTCCCAGGAACGGGTTATGTCCCAGCGTGACAAAAATGTTGCGGAATCCTTCTGATTCCTGAAGCGGTGCAACTGCAGATGACATGGTAGTGATTCCTACAAATAAAAGACCGAATCCAATGATAATACTGGATACATCTTTTGTGGAACGCCTAGTTCCAGTCAACATCACGATCACACCGAGCATGATCGCGATCGGTGCCAGATTCCCCGGGCTTAAGAACTTCGCCCACTCCACACTGGAAACGAGCCAGCCGGTTACGGTGGTACCGATATTGGCACCCATGATAACTCCCATCGCCTGGGTCAGATTCATGATCCCTGCATTGACAAAACCAACGACCATGACTGTCGTCGCGGATGAACTCTGGATCACAGCCGTGATAAAGGCTCCAAGCAGGACACCGAAAAACTTATTCTTTGTCAATGCCTCCAATAATGTCTTCATCTTGCTGCCGGCTGCATTCTCCAGTCCCTGGGCCATGATCTGCATGCCGTATATGAACATACCAAGGCCCCCGACAAAAGGGATAATAATGCTTACGTAATTCATACGCCTCCTCCTATAATATACAGTAATTCCAGACCTCTTCAAGCTTATGTAATCACGCCGCCCAAAAATTGGCCTGTTGTCTGTTCTCCACCCCTTTAATGTGGGCGCTTTTTTACTTTCGGGCCAAAAGTCCCGTACTATTACGATAACATTTACATCCGCAAAAAACAACAGAATTTTTGCTCATATTTTACAGTTTCTATACATAGGAAACTGTTCAGAACAACGAAATTATTCACATTCTTTGTCCTGAACAGTTAAGTAATCCACTTTTATTCCTTATTTTTTCATCCTTGGCTCAAAAATGAAGGATGCCAGATAACCAAAGATCAGGGCCGCTGAGATCCCCACAGCACTGGCCGTAAAACCTCCCATAAAGATCCCCAGGAACCCATTTTCATTTACCGCTTTTTTCACTCCCTGCCACAGCAGGTTGCCGAAGCCAAGCAGCGGCACACTTGCACCCGCTCCTGCGAACTTCATAAATGGTTCATAGATATTGCAGAATCCCAATACCGCACCGGAACAGACCAGAAGTACCATGATCCGCCCGGGCATTAATTTTGTACGGTCCAGAAGGATCTGTACGATCGCGCAGATGGCTCCCCCGATCCAGAATGCATTTATATAATCCATCATAAAACTCCTCCTTTATCAGCAGTGCTCTAACACGATCGCATGAGCGATCCCCGGAACACTTGCCCCCTCATTAAAGCTGACAGTAGACATCAAGGCCCCTGTCGGTACAAACAGCACCCGCTTCCACTCGCCTTTTTTGATCTTGGGCAGAATATACGCCGCCAGTGTCACTGCTGCGCAGCCGCAGCCGCTTCCTCCGGCATGGGTGTCCTGTCCCTTCTGGTCGAAAATCGTCATCCCACAGTCCATATGCTTCGTTTTGATATCATACCCCTTGCCCTGCATCAGGTCAAAGAGGATATCCTGTCCCACATATCCCAGGTCTCCCGTTACGATTCTGTCGTAGTCTTCTATCTTTCTTCCGAAATCTTTCAGGTTTTGTATGATCGTGTCCGTCGCCGCCGGAGCCATGCATGCTCCCATATTCTGGGAATCCTTCAGACCATAGTCAACGATCTTGCCCACAGTCACTCCGCTGATCCTGATATGGCTTTTCTGTGTCCCTACTAAAAAAGCACCGCTGCCCGTTACCGTCCAATGTGCTGACAGGGGCCGTTGACTCGCATAGCCGAGTGGAAACCGGAATTCTTTCTCTGCACTTCCGAAATGGCTGGATGTCACAGCCAGCATATAGTCTCCGTATCCTGCCGCCACGCTCATGGCGCTTAACGCCAGTGCCTCGCCGGAAGTAGAACATGCCCCGTACAGGCCGAAGATCGGAATCTGAAGCGCCTCCACACCCATGGATGTGGCGATCCCCTGCCGAAGAAGATCTCCGCCAAACAGAAAACGTACCTTTTCCGGCGTTACATGTGCCTTTCCAAGCGCAAGCACACAGGCCTCCTTCTGCATATTACTCTCTGCTTCTTCCCATGTCTTAGCCCCAAACAGGTCATCCTGATTCGTCATGTCAAATAATTTTGCAAGCGGCCCTTCTGCTTCCTTGCTCCCCACGACGGAACCGCTGCTGATCAGATAAGGAGATTCTCCAAAGCTGATGCTCTGACTGCCCATTACTTGATTCATCTTATTCCCTCATTTCAATTATTTATATTGCGTTTGCTGTTATTACTCTTATTCGTGCCGCTTACATTTTATTGATATGATTCGTATGGCTTTCCGAATTTTAATGGTTAGTATCTCTATGTTTTTCCAAAATATTCATTATGCTATTGACAAAAATAATAACTCTGTTATACTGTACTTATCAAATAAGCACAGTATAAGTACAATATGTACACCTGAATATACCAAAAAGGTGGTGATATTTTGGAAATCATACTCAGCAACAGCAGCAGCAAACCGATCTATGAGCAGATCACGACCCAGATCAAAGGCATGATCATGAGCAATGAGCTAAAGACCGGAGATGCGCTCCCTTCTATGCGCAGTCTGGCAAAGAGCCTGCATATCAGTGTCATCACTGCCCAGCATGCCTATGAGGATCTGCAGCGTGACGGTTTTATTGAGACAATTGCCGGGAAAGGAACCTTTGTCGCTGCACAGAACCGGGATTTTTTGCGGGAAGAAGAGCTCCGCATTGCCGAGGAAAAGCTTGGTGAGGCCGCCGACATTGCAAAACGCAATGGCATCCCGCTGTCACAGCTGGTCAATATTTTAACATTACTCTATAAGGAGGTCTAATTCATGGATAGTATTCTAAGTGTCAGCCATCTGATCAAAAAGTATAAGGATTTTACACTGGATGATATTTCCTTTCAGATTCCCAGAGGAGCTATTTGTGGTCTGATCGGGGAAAACGGAGCCGGGAAGACGACTACGATCTCCACCGTTCTGAATATGGTAACGCCCGACAGCGGCAGTATACAGATACTCGGCAGGGATTATCTGGAAGGTGAAAAGGAGATCAAGCAAAAGGTCGGTGTGGTTATAGATGGGCTCAATGCAACCCTGGTTTTTTATCTGGTCTCCATAGTCTGCCTGGCAGGCGGGATATTGCTGTTTACGATTTTGTTCAAACATAACTGGTTGAATCTACTGACACAGCTTACTTCTATGAAAAGAGTCTGGCTTTATCTGATTGCAGGCTGTTTTGATGTGGTGATGCTTCTGATCAGCTATTTTATCAGTTTAAAACGGTTTGAAAAGGTGGCTTAAAAACTATCCCCCGGAAATGGCTCTTGCCATCCGGGGGGTGTTTTTAAGAAGAAAGGGGAGCTTACGCCCTTTCAAAAATATGTCGCTAAAGCTCTGCCTCTTATGATTCATAGTTTATTTTAGAAAGTGATCTGTGGATCAGCACTTTGTAAAGTACATGGAGATCCCCTGTCCTCCGCCGATGCACATGCTGATCATGGCATCCTTCTTATCTGTACGCATCAATTCATATAATACCTTTACCGTCAGGACTGCACCGGTCGCACCGATTGGATGGCCAATGGAGATTCCTCCGCCGTAGATATTCACCTTTTCCGGATCTAATCCCAGGTCTCTGCTGACTGCATATGCCTGGCTTGCGAATGCCTCGTTGATCTCAAACATATCGATCTCTTTCAGATCCAGTCCCAGCTTCTCTGCCAGCTTTTCACTGGAGAATTTCGGGGAATATCCCATCAGTTCAGCATCGAATCCGGCTACTGCATAGCCCTCAATCTTCAGCTTCGGAACGACACCCAGCTCCTCTGCTTTTTCCCTTGCCATCACAACGACTGCTGCTGCACCGTCATTTAAGCTGGAGGAATTTCCTGCTGTGACAGTTCCGTCCTTTACAAAGCATGGACGCAGCTTTGCAAGCTTTTCAATGGTCTGTCCGTCTCTCGGGCCTTCGTCCGTATCAAATACAGTCACATTTCCCTTTCTGTCCTTTAATTCCACCGGAAGGATCTCATCCCTGAACTTCCCATCCCTGATCGCTGCACATGCCCTCTGATGGCTGCGCAGTGCGAACTCATCCTGCTCATCCCTGGATACATTGTATTTTGTGGCAACATTTTCTGCTGTCACACCATTGTGGTTTCCGTCCAGCGGCCAGGTCAGGATATCGATGACGCCGTCCTCAAAGGTCTTATGTCCCATTCTTGCTCCCCAGCGCGCATCTTTAATATAGTAAGGAAGCTGTGAGATGCTCTCCGCACCGCCTGCAACCACAACATCTGCCTGTCCTGTCTGGATCTCCATCACTGCCCCTGCGATGGACTGGAGGCTGGAGCCGCACTGGCGGTTGACTGAGTATGCCGTTGTCTCCTTGGGCATTCCCGCTTTCAGGCTGATGGCCCTTGCCACGAATCCGTTCTCTGCCACCTCGCCAACCTGGCCGATGATGACCTCATCCACATCTGACGGCTGGATCCCTGCACGGTTCACTGCCTCTTTTACAACCATTGCTCCCATGTCGATGGCTGATATATCCTTTAAGCTTCCTCCAAAGCTTCCCACCGGAAGCCTGACACCGCTAACTACTACTACATCTCTCATGATTCATTCTCCTCTCTTTTGCGGATATGCAAGGGGTCAGGCCCCTTTGCAGTCCATTTTCAGAATATTCTGTCTTATTTGTCGTATTTGTAAAATCCCTGTCCTGTTTTTCGTCCCAGATGCCCGGCTTTCACCATTGTCTCAAGCAGCGGGCACGGTCTGTACTTGCTGTCATGAAATCCGTTATACAGGCCGGTCATGGTTGCCAGCATGACGTCGATCCCTACAAAGTCGGTCAGCTCCAACGGTCCCATGGGATGGTTCGCTCCCAGTTTCATGGCTGCATCCACATCCTCGGGCCTGCATCCCTCCATGACCATGAATGCTGCTTCATTCTGCATGGGGACTAAGATCCGGTTCACGATGAAGCCCGGATATTCCGGGGCATCCACCACGGTTTTCCCGATGCCAAGAGCAAACTCCCTGACTTTCTCGTAGGTATCATCGTCTGTCGCGATGCCGCGGACCAGCTCCACCAGCCTCATAACCGGAGCCGGGTAGAAGAAGTGGACTCCCATCACTTTATGGGGCCGGCCTGTTACTGCCGCCATCTCGGAGATGCTCAGGCCCGAGGTGTTGGATACGATGACCGCCTCCGGGTCTGCCGCCTGGTCAACCTGTCCGAACACGGATTTCTTTAACTCGATCTTCTCCGGCACAGCCTCGATGATGATCTCTGCGCCTTTTACATCCGCCATGTTGCTGCTGTATGACATTCTTGCGAAGATCTCGTCCTTCTGCTCCTCTGTCATGCTTCCCTTTGCGATCTTCTTCGCAAACAGCTTTTCGATATTTGCCTTTGCCTTTTCGATCGCAGGCTCAAATACATCTATGTTCTTCACCTCATATCCGGCCTGTGCACAGGTCTGTGCGATGCCGCTTCCCATTAATCCTGCTCCGATCACAGCTATTTTCATGATAAAATACCTCTTTCCTACTTTTTCTATAAATCTTTTTACTATTTTTTCTGATATATACTGTCATAGATTTGCTGTCTATTTTCTTATTTTTATGCCTTTTCCTCTTAGCCTTTTTTCTACTCTTTTCTTTCTATCCCTTTATGCCTTCTCCTTAAGCCTCAATCCAAAGGCCCCATCCTTCACAAACAGCCTTTCATCCATCAATTTGAGTTCCGGGCTGATGATCGGTTCAAAGTTCATCTGTTCTAAAACCTGTGTCTTAAGATCGATTCCCGGCGCTATCTCGATCAGCTCCACTCCTTCTTTCACAAGCCTAAACACCGCTCTTTCCGTAATGATCAAAACCTCCTGCCCCTTTTTACGGGCCATCGGGCCGTTAAATGAAAGTTGGGCCACCTTCTTAACCATCTTCCGGATCCTGCCCTCCTTAAGGATCGTAAGCTTTCCGTCCGTAAACTCATATTGTGCACCGCTTGCTGTGAAAGTTCCCAGGAAAACGACTTTCTTGGCATTCTGTGTAATATCGATAAAGCCTCCGGCTCCGGTACAGCGAGGTCCCATTTTGGTAGAATTGACACTTCCGTCCTCTCCCAGCTCGCCTAATCCCATATAAGTAATATCCACACCTGCCCCATTATAATAATCCATCTGCTCATGATGTCCAATCATGGCATACAGATTCTGACCGATCCCAAAATCAATCCCGCCTGCCTGAACTCCTCCATAGATACCGGATTCGACCGTGATCATAATATCATCGGAAACACCTTCCTCGTTGCACACCTTCCCTACCATATCATTTGGAATTCCTGTTCCCAGATTGACGACTGCCCCCTGGTACAGCTCCTGTGCCCCGCGCCTGGCAATAAACTTCCTCTCACTAAACGGTGCAGGCGGAATATTCCCCTGCGGCACCCTGGCCTGTCCGCAGTAAGACGGATCAAAATACCAGGAAGATGTCTGCCTGTGGTCCTCCATCGGATTCTCGCAAACTACAATATCATCGATAAATACGCCCGGAACCGTAACCTCTTTCGGATTGATTGTTCCTGTCTGTACCACCTGTTTCACCTGGGCGATCACTCTGCCGCCATAGCGCTTTGCCGCCAGAACCGCCGGAAGAACTTCCAGCTTCATCGCCTCCTCTGTCGTCGTCAGGTTCCCCATCTCATCACACGTTGTACCGCGGATGATACAGACATCGATGGGGATTTCTTTATAAAACATATACTCCTCACCGTTATACTCCATGATATCCACGATATCCGGCATAGGCTTCGTACGTTCATTCATCTTACCGCCCTCGATACGCGGATCGATAAAAGTTCCCAGCCCCACCCTGGACATTTTACCGGGCAGCCCGCAGGCCATACTCCTGTATAGCTGGGCGATCTGTCCCTGGGGAAGGCAGTATGCCTCCACCCTGCTCTCTGCGATCATTTCCATCCACCTCGGCTGCAGACCCCAGTGGGAACCGATGATCCTTGTGACCATCCCCTCATGTGCAAGATGCTGTATCCCGTCTTTCCTGTCACTCTGTCCGCAGGAATGCAGAAGTGTCAGATCCCTGGGATGACCTGTATGTAAAAAGGCGGACTCAAGCTCTTTCAAAATAGATTCACTCGCGCTTACAAGTGTCATGGCTATGGTGCAGACAGTATCCCCGTCCTTCACTCTCGCTGCAGCCTCTTTCGCACTGATAAAATTTGCTTTCAGCATATGATCAAATTCCTTTCTCAAACATTGTCCTGATTGTTTTCTTATCCGTCTTTAACCCCGGTGTCTTGGGAATGGCATCCAGAAAAATCACCTTTTCAGGAATCTTGAACCTCGCCAGCCTGCTCATCAGCTTCTTTTTCAATGTTTCCTCCGTCATGACACTGCCCTCCTCCAGTACCACTGCCGCCGCTGCCACTTCTCCATATATATCATCCGGGATCCCTACAACGGCTGCATCTTTTACGCCTCTCAGGGAAATGATCTCATCCTCTACATCCGTACACCAGATCTTCTCTCCGCCCCTGTTGATCATGTCCTTTTTCCGGTCTACGATAAAGACGTACGAATCTTCATTTATATATCCCATATCGCCAGTATTCAGCCAGCCATCCTCCGTGATCAGCGGGGTCTTCTGCTTATAATAGTACTCACAGATATTTGCACCTTTGAAATAAATGGTTCCGACTGTTCCGTCCGGCACCTCATTTTCTTCCTCATCCAGGATCCTGACCATAAGCCCCGGAACCGGCTTTCCCGAAGAGCCCGGATAAATGCTGGTTGCCGCATCATAGGGGAAGATCGTTCCCGGAGAAGCCGTCTCCGTCATACCATAAACATTCTGGAATTTCATTTCCGGCATCCATCGGTGCAGCCTCTTCATAGTCTCCACAGGCATATAGCTGCTGCCGCAGGCCAGGGTGCGGATACTGGGAAGCCTTGGAAATTCCTCCTGATAGTCAAGAAGCAGGGAAAATACCGTAGGAGAACCATGCATGAATGTGATCCCATGCTCCATGACGCCCTCCAGGATCCGTTTTGCATCGTAACGTTTATATAGATAGATCGTTCCGCCGATATAGACAAACAAGCCTAAGAGCGCAGCCAATCCGGTAATATGATAGACCGGCACCGGAATAATCGTCTTATCGTCCTCCCCAACCTCTAAAAGCCGCTGATACACCATCACAGCATGTGTCACATTATAATTTTTCAGTACGACCCCTTTGCTTGCAGAAGTGGTCCCGGACGTAAACATTAAGATCACTTCATCCCCCGGCCTTCCGCAGCCTTTTAGGGGTGCCGGATCAGGAAGCTTTAGGTAACGAAATCCATACCCGCTCTCCTCCTGCCTGGTCAATACAACAACGATCCCCATCTCCTCATATGCATGCGTCCAGTTCCCGTAATCCTCACTTACCAGGATACAGTGAAGATCCGCCTTTTCCACCAGTGCCAGAACCTCTGGCTCCCTGTATTTCGTCGGAAAAGGAACTGCGACTGCCCCCAGTTTGCAAACGGCATAAAAGGACACTGCAAACTCAATCCCATTATTTAAAAGCAGACCCACATGGCTTCTCTTCTCCACATGCAGCACTTCTTTCATATATGCCGCCATGCTGTCCACCATATGTAAGAACTCCCGGTATGTAAAGCTATGGTTCCAATTGTCACAAAGCCCTTTCTTGTCCGGATATCTTGCTGCCGTTTCTTCCAACATCTCATAAAAACTGTTCTTCATATCTGAAAATGTATAAACCGAACGGTCCCCGATCGTTTTTTCTTTCATCTCTCTCTGAAACCATATGTTCCATACATCTTTTCCTGCTAACATGATCTACACCTCATTTTTCCTAAAAACAGGTCTTTCCTTACGCTCGGCCTTTAGTATCTCCCCTGCAAGGGTTTGACAACCATTTCATACTTAAAGCCTCCCTTTGCAGACGCCCCAATCTCTCCGGTCTGTTTCTTAATGTCCATCAGATACAGACCGCTGGACAGGATCAGTACCACATAAGCCTGAGGTGTCTTTTCCCCCTTGGCAGCTGCCAGTTGATAATAGATCCTGTGTTTTCCCAGGCGGGAGTCCAGAAAATAGCTTTCTGAAAGCTTAGACAGACTCTTCTTCCTCATCACATATTCCAGATAATTCGAATAGATCTCTTTGTAAATACTTCTGCTAAACATATACCAGCCGCTTACACCTTTGATAAACAGAATGATCCCAGCCGCCAGAAGAAGCCCCGGCAGCAGATCAAGCCATGCATCCATACTCCCACCTCACTTTCTTATCTCATCAGTCAAACTCCGGTCCCTGATATTTATCAAAATCATATCTGCCGCTGGAACCGATCACTCTCATGTATGCCTTGATAAACTCCTTCATTGCATTCTGTGCTGCAATACACAGATCCATATAGTCGATCTCCGGGTTTTCTTCCAGCGCCTTTGCCGTAGCGAGCCTCGCATGTTTAAACAGATCTGTGCAGACATTGATTTTATTGATCCCACATGCCACCGCTTTCCTGATATTTTCCTCACCTGCACCGGAACCACCGTGAAGAACAAGGGGCATCTTAAGAGTTTCCTTTAATACCTTGAGCCTTTCAAAGTCAAGCTTCGGAACAAATCCCTTCGGATAGCTGCCATGAGCCGTACCGATCGCCACTGCCAGACAGTCACAGCCGGTCCTCTCTACAAACTCTTTTGCCTGCTGAGGATCTGTGTACAGATCCACCTTCTCGTTATCCGCTTCCTTCGCCATTCCCACATGTCCCAGCTCGGCCTCACAGGAAAGTCCCATGCCGTGAGCAAGAGATGCAACCAGCTGTGTCCTTCTTACATTTTCCTCGAACTCATAGCTGGAGGAATCGATCATGACACTGGAAAAACCATATTTCATCGCATTTGTGATATCTTCCAGATCCGCACCGTGATCTAAGTTAAATGCGACCGGAACAGATACCTTTTCCGCCATTCCCCTGATCATCGGGGCTAAGATGTCCCCATGCCCGTGAGCCTTCATCTGGCGCGGAGAAATATTAATAATGACTGCTGACTTCTCCTCCCCGGCTGATTGAATGATCGCTTTTGCCTGTTCCATATTGACGCAGTTGATCGCCATAACTGCATACTGATTTTTATGTGCATGAAGCAGCATTTCTTTCATTGATACATACATATTTTCGAATCTCCTATCCCCTGTACGATAGAAAGGAAAAAGCCGGATCAGCTTCTTCCTTTCCTGTTTTACAATGTACTAAATAATTGAAACGGTATCGTCTTCGCTCTCCACATAACCTTCCGGCAGAGGTTTTCTGAGGATGGCATAGAGAACACCTGTGATACATCCACCTAAGAGCCAGTATCCGATGAACATCAGCGGATTAGATGTCATAGCAATAACGAAGGCACCGCCGTGAACAGCCGGAGATTCCAGTGCGGAGATCATACATAAACCGCCTGTGATGGCGCCGCCTGTCATACAGGAGATCGCAACACGCACCGGATCTTTCATCAGGAACGGGATAACCCCTTCCTGAACGTAACAGCAGGACAGGATGAATAAAGACTTTGCCTGCTCTCTTTCACCATCTGTGAATTTCTTCTTCCCGCCGATGAAACAAGCCAGACCGATCCCCAGAGGAGAAGTCATACCTGCACACATTTTAGCGGAGGTCGGAATTAAGAAACCATCTGCATTCAGTCCATTAACGAACAGAGCTGCTGTTTTATTGATCGGTCCGCCGTGGTCAAAGCAGATCATTGCACCGATCACTGCACCGAGGATGAACTTAGAACCACCGCTTAAGGAGGTAAGTCCGGCCGTTACCCATTCCATGAACAGACGGATCGGCACACCGACCACATAATACATCAGCAGACCGCAGACTAACGTGGTAACCACCGGTATGATCAGGATCGGCATGATACCCTGGATCGCTTTCGGGACTTTAATCTTCTTAACTGCCAGTACAAAGTATCCAACCATGATACCGCCGACAACACCGCCAACGAAGCCTGTATTGATCGCACCTGCTAAAGCGCCCATTACAAAACCTGGCGCAAGTCCCGGCTTGTCAGCCATTGCATAAGCGATAAACGCTGCGATGACCGGTACTACAAAGTTCATCATATTCTGTCCAAGAAGCATGATCGCCTTTGCCAGCGTATCGATCTGGTCCATATGGTTTCCGATATCATATCCTCCCATTGCCTTTGCGATCGCCTGGATCACACCTGCTCCTACGATTACAGGAATCATGTAGGATATGCCCGTCATAATAGAATCTCTTAAAAATGCACCCTGACTTTTCTTTTTTGTTTTTCTCTTTATCTCTGCCATTATTCTAACGCCTCCAGTAATTCTTCAATGATCCCATCCGCATCCTTGATCGCCTCGCTGACGCCGACCGTCAATGTCGGCAGGTCATCAAAACGTTCACTGTTTTTGATCCTTACATCACTCGCAACGATAACACCATCAGCTCTTTTTAAGTCCTCTTTTGTAATCTCGTTTTCCACGCCTGTAGCGCCCTGGGTCTCAATTTTAATCTCCAGCCCTTTTTTCTTGGCACATTTTTCCAGATTCGAAGCTGCCATATAGGTATGTGCGATCCCTACCGGACAACTTGTAACTCCCAGAATATACATACTTACTCTTCCTCCTTTTTTGATGAAAATAAATCTTCGATCTCCTTGACAGTTGATGCACTTTTTAGTGATTCACGGAAATCATCATCCATCAGATTCGCAGCTAATTTAGAAAGCATCTTCAAGTGTACGTTATCTGATGTGTTTGGTGCGGCCAGCATGATCACATAGTCAACCGGACGTCCATCCAGCGTTTCCCATTCAACCGGATTTTTTAGCTTGACCAGTGTAAATGCTGCCTCTCTGACGCAGTCGGATTTGCAATGGGGGATTGCAACGCCGTTCCCTACCCCTGTCGAGAATTCGGCCTCTCTTTCGTAAAGTCCTTCTATATATTTGTTCAGGTCATTTACTTTACCTGCATCATACATCATCTGTCCAAGACCCTTTAGCACGTCATCCTTTGTCCTGGCATTAAAATCAAAGCTTACTAATTTCTCGTCGATCATTTCTGTAATATTCATGTAACTAATTCCCTTTCTTTTTATATCTTTTTATACTTCTACCCCTTTTTAAATATCTCTATCTCATGGAATTTTCTCGCCTTTAATACCTGCCCGATATCTTTTATATTTCTTGACAGATCCAGTATTTCTCCAAAGATTCCCTGGAAATGATTCCTTGTATCTGCATTTAATGCGAGCATAAATATGATCTGCACTTTTTCGTTTCCCCAGATGATCGGTTTCTGTAAAGTCATAAACCCGATCCCTTGTTTGATGATATGTCCTTCAAACGCATGTGGGATTGCGATCAGACTGCCTATGGATGTATCGGAAAGCTTCTCCCTGTCAAAGATGGAGGCCACATACCCCTCATCCACATACCCTTCCCGGCTCATCCTGCCTCCCAGGAGTTCAATTACCTCTTCTTTAGATTTCAGATCACAATTCAAGATAGAAATTTCCTCATGCAAGAATCCTTTTAGATAAGAATAAACACACTTTTCTTCATCCTGTCTGTTTTCCTTCTTATGGATATACTTCTGGACCCTGCGTATATCCTCCTCATTCAAAACAGGCAGTACCTGTATAACATCGATCCCCTCCAGGTAAAGCGGGATCGTAGAGATCACGAAATCCTGATCCTCATCTGTCAGGTTTTCTGCCATATTTCCGGAAACAATTTTTTTGATCTCCAGATTCGGAAAGATCCTTTTTAATTTCGCGGAAATAAACTGCGAAGTCCCTACGCCTGTCATGCATACAATGGATGCTGACAGGTTTCTCTTTTTCTTCTGAGCCATCCGCTCAATGGATGCTCCGATGTGGAAGGTGATATAACCGATCTCGTCCTCAGCAGCTTCGATTTCATAGCGTGAATTGAACTTTGCTATTAAATAAGAAGCGATCTCATACTCGTAAAACATTTCCTTTTTTACAGATTCCAGAATGGGATTTGCCAGATACATCTTACTTTGAATCCTGTGGACCATACATTCCAGATGATCAAACATGGCACAGGCCAGTTCATCATCATCTTCCAGGTCTAAATGATACTTTTCATCCAGATCTTTTAAGGTCTCCATCATAAAATCGAACATCTCAGGAGCACGTGAACGCATTCCTGCTTTATCCTGTTCCTTCATCATTGGGATCAAAAACCGCATCCCCTGCAGACAAGAGATCAGATACGAAACCTCTTCTTCCGGCATTTCAATATGTATATACGCAGCCACCTGTTCCTTCAAAAACTGACTGACAAACCATTCTTTTCTTTCTATATCCGCAAAAACTTCCATCTCCCTTTCGATCAGACAGCCCGTCTGTATACGCTGGAGCATAACTGCCAGCTGAAGGAGAAACTCATCAAATGAAATATCTGTCAGTACAAAGTGGAATCTTTTTTCTGTCCCCTTGATCACTTCCTTTAGTGATACCAGATCCACCTGCTGAAACAACGGCTGTATCTTTTCCAGCGCTGCCTTACCGGGACGGCCTGCTGCCTTTTTAAGGGCATCAACCAAAGCTAACCTGATCTGCCTTTCAGATCCTTCTGCTTTTACCCCATATTTCACTCTTTTCGTAAAGGTAATCCCGAATTTCTTCCAGAAGTCTTCCAGTTCATTCAGATCGTTTACTACAGTACCCTTGCTTACAAAAAACATGTTGGACATAGCTTCCATAGATGTATACCCTATATTATTAAGAAGCTTTGCCGCAATATAGTACTTTCTGACCTCTGCTGAAATATAAAAATCCTGCTCCTCATAAAGTGCTGTTTTTAAAAACTGCTCCCCTTGCGTATCATAGTCGAGCCAGAGTCCCACACCTTGTTTTGTCCGGATCAGACAGGAATGCTTTTCCAATTCCTCATTGATCTTCTTGATATCCGTCTTGATTGTCCTGGGACTTACTTTTAGTTCCGCAGCAATCTGTGATGTGGTAAATTTCTTTTCATTTTTTAAGAGCAGACTTAATATTTTCTTTTCTCTTGGTAAAAACATTTGACCACCTTTCTTTGCTGTTTGAGCCTATTATATCTGCCGTCCAGCCGTTTTTACAAATCATATAATTGCACTTGTGCCCGGAAACTTGGTGCAATTTTTGTCGAATATTTCTGTTTTCTTTCAACTTATTGATTATTTATTGTTAAATTTGTCCAGTCAATAGCTTTTTTCACCAAATCCGGGTTTCCACTTTTGTGCACACTGTCCAGTTTATATTTTTTTAATACTTTTTATAATTTTATTTCACTTACTAAGACTTCCCATACCCCAAATGGGCTTCGCACCTTGAAAATTCAATATTTCAGCTAACAAAATAGCAATTTATGCCATCGCAGTCCCTGGAT
>NZ_JBZUUL010000046.1:0-50198 GCF_058819085.1 Faecalicatena sp.
CTGCGCGTGGGAGCTTGCTCACTAAGCGCAGCTTCTATAAATATTGCCATTCGGCGTTTAGCCAAAGCGAGATGGAGCGGCTCTGCCGCGCAATCGAACTTGCAGGGCGGAATAATTGTTATTCTGAAGTTTTTTTATAAATGATTGTGTTTTTTTATTTTCTTTGCTATGATAAATTTATTCGAGTTGATGGTTCATGCCATCTTGGTGCATTAGGGGTAATGTACCTTTATTCTGTTTCATTTTTAATTTATCTTGCAGTATCTGCAATGATTCAATACTTTGTTAATGTATACATTTTAGAAAGAAAGGTGATTTTATGACCTTATAATTATATGATAAATGATTGAATTTCTATTGACACAACTTTTATATCTCTATGTTCTTATGAAATCTAGTGAAAACCGCTATTTTTCTTAGACTGATTATGTTAAAATGAAAGGTAAGAAACGTATGACAAATAATATATTATATCGGTTCAAAAATTGGGGTCGAAAGTATCGGATCAACCGTAAGTATAAGGATCAACTCTTCCGGCTGATTTTCAATAACAAGCAGGATCTTCTGGCATTGTATAATGCAGTCCATTCAACAAACTATACGGATTCAGATGATCTGATCATCACTACGATCAATGATGCTGTTTATCTGGGTATGAAGAATGACCTTTCATTTCTCATTGCCAATGTCCTGAATCTCTATGAGCATCAAAGTACCCTGAATCCAAATATGCCGCTCCGGGGGCTCTTCTATTTCTCGGATGTGTTGAGATCTTATATTGAGTCGAACCGACTCAACATTTACAGTAAAACATTGGTCTCACTCCCGGCACCTGTTTATCTTATTTTTTATAATGGAATTGATGATGCTCCTGACGAGATGGAATACCGGCTTTCCGATGCTTTTCATGATCTTCCGGATGGATTTCTACCAGCTCTGGAATGCCGTGCAAGAATGCTGAATATTAATCTTGGACATAATAAGATTTTAATGGGACGATGTCAAAAGCTGAATGAATATGCATGTTTTATCGCACGGATCCGTGGTTTTCTGGATAGAAAGTATCCATTAGAAGACGCAGTAAACAGGGCTGTGGATGAATGCATCGAAGAAGGGATCCTGGCTGATATTCTTAGGAAGAACCGAAGTGAGGTGATTAATATGATCTTGACAGATTACGATGAAAAACTTCATATGCAGACAGTTCGAAAAGAAGGGTATGAGGATGGATTCAAATCTGGAGATGCCCATCGCCTTAAAATACAAATCCAGAAAAAACTTCAAAAAGGCTATACAGTTCCCCAGATTGCTGACCTCCTGGAAGAGGATCCGTCTACAATAGATCAGTTAATTGAGGAATTAAAACAATCTGATAAATAGTATCAAAAACACCTGCCGTGAGGTATATCTGCTTATGAAATGCATCTCGCTTCCGGCACCTGTTTATCTTATTTTTTATAACGGGATTGACGATGCTCCCGATGAAATGAAGTACCGGCTTTCCGATGCTTTTCACGATCTTCCTGATGGATTTCTGCCAGCTCTGGAATGCCGTGCAAGAATGCTGAATATTAATCTTGGACATAATAAAATTTTAATGAGACGATGTCAAAAGCTGAATGAATATGCATGTTTTATCGCACGGATCCGCGGTTTTCTGGATAGGAAGTATCCATTGGAAGATGCTGTAAACCGGGCTGTGGATGAATGCATTGAGGAAGGGATCCTGGCTGATATTCTTAGGAAGAACCGAAGTGAGGTGATTGATATGATCTTGACAGATTACGATGAAAAACTTCATATGCAGACAGTTCGAAAAGAAGGGTATGAGGATGGATTCAAAGATGGATTAGAGGATGGATTCCAGTCCGGAGATACTCATCGTCTCAAAATACTGATCCAGAAGAAACTTCAAAAAGGTTATACGATTCCCCAGATTGCCGAGCTCCTGGAAGAGGATCCATCTACAATAAAGCAGTTAATTGAGGAATTGAAATAATCTGATAAATAGCATTAAAACACCTGCCGGAAGGAAGACGCATCTCATAAGCGACCATACCTCCCGGCAGGTGTTTTCTATACTTCTTTTATTTCATTTTCTTTAAATTTGCTATCATATCCACGATAGAATATCCGTAATTATCAGCCGTTGCCCAGCCATATCCCTCCGGGTTTTCCTGCTGCCCCAGCCATTCTACATAGGGTGCGCAGCCTTTGGTCACATATTCATACCGCTCATCTACACAGGCCTGCTCCAGCGCATCCGCTGTTGCATATGCCTTCAGATGCTGGATCTGCGCACGAATCCCGGTGCGCACATCCGGGTAAGAATTCCCTGCCACACCGCCCCCGGTTGTTCCAAGCCCCGCAAAGTTAAACTGTTCTATGGAAGAATCTCCTCCATACTGCAGCCAACCGGTTTCCTTCATGGTCTGAACAAATGCCACCTCCGGCCGTACTCCTTCCGCCACAGCTTCGTCATAATACATCTGGCAGAATGTCTCAATACTGTCTGCTCCGCCTTTGCTAAGGGCGTCAGCCGGATATTTTTCTCCGCTGGACTTAAAATACTCCACCATCTGGTCCACCGTCACAGAACTTTTCCCCATGATCGGGTACTGGCCCTTGGCAATCACTTCCTCGGCACCATCTCCTTCTGGCTGATCCGCTTTCTCTGGCTTCTCCTTTTCCGAAGTGTCCTCTGACTGTGCCGCTTCGTTCTCTGCTGCAGCTTTTTTAAGTGCCTCTTTATCTGCTGCAGCTTTTGGAACCGCCTCTTTATCTGCTGCATTCACCGTATCGGCCTTCATGTTCTTCCTATCAAATGCACCTTTATTTCCTGCAATTCCTACCGCAGCTACCAGCACCACAGCCAGCACGATCTCCAGCCATATCTTTAATTTTTCCTTATTAAAAACATTGAAATCCATCTAACCACCCTTGTGTCACCATTCACAGCCACCGTCTCAGCATGCACAGAACCAGCCGGAAATCGGGTCCTCAATTTCTCTCCGGCTGTGAATCGTATTATCCTTGTCCAAAGTTTACGTTCCTACTACTTTACAATATATGCTGCAAAAATGCAAGTATGCAGGAAGCTATAGCTTTTTACAAATTTATTGAAAAAATGCAGCCATAGACGCTCTAACGGGCTGTGCTGACAGACTCGTTTCAATGCTTCTCTTTACATGATTTCCTCTTGATAATCAACGTGAAAACCTTCCAATTCCCAATAGACCACTTCCGCTTCTCCCTGTTTCACGCAAAAATCACTCATCCCGTCCTCTGTATAAAAACGTGTAGTAAACACTTCTTCTCCGCCATTTAGATAGATTTCCAGACAGGAAGTATCCGCCAGTATCCTGATGTGCCGGCAGGATTCCAGGTATACGCTTCGTTTTCGTCTTCCATATCCGAGGTCCATTTCCTCGTCAAACGCAAGGGTAAACAACCTGTCAGCTTTCTGATATGCAAGTGTGATCCCATCACTGATCACGATTTTGACATCCTCACTTAAGACCTCAATTTCCGCATCATACATCTGTCTTCTCACAGAAGACTTCCCCTTTTCCAGTGTATGTCTGACGCCGCGCAGATTTTCCAGTTCTGCGGCAGGATACTGCATCACCTTTCCGTCTTTCAAAAACACCTCCCGCATAACAGTCAAGGCGTTCTGCCAGCCCTGCTCCACTGTAGGATTACTCTGCCCCGGCTCATCCGGCATCCCGACCCATCCGATCAGGAGCCGTCTTCCCTTGTCATCCTGAAAAGTCTGCGGCGCATAAAAATCGAACCCGCGGTCCCATTCTTTAAAATGTACCAACCGATGCTCTCTCTCGAAAGATCCCTCCACTTCAAAGTAACCCGCCTGATAAATGTTTTGATAATCAATTCCTCTCTGCTCCACTCCCTGAGGAGAAATACTGAGAATTTTTTTATCCCCCAGCATAAAAGCATCCGGGCACTCCCACATATATCCGAAGTTCTCTTCCGATTTAAGGATATTCACCAGCTCCCATGCTTTTAGATCAGAGCTTCTATATAAAAGCACCTCCCCGATGTCATTCTTCGTCCTTGCACCCAGGAACATGTAACAGTTCCCATCTTCTATCCCTATGCTCTCTCCTGTCACCACCTTTGGGTCCCTGATATGGCAGGACAGATGAGACGGATAATCCGAATTGGTCATCAGGCATTCTTTTTCCCCGAATGTAATTCCATCCTCACTGCTGACTAAAATTGTGTTTCCCTGACGGCCCTCGTAAATATAATCATAATCTCCGGTCAATTTTACATTCCCCGTATAGTAAAGGTTCATCTTCCCGTCCTTGACAAGAGCCGATCCCGAGTACACACCATGACTTTCAAATGCCTCCTTGGGAGAAAGTGCAATCCCCTCAAATTTCCAGTTGATGAGGTCCGGGCTGGTATAGTGCCCCCAATATTTCGTTCCGCCATTCGGGTCATCCGGCGTATACTGGAAAAACACATGATACACGCCCCGAAACTGACACAGCCCGTTCGGATCATTCAGCCACCCCCGTGGCGGCATTAAATGTAGCCCCAGCCTCCATTTATCATTCCAATTCATCTCTGTCATCCATTCCATCCTCGTTTCCCAATTATAGATTCCCCTGTCTCAAATATGGCTCAGCTTATTTGCAGTGAAGTACGCATCATGCTCTGCATGATACAATACATCCGCCCGCTTCGCTTCGCACGCTCTCCAATTATCTCTGTTTGATCTGGACTTCCTGATACTGTCCTGGATTCGTGATAATAATCGGGCTGACCGTCTCAAGTCCTGCTGCCTTGATCTGCTCCATATCAAATTCAGCAAGCAGCTGTCCCTCTTCCACGGCATCTCCCGTCTCTACATGAACGTTGAAGGGTTCCCCATTGAGAGTGACTGTATCAATTCCCACATGGATCAGCACCTCCACTCCATCCTTCGTCTCAAGTCCGATCGCATGTTTTGTATCAAATACGGCTGCCACTGTACAGTCAAACGGTGCATATACTTTTCCCTCTGCCGGTCTGACGCCGACGCCTCCTCCCAGCACACCAGATGCAAAAGTTTCATCCGGTACCTCTTCAAGCGGGATCACTTTCCCGTTGATCGGGCAGGTAAAAATCAGCTCCTTAGCACTATTTGAAAGATTCTTTTCCTCTTTAACAGTATCGTCTTCCACTATCTCCTCAGCCTCTACCGATGCCACTTCCTGTGTATCTTCCTTAAATCCCAGTATTCCGGTCAGCACGAATGCCACACCGAATGCGATCGCCATGGCGATGACATAATGCAGAGGGCTGTGCAGGTGCAGAAGAATTCCAAAAATACCTGTCACCCCTGTTCCTGTTGCTCCCAGATTCACGATAGATGCATATAAAGCTCCGCATGCACCGCCGATAGATGCCGCAATAAATGGTTTTACAAGACGTAAATTCACGCCAAAGATCGCCGGCTCCGTAATTCCCATACATGCACTAAGCGCTGACGGAAGAGCTACTGACTTCATCTTCTGGTTCTTGCTCTTAAATGCAACTGCCAGTGCAGCGCCGCCCTGTGCCACATTTGCCGCTGATGCCAGAGGCAGCCAGAAGGTCAGTCCATACTTAGCAAGCTGTCCGATATCAATGACGGTATACATATGATGGATTCCTGATACAACTGTTGTTGCATACGCGCCGCCCATAATAAAGCTTCCGATTCCAAACGGAAGTGTCAGAAGCTTCTGAATTCCATTCAAAAGTCCATTCTCAACAAATACGAACACCGGGCCGATTGCCGCGAGTGTCAGATATCCGGTCACAAAAACGCTGACCAGCGGTGTCACAAACAGATCAAACATCGGCGGTACGATCTTATGCAGCTTTTTCTCGATGATACTTAAGACAAAGACCGCAATGATAACAGGAATCACATGCCCCTGATAACCAACCATGTCGATCTTCCAAAGTCCGAAGAATACCTCCTGTGTCTTCTGCACACCTTCTGTGGCAACGGTCCAGGCATTCTGCAGATTCGGATGGATCATGATCATACCGATAACCGCCCCAAGAAATGGATTCGCTCCGAATACCTTTGCCGCACTAAACGCGATCAGGATAGGCAGGAATACATATGCCACATTGCTGAACAACACTGCAAACTGATAAATGGAGCCGTCTGTATTAATGCTCAGGAAACCATTATTGACCATAAAGTTTAAGGCTTCCATGATCCCCATCAGAAAACCGCTGGCAACGATAGCCGGGATAATCGGAACGAAAATATCGCCAATGGTCTTAATGACCCTCTGGAACGGATTCGCTTTCTTAGCTGCCTCCCTTTTCACATCCTCTTTGCTGGCTTCTGATATCCCCCCGATCTTGATGAATTCGTCATATACCTTATTCACTGTCCCGGTTCCAAGAATGATCTGCATCTGCCCTGATGCAAAGAACACTCCCTTCACTGCATCGATATTCTCTACCCCTTTGCTGTTACACTTGTCATTGTCTGCAATGACAAGACGCAGCCTTGTTGCACAATGTGCTGCTGAAATAAGGTTTTCCTTCCCACCCACATTCTCCAGGATCTGTCTGGCAATTGAATTGTAGTCCATAGTGTCCTCCTTTATGATATCGTTATCACTTGTTTTGTTCATATATCTTTTGATCTGCTCTAAATACATGTGTTTTATATATGAAATCGTTTTCACTTTATGTTTCTATTTTATCACTTTTTCTCTGTCTGTAAATAGGAAGAAGCAACAAAAATACAGCACATTTTTTGTTACTAATCAACAAATCAATAACACAGCATCTCCATCATGCAAAAAACAGAAGGTCTTCCATAGATACTATTGTCTATGAAAACCTTCTGTTTCATTCAGTTTCTTTTGTTCCGGCATTAAACGCTTTCAGCCTCAACTACCTCATACCCCAGCTGAATCTGCCGGGCAACACAATTCTTATCCTCGATCATCTCCAGCAGCATATTTGCCGCCTCGATCCCACTTGTCTTATAGAAAAGATGAGCCGTCGTCAGTTTAGGTGTCACGACCCGGGACATTCGATTATGCCCGATGCCAACGATCGCAATATCCTCGGGAATCCGTTTTCCCTCCTCTTTTAAACAAGTCAGCGCCCCTACTGCCAGAGTATCTGTGGCACAAAATACAGCATCCAGCTCCGCATTTTGCTTTAACAGCATTTTCATACAGTCATAGCCGGCATCCATTGTAAACCCGGCTGTCACGACCATCTTTGGCTCCACCGCTTTTTTCTGTTCCCTCATGGCATCCCGATAGCCTTGTGTCCTGCTCTTCCCTGCTGCCTCATCACTCTGTGTCACCGCAATATGCCCGATGTGCTGTTTCCCGCTCTTTAAAAGCAGCTCCGTCATTGCCTTAGCAGCCCCATAATCATCATGATATACACACGCAAAGCTGTCAAACTTCTGGCTGATTACCACCACCGGGATCTCCATCTTCTTAAGCGCATCCTGATGTGCCTTATCATAAACAGACGCGGAAAATAAGATCCCATCCACCGGATTATTCTGCAGAAGATTCAGGTATTCTATCTCCTTCTTCGGATCATTCTCCGTACTCACCAGCAGCATCTGATACCCTTCCTTAGATAACACCGAGCTGATCCCATCCGCCACCCGGGCGATCGACTCCGAACTGATCTTAGGAAGGATCACCCCGATCACCTTGGACTTCTTTGTCCGCAGAATCTGAGCCTGTTTAGAAGGCTGGTACCCCGTTTTATCGATCACCGCCTTGATCCGTTTCCTCTTATCCTCACTAATATACCCGTCATTCAAATATCTCGAAACTGCAGAGACCGAAACCCCCGCCATCTTCGCAATCTCTGTAATTGTCATAACTAACCCTCTTCTCCATCCTTCGAAAGTAAACGAAAAGTCATCCCTATATTATCCAATTGTAGCATCAACCACCTTCTGATTCAAGCGGCATTTTGGGGAATGAACATACTTGGATTTATAAAGAAAAAGGGACGCCAGCCGGGAGACTTGAGGGTGCAGAGGACAGGGAGCTTTTTCGGATGCTGGCCGCTTGCTAAGAATCACACTGATAAATGCAGTATGTCATAAAGTATTCCAATGTGACCGCTGGCGGGTCTATTTGCAAAGAAGTAATATTCAGAATATTTCCATTTATCGGGATTATAGATCAACACTCTGCCAGTGCAATCACTAAATATGAAAGAAAAATCGAGAGATTTCATATGTGTTGCAGGTAATATTTCTTTCTCAATTTCAATAACATATTTAGATCGTATAAAATTACTTTCTAACGTATATATCAAAGGGATACCTGTCTTTATATTTTGCCATCCAAATGAATTTAGTATATTGTCGTAAAAACCATTAAAAATAAACTTATTCATACCAGCACTATCTTTCCACAAATATAAAGGTGAATACTGATTGTGGTTACCTTCCCCCTCACTCTTACTTTCAGTTATAAGATAAGCCTTAAATAATAAATCCTGAAAGCCATCTGTTTTGTGCCCATTAGCAGCAACTCTTTTTCTGATATTATTCATATCATAATTTTCTGGCAATAGAATTTTATATTGCATTGCAATCATTTGTCACTCCCTCTTTCCGAAACAGTTTAAGTTTTGTTTCCAATATAATTATACATTCTCTCTTTATGAGTGTATAATAGTTGTTGATGATAATTGCTATCATTTTAAATGATGGAGGTGTTGATTGTGGAAAGTTTGGAATTAAGGATATTTAAAGAAGTTGCCTACGCAAAATCTATTACCAAAGCTGCTGAGAATATGGGATATGTACAATCAAATATTACTGCTCATATCAAAAAACTTGAAGCCGAATTAAACACAACTCTTTTTATGCGTAACAATAAAGGAGTAGCACTGACTCATGACGGGGAGAGATTATTATTTCAGGCAGAAAAGATAATCTCTTTATTAGACGGAACTTCCCTTTCCTTTAAAAACAGCGCAGACTCTTTAAAAATCGGCGCTACACAAACAGTAGCAGGTTATCTCCTGCCTCAATGTTTAATGAAATATAAAAATAAATTTCCAAATGTATCTATATCAGTTCATACACTTAATCAAAATATTTTAAGCTCACAATTAGGGAATGGACAACTAGATTGTATTATAACTAATAGTTCAGAAGATTTTATACAGGGAAAACAAATTTTTCAATATCCAGAAAGTTTATTACTTATTGCCCCCGCCTCATGTCAATACCTGGATGAAGTAATAAGATCCCCTATTATAACTAACGATATTGAATCTTGCCCATACAGAAAAGTTCTTCTGAATTGGTGGTATTTACATCAATCCGTTTTGCCAGAAATAATAGAACTAGACACTGTAGAAGCAATCCTTAATTTGGTTTCTAACGGTGGAGGTATTTCTTTGTTGCCTAAAAATGTTCTATGCGGCAGACAGGATATTAGAACTTTTGTTATTGAAGAGTTGCAGTCTACATCAATTCATATGTGGATTGCAAAGGATAAACAGCCCTCTGAATACACTGTACTGAAAAATATTCTGGAAGAAGAATTAAAATACAGCATGTAAATCATATACAAATATGATGCAGGAATTTCGTTATGTCATCTTACAACTTTGCAGGCAGACAATCAAGGTGTGTGTTATCGATATCCTTAACTATGTGAAACTCCTGCCTTCCCCCCTGATGCGCCCAGCGACGCAGAATGTAGCCCGGCTCTGCTCTGGGGGGATCTGTGTATGGCTTTTCAGATGTCTTAGAACGCGTTTAGAGACAGTTAACGAAAAAGCGGAAAAAACAGAGGTCAGAATTCGCCGTACAACGGCGTAATTCTGCGGCCTGCTTGCTGAGAAATCATCAAGATTTCTCAGCATATAGGCCGGTGCCTCTGTTTTTCCCGCTTTTTCGTTTACTGTCTCTTAACAAGTGGCCCGACATCCGAAAAGCATACACAGATCCCCCCCGAGCAGAGCCGGGCTGCGTTATGCGGAAGCGCCCCCCTACTCTACAACGACTCCTTTTTGGAGCATGATGTTTGCGTAAAGTGCTTTTTCGCTTGTTGCAATGATCGCATAAGCTGTTTTTGCTTCCTCATAGAATGCGAAACGCTCGATATTTCCAACCACGTCTGCTCCTCTTTCATCATGCTTTGCAATGATCTCTTTGTATGTGTCCCAGATCGGAGTCTCTACATCGTCTCCG
Source organism: Faecalicatena sp. (assembly GCF_058819085.1). Taxonomy (NCBI): domain Bacteria; kingdom Bacillati; phylum Bacillota; class Clostridia; order Lachnospirales; family Lachnospiraceae; genus Faecalicatena; species Faecalicatena sp. The sequence continues at coordinate 10,217 of NZ_JBZUUL010000046.1, forward strand.
TCCATTACCTGCATCAGGTTCACTGGCTTCTCTACATATGTATCGAGAGGGAATACCTGAAGGATCGCATCCAGGATCTCCGGTACGCCATGTCCATCGCAGCGGATTACGATGGCGTCTTTTCCCATGGATTCTGCCGGGAAGTTTCCGTCAGAGATGACAAGACGGTCGCTGTGTCCCATTTCACATAATACTTTTAATAATTCTGGTGATAAGATCTGTGGAATTCCTTTTAACATTTGATTGTCCTCCTGTTTTCTCCCAGACTGTTTCCGCCTGGTCTCTATTTCATTATTATAGAGGCTGCTGTGAAGCCTGCACATGCATCCTCATGATGTCTTAACGCAAAGAGCGCCTATAGGAATAGGCACTCTCTGCATTTTGGTAGGTATTATAAATTTAGTGGATAGCGTAATTATCTCATGCCTTTGTACAGTGGGCCATAAGCCTGGCAGGCTCTGAAATCCTGTCCCTCTTTGTCCTGTCCAAATGCATTCCATGATGCCGGTCTGAAGATCTTCTCTTCCGGAACATTGTGCATAGCTACCGGGATTCTTAACATAGAGCACATTGTGATCAGGTCAGCTCCGATGTGTCCGTAGCTGATTGCTCCGTGGTTAGCTCCCCAGTTGTTCATAACATCATAAGCAGTCTTGAAAGCACCTTCTCCTGTTACTCTTGGTGCAAACCATGTACATGGCCATGTATAGTCTGTTCTCTTCCAAAGAACATCTGTTACTTCGTCCGGAAGATTTACGGTCCAGCCTTCTGCGATCTGAAGCATTGGTCCTAAGTTCTTCACAAGGTTCAGACGGATCATCGTTACAGGCATCTCTGCTTGTGTCACAAATCTGGATGAGAATCCACCGCCTCTAAAGTATCCAAGGTCAGCGTAGTTCCATGTTGTAGCATTCATCATTGCTTCCTGGTCTGCTTCTGTTACATCATACCAAGGCTTCATGCATCCGTTTCCATCTGCATCTTTTGACTGTCCGTTAGCATCCAGGCAGGCTGCTCCGGAGTTGATCAGGTGGATGAATCCGCCTGCTTCCTTTGCATGTCCTTCTAATTCGTAGCCGTTTGCAGCTCTCTTAACAGCCTCCGGGCTCCAGTATGTACGAACATCAGCGAAGATCTGTGCTGAGTTTGTAAGCAGTTTACAGAACATCATTCCCAGTCCGTTGAGAACATCATTCTCTGTTGCCAGAACGTATGGCTCTCTTGCTCCGTTCCAGTCGAAGGAAGAGTTCAGCATAGCCTCCGGGAAATCACAGTTCGGATAGAAATCTGTCCACTGTCTCTGTCCCTGGAATCCGGCTGCAAGAGCGTTGTGTCCAACTTTTTCTTCCTCTGCTCCGTCCGGGAGGTTTGGATTTCCGTTCATCAGGTCTTTGATGATGCACATCATCTTTACTACAAATTCCCAGTCAGAATCTTTGTGTTCACGTGATTTCTGCAGTTCCTCCGGGTTCTTATCAAATCCTTCTTTGCACTTCTCTTTTGTCCATGCAAGAGCTTTCTTGTATTCTTCTTCATCGTAGATGCCTTCTGTCATACGGCGGATGATCTCAACCTCATCAACAGACTCTACACGCATGCCAAGGTACTCCTCGATAAATGCAGGATCAATGATGGATCCGCCGATTCCCATACAGATAGAACCGATCTGTAAGTAGGATTTACCTCTCATGGTTGCTGCTGCAACTGCGGCACGTCCGAATCTTAATAACTTTTCTTTTACATCACATGGGATAGATGTATCGTCTGCTTCCTGAACATCATGTCCGTAGATGCCGAATGCCGGAAGACCCTTCTGTGCATGTGTAGCCAGAACGGATGCAAGGTAAACAGCTCCTGGTCTTTCAGTTCCGTTGAATCCCCAAACAGCCTTGATGGTCTGTGGATCCATATCCATTGTCTCTGCACCGTAGCACCAGCATGGTGTCACTGTCAGAGTGATGTCAACGCCTTCTTTTTTGAATTTATCTGCACAGGCAGCAGCCTCTGCAACACGTCCGATCGTTGTATCAGCGATCACAACCTTAACCGGCTCACCGTTTGTGTACTTTAAGTTCTCCTCAAACAGTTTTGCAGCGGATTTAGCCATGTTCATTGTCTGCTCTTCCAGAGACTCACGAACCTTCAAAACACCTCTGCGTCCATCAATTGTAGGTCTGATACCGATTACTGGATAATCCCCGATAAGTCTTGATTTTGCCATGATTTGTTTCCTCCTTAATTTTGAATAATGGTTTTAAATTTCTCATATGCGGCATTCCATTTTTCTTCATCCTGCGGAATGTACTCATATGTTTTTTCTGAATCTGCAATGATCTGTCTTGCTTCATTCATGTCTTTGATCTCACCGAGTGACATGAACTGTACGGCAATGTTGCCCAGTGCCGTCGCCTCTACAGGACCGGCGATTACTTTGCGTCCATTGGCCCCTGCCGTCATCTGGCAGAGAAGCTTGCTCTGGATACCGCCGCCGATCATATGGATCGTCGGATAATGCTTACCTGTACAGGATTCGATCTGTTCCAGTGCATACCGATACTTAAGCGCAAGGCTCTGATTGATACAGCACATGATCTCTCCTACCGTCTGTGGAACCTTCTGTCCGGTTCTGCGGCAGAACTCCCTGATCCGTTCCGGAATATTGCCTGCCGGCACGAATTCCGGCGCATCCGGATCAATGAAGCTCCGGAATGGCTCTGCTTTCATCGCCATCTGTTCCAGCTCACCAAAGGAATACTCTTCTCCTTCGCGGATCCACTGTCTTCTGCTCTCCTGTGCGAGCCACAGGCCGATGATATTCTTCAAAAGTGTGGTCGTGTCTCCATAACCACCCTCGTTACTTACATTGCACTCTAAGGACTTCTCTCCGATAATTGGCGCCTTGAGCTCGGTTCCAAACAGGCTCCACGTTCCGCAGCTGATAAACATGAAATCCTCTTCCTGTGTCGGAACTGCAACTACGGCACTCTGCGTGTCGTGGCTGGCAACTGCAATCACCTTAGCCGGCTTAATTCCAAGCTCTTCACAGATCTCATCACTTAAGGTCCCCACGACAGTACCGCTTGGTACGATCTCCGGGAAGATATCCTTCGGGATCTTGAGTGCGTCCATGATCTTATCAGACCAAACCTTGTTCCTTGCATCCATCAGCTGAGTTGTGGTGGACATTGTATACTCTGCTTTCTTCTCTCCGGTCAGAAAATAATTAAACAGATCCGGTGTCAGAAGAAGCTTGTCTGCACGTTCCAGAAGCCATGGTCTCTTCTGTACCAGTGAGTAAAGCTGGAAAACGGTATTGAAGTTCTCGAACTGATTCCCTGTCAGGTCATACACCTCATCCTTCGGGATCGCCTTGAACACCTCTTCCTGCATCCCCAGAGTTCTGTCATCTCTGTAATGTACAGCACTCTCAAGCAGCACCCCGTGCTCATCCAGAAGTCCGAAATCAACACCCCATGTATCAATTCCGATACTGTCAAAGCCGCCCTTTTGCTTTGCTTTGATAATACCCTGTTTAATCTCGAAAAATTGTCTCAGTGTGTCCCAGTACATGGTCTTGCCAATGATCACCGGGTCGTTGGAAAAGCGGTACACTTCTTCCATATGTATCTTCCCGTCTTCTAAAGTTCCCAGGATCGCACGTCCGCTGGAAGCTCCGAAGTCAAATGCAAGCACCTGTTTCTTTTCACTACTCACACATCTTCCTCCTTTCAAAGTCAGTCAGGAGACCTCGCATCCCCTTTACTGCCTGATGGTAAATACGAACCTATGCACTGGTTCTGTATTTCCCCTTTCACTGGTTTTATTTTATCATTGTACCGGAAAATATACTTGTGCTATAATAGTAAAAAATATAACAATATTCACATAAAGGAGAATTATGCAATATATCAATTACCGGGAGAGCTGGCAGAGGGGTACTGTCGACTTCCCCTTTGAATACCACCATGTAACCCCCATGCACCCACAATACGTCATGTCTCTGCACTGGCACGTAGAATTTGAGATCATCCGAATTCTGGAGGGAAGCTTCCAGCTGTCCATTGACGAGCAGGAATACACGGTTTCCGGGGGCTCTGCTATTCTCATCCCCGCAGGCGCCGTCCATTCCGGCATTCCCTGCGGCTGTACCTATGAGTGCATTGTCTTTGACATGAATATGCTGATGAATAAGAATGATGCCTGCTGTAAACTGATCCGTAAGATCATCGACCACGAGGTGGAGCCGGCCTATGTCTATCCGGAATCTTATAACGATATCCACCAAACCATCTGGTCTTTATTCGACGCGATCGCCTCCAAAAAGGAAGGATATCAGCTGGTCGTACTGGGGAACCTCTATCAGATGATTGGTCTGGTCTTCTCACAGCAGTACTATGATCCTGCCCCTGCCCAGCCTCCGCGCAATCACAAACGGATTCTCCAGCTCAAGACTGCTCTGGAATTTATGGAGTCTTCCTATAATAAACAGATTACCCTTGAGGAAATGTCAGGCAGTGTCAATATGTCTCCCAAATACTTCTGCCGCTTTTTCCAGGAGATGACCCACCGTACTCCCATTGATTATCTGAATTACTATCGGATCGAGCGCGCCTGCTATCAACTTATGACCACAGACCAGTCTATCACAGAAGTAGCATATAATTCTGGTTTTAATGATTTAAGTTACTTTATAAAAACATTTAAAAAGTACAAAGGTACTACGCCAAAGCAATACCTTAAATAACATCCCGGATCAAAGTCATGCGATACACGCAGACAGCAGAATCCAACAAAAGTATCTTTTAAACTTTTTTACTGCTGTCAGCCGTATCCTTATTGATAATGCTATACTTATTCTTTCCTTCCCGCTTAGCCTCATACATGGCGGCATCCGCTACTTTATATAATTCCTGGTAGCTGCTGCCGTCTGCCGGATAGGCAGAAATCCCGACACTGACGGAAAATGCTGTCTTTGACTTTGCCAGCCGTCTCAGGAGATATTCGGCTTTACTGCATGCAACCTTTCGATCCTTCACATCTCCCATGAAGACAATGAACTCATCTCCCCCGATCCTGCCGATAATATCTTCGCGCCGGAATACTTTTTTCATCTCTTTCACCAGCTGAGAGAGGAGTGCATCTCCTGCAGAATGTCCCATATTGTCATTGATTGATTTAAAATCATCCACATCCAGCATGTAGAAGAAACCGGACACTACATGATCCAGGCGCTCCCCGATCTGTTCTTCTGCCGTCTCTCTGTTCAGCGCTCCGGTCATAGCATCAATAGAAGACTTTTGGATCAGGCGCTGCTCCTGCGTCCGCTGGTCATGAATATCCGAGAATTTACCGACTACCATGACAGCCCTTCCCCTTCTGTCCTTCAAAAGCTGTGCCTGGCAGTGCATCCAGCGGTATTCCCCTTCTTTATTGAGGAATCTCATCTCCGCCTCCGTCTGATCCCTGGAATCCTCCTGCATACTTTTCAGCATCTCACGCATGATCCCGACATCATCAGGATGCAAAAGGCTGAATTCCTGTTCCTGGCTGAAGGGATATCTGATATCCTCCGGCCTCACATCAAAATGATCTATAATATTAGGCGTAAAAGCCAGGGCCTTAGTTTCACAGTCATATTCAAACAGGATCGTATCTGAAAACTGTGCAAGCAGTTCATACCGTACCTGATCACGCAGAAGCCGATCCCTCAACTGGACGTAAATCCATACAGCACCGCCAAGCAGTACCGCCAAAAACACCAAAAGTGAGGTGATCAGCAGTCTGGTATTCTTCATGATCGAAGTAGAATACCCTTTCACCTCATTAGAATGGGTCATAGATAAAAGAACCCATCCATTATACTGAAGATCCGTTGTCATGATGAAGAACTGGCCTTCAAGCGGACTCTCTATAGACACTAATGTTGTCTTCCCAGCACTCAGCCCGGCACGGACCTCTTCTGTCTTGTTCTTTGATACTCCCATCTCTTCCAGCTCATGAAAAAGATTTTCTTTGCCGTCATAATACATAGCTTCATCCAGGATCAGGCTTCCATCGTTCTTGATCAGAAAATTCGAGGTCCATTCATAGTCCTGGCGGGCTGTAACCTCCATCAAGACCTCAGCCTTAATAAAACCACAGACAACACCTTCCATCCTTCCATCTTTTCTGACCGGCTCCATCACACTGATCGCATACTCTCCATCCAAGTACTTTGAAGCAAACACCTCTGAAATAACACTCTCACCGTCTAGAAGCCTTTTAAGCACTTCCGCATCCGTCTTTCCGGTCTCATCCATTGACAGACTCTCTTCTAATATATCCGAAGGAAAATATTCCATATCAGACAAAATGTCCAGTTTCTCAACTGCATTCTGATATAACCTGTTCAGCTCATGTTCTGCCATATCTGACTTCTCATAGATCTGCGCGACCGACTTCACTAATATCTGAACCTCACGGATAGAATCATCGATCTGAACTACCTGGCCTTTATGGATCGAAGTCAGATTCTCCTCTACAAGGGAATTGAATATCTGTGCATTCCTGCTCTGATACATCCTGAGCATGACAGCCACCATGATCCCAGTCAAAATAAGACTCCCCAAAAGCAGGAGTATCCCATGCCGCTTCATAACCTTTCTCTGTCCGTCATTCTTATTATCCATACCGATTCCTCTTTTTCCTGAAGAATTTTGGCAATATAAATATATGTCCTATTATACTCGCTCTTACAGATATTCTCAAGGGATACCACAGGTAAAAAGTATACTGAAAGAGCATACACAAAAACCGGCGCTTTTTATCACACCGGTCCTGAATTCATCAAAATATCCCAAATATTTTTTCTCGGAATGCTCCATACAGCGTATCATAATCGGTGTATTGGATATCCCCCTCTTTAAAGCTCTTTTTCCAAACTTTACGGACTCCCTCCGCAATCATCTTAGAATCCTCTGACTCCATCCCGAGAATCGTCGGAAAAACATAGTAGATCATGAAAAAGTTCAGATCCACCTGGGTACGCGCCTCAACAACTCCCTTTTTATTAGAAAAACGGGTTTTCACAGCCTCTGCCAGACATTTCCCGATCTCTTCGGCTGCCGCTTCTTTATCCCCGGCCTGTCCTACATAATCTGCCATTTCCCGAAAAAAATGTCCGTTCTTTTCAATAAACATCTTTGTGTTGCTTTCGTAGCTTTTCTTTTTCAGATGTCCAATCATCTTTTCCTTATTATCAAAGACAGTTTCTATTCCCTGAAGCATATCATTCCTCCTCGAATCTTCCTTTCGTGATCCTTGTAGTTTCACATAAACCATCAATATTATAGCAGATTTTAAGTAAAAAAGGAACCGGGATACCCCCGGTTCCTCCATAAACAACTATTTTTATGATCTGTTATGATTAGTCATACAGGTTTGGCTTAATGTCAGCTTCTTCCATGTTTGTAGAATCATACCAGTAACCATCTGTCTCGATATCACTTACTTCTTCACCGTTGCAGATCTTTGTAAGTGTTTCGATAGATAATTTACCCTGCATCAGAGGAGACTGTGTAACAGCACCAAGTAATGTACCATCTTTAACAGCAGCCTTGATTGTTGAACCAGCATCGAATCCAGCAGCGATGATGTTCTTCTCTGGGTCTGATCCTAATACGTTCAGGTTCTGGTTAGCTGTCAGAACACCCTCTGCAGAAACCTGGTTAGAACCGAAGATTGCGATCGTATCTTTTTTGTTCATGATGTTAGCAGCTTCTGTAGAGCACAGCTCAACTGTTGTCTGAGCCGGTACTGCGATCTCGATGATGATGTCTGCTGACTTCTCGTCACCTTTGTCTTCTACTTTACCAACATAGTAGTCATTTCCTGTTACAGCAACTTTCTTTCCGTCAGCTGTAGCGAGCTCGATGAATTTGTTAACGAATCCAAGACCACGCTCTGTAATGTTAGCAGATGTAGCATCCTGGTTTACTTCACCAACTCTGACTGGACCATCAGCTTTTGCAATTTTATCTTTTACTGCTTCATAGATCTTTTCTGCTGCGATAGCACCTGCTGCACCGTTGTTTGTTACAACTGTTGCGTAAACAGATCCTTCTGGAGCGTCCGGCACACCTGAGTCGAAGCAAACTACCGGGATCTTCTGGTCAAGTGCTGTCTGCAGAGACTCAAGAACGGAGTTCTGGTCACATGCTGCAAGAGCGATACCGTCTGGTTTCTGGCTGATTGCGTTGTTCAGCATGTTTACCTGGTCAGCGATATCAGACTCAGCGTTAGGTCCTGTTGTGTTAGCTGTAACACCCAGTTCTTCTTCTGCCTGTTTGATTCCCTGAACAGCTGCCTGCCAGTATGATGACTGGAAGCTCTTTACAACAACTTCAAAGTGGTATCCGCCTTTGCCTGCGTCACCTTTGTCTTCTGTCTCAGTCTTTGCTGCACCGTCATCAGCTTTCTTGTCGTCGCCGCCTTTGCTTCCACAGCCAGCGATCATTCCTGCTACCATGCATCCGCTAAGTAACACTGCTAAAACTTTCTTTTTCATAATTTTTTGTCCTCCTGACATAAAATAGTTTTATAGTAACAGCCGGGAACAGATGTTCCATCCAGTCTCCCCTGGCTGCTGACTATCGTTAAAATAAGGTTACCAGATTACTCTTTGTCGTTCTTTCTCTTTAAGATATCTACCAGTACGGCTGCGATCAGGACAAAACCTGTGATGATCTGCTGCCAGTTCGCTGTCAGTCCGATGAACGGAAGTCCTGTCTTTAACAGACAGATAACGAATACACCGGCAAGAGTTCCTGTGATACTACCTGCGCCGCCTGACATGGACACGCCGCCGATGATTGCTCCACCGATGGCCTCAAGCTCGAATCCGGCTCCTGTACCCGGCTGAACCGTTGCAAAGATAGCAGAGTAAGAAATCGCTGCCAGTCCTGCAAAGAATCCTGAAATCACATATGCAAAAATGTGATAGAATTTTACATTAACACCAGATAATCTGGTTGCTTCTTTATTACTTCCGATCGCCAGTGTATACCGGCCGATCTTCGTATGATTCAGAACGAATGTCATCGCAATAACTATCAGTATGATCCATAAGAAACCAATCGGGATGTTCAAGCCATTCATTTGAATCTTAAAGATACTTCTGAACCATCCTCCCGGAGCAATTGCTGCCGGCCATGAAATACCGAATCCACCTACTATAATAGAGCCCAGCCCCCGCGTGATCATACACGTACAAAGTGTTGCCAAAAACGGCGGCAGATCCATCAATGCGACCAGACAGCCATTTACTACTCCGATTGCCACACCAAACAGAATACTTATCAGCATTCCTGCCCATGTTGGCCAGCCATGGAACGTGATCAGATAACCTCCTACCAGTGAGTAACAAATAAGTCCTGTACCAATGGAAAGGTCAACACCGGATGTCATCAGTGGGAAAGCAACACCGATCGCCATCAATGTAATGTAGTATGAATAATCCAAAATACTTACAAACGTTGTATATTTTCTAAAATTTGGACTGAATGCACAGAAGAAGATAAACAATGCGATTACAACCAAGAGAACGATAAACTTCTGTCCTCCCAATCTGTCAATCGTAGACTCCTTTCTGCCAGCCACTTTAGTCTTATTGTCTGCCATTTTATTTTCCTCCCTACTCAATCTCTCGTGTAGCCAGATTCATGATATTTTCCTGAGTTGCCTCTGCAATATCCAGCTCACCCGTCTTCTTACCTTCACACATTACGATAATTCTATCACTCATACGTAAGATTTCCGTCATCTCAGAGGATATCATAATAATGGCTTTTCCTTCTGCTGCCAGCTGATTCATCAATTTGTAGATCTCACTCTTTGCACCTACATCGATACCTCTTGTAGGCTCATCGAATATCAGGATATCACAGTCTCTGGTCAGCCATTTTGCAATAACGACCTTCTGCTGGTTACCACCTGACAGGTTCACAACAAGCTGATCAACATCCGGTGTCTTCGTTGCCAGGGAGTCTACATATTTCTGGGCAACTTCCTTTTCTTTCTTCTTATCAATGAAGATACCGTTCATATACTTTTCCATCGTTGCCATTGTTGTATTCTCAGCAACAGACTTCTGAACTACGATTCCGTATCTCTTTCTGTCCTCTGACAGATATCCGATACCATGATTAACCGCATCCTGCGGGCTGTTAATAGTTACCTTCTTTCCATTGATATAGATATCCCCGCTGTCGATCGGGTCTGCACCGAAGAGGGCACGCGCTGTCTCTGTACGTCCTGCTCCCATCAGTCCTGAGAAACCAAGGATCTCGCCTTTGTGTAATTCAAAGCTTACATCCTGTACCATTTTTCCTGCTTTCAGGTGATCCACCTTAAGTACGACCGGAGCATCCTTCGGTACCATGCTCTGTGTCTTAGGATCTTCGTAAATAACACGTCCGACCATCATATTGATAATATCGTCCTTTGTACTGTCTTTTGTGATCAGAGTTCCTACATATGTACCATCTCTCATGACTGTAACTCTGTCCGTAATCTTCTTGATCTCATCCATACGATGTGAGATGTAGACAATACCCATATTTTTTTCTCTCAAGTCACGAATGATCTTGAACAGCTCATCAATCTCCGTCTCTGTCAGTGCTGCAGAAGGCTCATCAAAGATGATGACTTTCGCATCATGAGAAATCGCCTTTGCGATCTCGCACATCTGCTGCTTTCCGACTGTCAGCCTGCTCATTGTTTCCTTCGGATCAATATCAATGTTCATTCTCTGGAAAAGCTTTTTTGCTTCCTCGTTCATCTTCTTATCATCAATGCGGATACCTTTTTTAAACTCTCTTCCGATAAAGATGTTCTGTGCAACCGTCAGATGACCAAGCATGTTCAGCTCCTGATGCACGATAACGATACCTGCATCCTGTGCTTCTCTTGTATTTGTGAATTCTACTTCTTTACCTTCATATGTAATCGTACCGGAATCTTTTTTATAGATACCTGTCAACACCTTCATAAGTGTGGACTTTCCGGCACCATTCTCTCCCATCAATGCAAGGACTTCACCTTTTCTCACTTCCAGATCAACGTGGTCCAGTGCATGAACACCAGGGAAAGATTTATCAATATCTTTCATCGTTAATATAACTTCGCCCATTCTCTTACCCTTGCCTTTCTTTCACTTTCAAATTTCCATGTATCATTATTTCCATATTAGTTCTTTCTACGTCTTGAAACAACATCACTGAATACGGCAACAATAACAATAATACCTGTAATAATTAGCTGATAGTTTTTATCAAGGCCAAGAGCCAGGATACCTTCCTGAAGCAGAGCAATAATAAATACACCGATCACAGTACCGCTGATGGATGCAAGACCTCCTGCCATGGAAGTTCCTCCCATTACACAGCCTGCAATTGCTTCATTGTTGTACTGGTCGCCATATCCCGGCTGAACAGTTGTGTATGCCGCTACATAGAACAATGCACTGATACCAACCAGCACTCCGCAGATAACATATGCTGACATCTCCCACTTTTTAACATTGACTCCAGAAAGTCTGACTGCCTCTTTGTTGCTTCCAAGAGATAATATGTAACGTCCCATCTTTGTCTTGTTCAGAAGGACTGCACAAACCACTGCAACTACAAGGAAGATGATCAGGCCTGTCGGGATACCTTCCATCTTAACTATGTTTCTGTACCAGCCGCTTTCTGTTGCTGCCTGCGGCCAGCTGACGGACTGTGTCTTTGTAAATACAGACGCAAGTCCTTTTGCAATATTCATACTTGCCATGGAAGTGATGAATGACGGTACTGACCAGTATGCAACCAGATAACCATTGAAAACACCAAATGCGATTCCTACGGCAAGACTGATCACCATCGCTGCTGCCATCGGCACACCATATGAGATCAGACTATATCCTGAAACAAGTGCACAGCAGAACATTACTGGTCCGATCGAGAAATCAATTCCGCCTGTTGCAATTACAAAAGTAACTCCTAATGATAAAAATCCAAGAAAATATGCATAGTTGAGGGCATTCATAATTCGGTTCATCCCTGCAAAGCTTCCCTGCGTCATTACACAGAAGAACGCATACAGAAGAATCAAAACAAAGCATAACACGATTCTGTTAAACCCCACCTTTTTTACAAAAGGATTTTGTTTAATCTTTCCCACTTTTCTTCCTCCTACTTCTTCAGCCATACTGATTTTGATAATAAAATTTTGTACCTGTCTGATCTGCTGTCTCCATAGCCTGGGAAATGGTTCCTTTCCGAAGTGCACGAATCAGCCGGTACCAGGCTATGCAGTGCTATCCTGCACCAGCCATCCCTTTCATTGACTTTTTCTCTCTGAGCATTACTGTCCCTCCTTCTCCCTCATATATATTCCCTGTTGCATTACGTTCTTCTTTCTGTAAGCTCTTCCGATACGTTTACACCCAAAAAATAATAACCTCTTACACCTATGTCCTGAAGTCATTATCTATCAATATTCAACCGCATCCGGCACACCGGATACGATAAAGGAGGCTGCCTAAATAAACCAAAAATGAATAATTTATTAAATTTCTGTAACTTTTATGTTGTTAGTATACTCTGTGAAACTTTTTTTTGAAATCGAATATCTTACTAAAAAAGGTTAAAAAATTACACCCTGTAATTTTTTAACCTTTTTGTGCTTACTATATAATTTATCTGCTGTATGCATGACTGATATGCCGGCCGTGCTGCTACTGCCCGGTCAGCGGATAAAGCAGCCTCTGATTCTCCTCTTCATACATATTATTGCGGTTGATCAGCTTACAGCCGGAATCCAGATCCTTCTCTGCTGTTTTCCCGCTCATGATATTTGCCGCCTGTTCCATTCCAAGATACCCCATGTTGAAAGGCTTCTGTATAATGATCCCCTGGAAGACCCCCTCCTCTAAAAGCTGGATCTCCTCTACAGAATTGTCAAAACCGACCACCTTTACCTTACCAGCCAGCCCCAGATCCTTAACGGCCCTTGCCGCACCTACAGCTCCGTACTCATTCGTCCCCATGATCATGCCGATATCAGGATAGCGTTTCAGCATCGCCAGCGTCTGATCATATGCTTTATCATAGGAGGAATCACAGAAGACCACATCCTTTACCTGGGATTCATATTTTCCCAGGCCGTCCCGCATCCCTTTTTCCCTTTCGATCGCCGTGGAAGAACCTTTTACGTGAGCTACGATCCCGATCGGGGTATCTGTGTCGATCAAAGACCTGGCATACTCTCCAAGCTCCTTTCCTCCCCGGTAGTTGTCCGTAGCCACAGTGCTGGCGGCGATATCCCGGTCGATCACAGAATCGATCAGAACCAGCCTGATCCCGTTATCAACTACCTCCTGAAGCGCTTCACTTGTCTCAGAATAACTGCACGGCGCTGCCAGTATCACATCCGGTCTCTTCTTGATGCTTTCCCTGATACATTCGATCTGCCCTTTTAGATCTTCTTCCGACTTTCCTCCCATTACCTCCAGATCCAGGCCGAACTCTTCTGCCCCCAACTCTGCCCCCGAGATCAGGGAGGTCCAAAAACCATTGGTGCTGTCGATCGTCTTGGGGATCAGGATTACTTTATAGACCTTCTTCTCCCTGTTTTTTGCATCAAACATTCCAAATACCACCAACAGGATCGAGGCGATGATGATGAAAATGAATATCCCTGTCATTCTTTTTTTACTGATCGTCCTACTCTTCATCTTTGCGGCTTACCAGCGGCACTGTAACAGTAGCCACTGTCCCTACCCCCTTTCTGCTGATATAGGTAATCCCGTATTCTGCCCCATAATAAAGCTGCAGCCTCTTCTGCACATTCGGCACACCTACACCATTTGATTTATGTGCTTTCTTCGTCTCATCAAAAATGTGCTCCAGCGTCTCATCGTCCATGCCCACGCCGTCATCTGCGATCGTAATGCAGACCTTGCTGCCGCGCTCGTAGCCTCTGATATTCAGATTTCCCTTCGTTTCTTTATATTTCAGGCCGTGATAGATCGCATTCTCCACCAGCGGCTGCAGGGCAAACTTAATGATCATCACATGCAGGATCTCCGGTGCCACCTCGATCGAGTATTCCAGCTTGTCCTTATACCGCATCTTCTGGATCGTAAGATAGCTGCGCACATATTCGATCTCCTCTGCCAGTGTCACCTGTTCTTTATCGTTACTGATACTCTGTCTGAGCAGCTTCGCAAGTGCAGAGGTCATCAGCACGACCTCTTCATTCTGTCCGGCCTCCGACATCCAGATGATGGAATCCAGGGTATTATAGAGAAAATGCGGGTTGATCTGAGCCTGAAGAGCCCTCATCTCATTCTTCCGCTTCTGCTTCTGCTCATACACATTCTGCTCCATCAGAGTATGGATACGTTCCGTCATCACATTAAATGACTTACTAAGGCTGCCGATCTCATTTTTAGCTGTCACCACTACATTGGCCTTGTCAAACTGCCCTTCCTCCACCATACTCATAGAGTCCCGAAGCTGCCGGATCGGCCTTGTGATCTCCCTGGAAATAATATTAGAAATGACAATAACACTCAGAAGCAGCACTCCTGCCACAAGCAGATACATCATCTGTGCCTGTTTATTATTCTTAAGCAGCTCCGAGGTATTGGCTGCCCCTACCACAGTCCAGCCGGTCTTTCTTGATTTTGAAAACGTATAGATCTTATCCCCTGTATTCAGGTAATCCTCATCCGAGGCCATGATCTCGTCAATATTTTCCGTGATCAAACCACCATACATCAGCTGCTGCTTGGGGTGATAGATGATGTTCCCATTCTCATCCACGATAAATATATATCCCTTATTGCCGATACTATTATTATTACACAGCTCACTGATCGCCGTATAATTCAGGTCTACAAAAAACACCCCGTCCTTTTTTGCTGTATTATAATCAATCAGCGCCTTGCTCAGAGTGATGACCCATTTATAACTGCTTTTGATGGAATTCTGCACATGGGAAGAAGAAATAGCAGTTCCCTCCCTTGTCGTCAGCGCTGCCTGATACCAATCCTGCTCCTTGATATTGATATACTCCGTAAACTCATCATGTCCGTCATTCAGAATACTGCGTCCGTTATTGGCTACAACCGCAATATTATAGATGTCGCTGCGGCTGTCCAGGATCGTCTTAAACTGTGACAGAATCCTCTGCTTTTCGTCTTCCCGTTCCTTCTCGGTCTGATTTTCATTATACAGATAATTCGAAACATCGCTGCTCGTGGAAACAATATATGAGATATTCTCTAAATATGTCACATAAGAATCGATATCATAGTTCACCTGTTTGATAATCTGCGATGTATAATTGATAGAGTTCTCATAAATGGAATTACTCGTATAATTCATGGCGATAAGCAGGAAAATAAGCACGGCAATCACCATCAGGACCGAAAATGAGACCATCATGGTGCTCTGAATGCTTTTAAACCTGCTGAATATTGTCCTGGTTTCTTCTTTTCTCTTCATGTCTTACTTCTCTCTGGCGTATTCTTTCGGCGTCTTCCCTGTCATCTTCTTAAATGCGATACTGAAATAATGCGGATCACTAAACCCTACCTTCTCAGCGATCTCATAATTCTTAAGGCTGGTCTGGCGAAGAAGCTGCTTTGCCCGGTCCATCCTGATGTTTGTCAGTGCCTCGGTAAAGGTCTTTCCGGTCGCCTCTTTAAAAATGCTGCTGAACCTGCTTGTGCTGATATTCAGATACTCACAGATATGATTCAGGCTCAGGTCAGGATTGCTATAATTTTCTTTCAGATAATCGACTGCCATCACAGCCTGACGCTCTCCGCTTGACTGTCCTGCTGCCAGAGCCGCAGCCAGTCCCCGGGATGCATACCCCCGGATCAGTTCCATCGCCTTATCCAGGCTTCTCGCATCCGTAATATCAGAAATGTCAGAATCAGCCAGCATGAAACTCTCCTCTGTCTCCTGCACGGTCTCATAGATGATGCGCAAGACCTGGTGCAGATAAGCCACACATTTATTCCGGCTCACATAACCGGTCCTCAGCCAGCTTTCAATATGGTCGATGGTATCCAGAAGCGTCTTCCTGTCATTTCCTCTCAGAGCAGAGGCAATATCCTTAAAATCCTGCTCCAGCTCCATCGGATTGCCCGACACTGCCTCCTGTTCACAGTCAAAAATAACTCCACAGCCCTTTGTATAACGGTACTTCAAAAACTCTGCGGCAGAATCGTAGGACTTGTAAAGCTCATCTAAAGAATCCACATATCTCCCGATCCCCATAGAAATACTCAGCTTCATCGTACGATATACCGTCTCCTTGATCTCACTGCATATCTTTCCGGCCTCGGCCGCAAATTCTTTAGGCCTGTTCGTGAAAAACAGGATGCAGACCCGGTTGTCTGAATCTCTGAAAGCCAGACCTGCCTTGTGATTTGCTACGATCTCACTGGAAATGTTCTCCACCACAAAGGACATCAGCGCACTTTCCTTTTTCAATTCATCATCCACCTCATAAAGGTCTGAGTATACATCGATATCCACTGCCGCCACACGATATGCCCCGCTCTCCACGGATATTCCAAATTCCTCCAGCTCCCTTAAGCTTGTCTCAACCTCCTGCGTCCCCTTTACCAGCCGCGATAAAGTCCTCGATATGATCAGAGCTTCATTCTTTGTATAGCTGTGATAAACCTTTGTCAGTTCATCCATCTTCTGTTCCTGCTGTCTCTCACCATCCAGCTTTTCCTTGACCCTGGTCAGTACTTCCGAAAGCTCCTTGGCAGTCACCGGCTTTAAGATATACTCTGCCACCTTATACTGGATCGCCTGCTTTGCATATTCAAAGTCACTGTATCCGCTGAAAATAATGATCGCAGTCTGAGGGAAATTCTCATATACATACTTGCTCAGCCCCATCCCGTCTATGTATGGCATACAGATATCTGTGAGGACTACATCGACCTGGTTCTCCTTCATGAACTCGATCGCGTCCTTCCCATTCTCACAGTCCTTTGCCAGTTCAAACCCAAGCTTATTCCATTCTATCTTGGCGCTGATGGCCTCACGCACCAAAATCTCGTCATCTACCAGTAAAACCTTGTACACCGCGCTTTCCTCCCGTGTAAACAAATTCATAGGCCCTATTTAACAGCTGTTGCTGCAGACCTGCCCGCAGGGCATGTGTCAGGATGTGCCCTATGGGGTAAGATATAACAACCGCAGGCAGGGGTATCACTGCCTGCGGTCATAAATTGTAGTATGTTTCCGAATATAATAATAGTATACAACAAGCAGGAAAATAGGGAAAGAAGTTTTTGCCATCATTTATTCTGTCATTCATGCTGTGCCTAGCTATACGTGATACTTAAGCGGGTATTCTCCGGGTATGACACATGTCTTCTCAAATGTCTTAGAACGCGTTTAGAGGCCGTTGAAGAAAAAGAGAAAAAAACTGAGGTCAGAATTCGCCGTTCGCCGGCGTAATTCTGCAGCCTACATGCAAAGAAATCATCAAGTTTTCTGCGCATATCGGCTAGTGCCTCAGTTTTTCTCTCTTTTTCTTTTACAGCCGCTTAACAAGTGGCCTGACATTTAAGAAGACATGTGCCATACCCGGGGAAGTCCCGTTCAGGATCGTGTACAGCGCCCCTTACAGTGTCACAATGACTCCGTCTTCATCCCAGAGATCATGCCAGTCATTTGCGCCTTCCCAAAGGAATACCTGTCCTTTGACAAGTCTGTTGTTTCTCTCCAGAGTTGCGATCTTAGCCATTTCCTCATCTGTCAGCGGATCTTCTGTCAGACATTTTAAGTTGCTTACATATTCCACTTCATGTACAGAGAACGGAATCGGGATCTGTCCTCTCTGGTGAGCCCATTTTAATGCAATCAGTGCCGGATGCACGCCGTGTGCTTTCGCGATCTCCTGCATTTCCGGTGTCTGTAAGTCAGCCACGTCCTCAGGACACATATCTCTTTCCGGTCTCTGAGGTGATCCTAAAGGCATGAAGCCGATCGGCTGGATGTCTTTGGATACAAGGTAATCGTATAATTCCTGCTGCTGGAAGCACACATGAAGCTCCATCTCGCATGCAACAGGTTTGATCTTCATCAGAGGAAGAACTGCTTCCAGTTTCGGGATCGTCATGTTAGAGATACCAATATGGCGGATCAGTCCTTTTTCTACCAGGGACTCGCACTGTCTGTAAGTGCTCATAAATTCCTCTACACTGAACGGTCTAGAATCAGGGTTGCGGGAATCCACGTCACATCCTGGTGCATGATAGTTCGGGAATGGCCAGTGGATGAAGAACAGGTCGATGTAATCGCACTTCAGGTCTGCGATACTCTTTCTGCAGGACTCTTCCACTCTCTCATGCATGTCGTTCCATACCTTTGTCATAATGTAAAGCTCTTTACGCTCTACCACGCCTTCGTCAAATGCAGCCTGGAAGACCTCACCGATCTGGTCCTCATTTCCATAGCATGCTGCACAGTCAAACATACGGTATCCGCAGCGGATCGCACCTGCTACTGCATTCGATACCTGCTCTGCTGTAAATCTGTCGGAACCAAATGTTCCCATACCGACACAAGGTACTTCCTCTCCTGTGTAAAGTTTTACTTTTGGCACAATTGCCGGGTTGATAAATTCGCCCATTTTCCTATCTCCTTTTCTTTGTTTTATTATTTTAATTTAAGGATCTCAACTTCTGGGAAGATTCTTTCCATATCTTCCTTCACAAAAAATCCGGTTTCTTCTCTTAATGCAGCTGCCGCTGAGATGGCGCTCGCCTCTCGCAGGATTCCTTCGATACTTAAGCCTTCGCTTAAGCCCAGTGCAAAGCCGGCGATCATGGAGTCTCCGCATCCCACCGTGTTCACTGCATCGATCTTCGGCACCTTTGCCTGGTAGATTCCCTGGTCACATACAACAAAGGAACCGTCCCCGCCAAGGGAAACTGCCACGATCTCCACGCCCCGCTTATGGATTTCTTTTGCGGCTTCTATCATATCATCCAGATTGTCACAGGTCTTTCCTGTCAGCATACGGATCTCATCGATATTCGGCTTGATCATGGTCGGGCAGGCCTCGATCCCCATCTCAAGCAGTTTTCCGCTCGTATCCAGGATCACCTTTTTGCCCGCATCCTTCACGATCTTCACAAGCCTCTGATAAGCCGTGCCATCGAGCCCCTTCGGGACGCTGCCGGACATGGCTACCACATCCGCTTTCTCCACCAGACCTTGAAACTTTTCGATAAATCCCCGGAAATCCTCTTCTGTTACCGTGAAGCCCGGTTCCAGGAATTCGGTCTGTACTTTATTTACCTCGTCCCAGATATTGATACAGGAACGGCTCTCTGCTTCCAGGTGGTAGAATGCGCTCTCCACATGAAATGGTTTCAGAGAAGCTTCTATATAATTGCCTGCGTGGCCTCCCACAAATCCGGTAGCCACAACTTCTGCCCCTGCGATCGCCGCAGGCTTGGAAACATTCAGTCCTTTTCCGCCCGGTGTGTAAGCACATTCCTTCACACGGTTTACCTCACCGATCTGGAATCCCTCAACCACATACCGCTTATCAATTGCCGCATTTAAGGTTACTGTTAAAATCATGGTGCAGCCTCCTAATCTTCATTCATCAGCAGAACTTTTCCTTTGACAAGTCCCGGTGTCTTGAACATTTGGAACGCTTCCTGTGCCTGGCTCATCGGCATTTTTTTGTAAATGAAGCCCGGGTCAAACTTTAACTGTCCTGTGGCAAAATAGTGTGCCGTCAATTCCCACTCTTTTCCCGGGAACGGTGAGCTGTAAGACATCCAGGAACCGGTCAGCTTGAATTCCTTACGGTTCATGTTTTCCCACATCTTTGGTGTGAATGTCAGATCCACATGAGGAGTTCCGATGAAACAGACATGGGACTTATTGGCAGCCAGCTCAAATGCCATGTACATGGTCGGCGCCTGACCTGCGGTCTCATATACATATGCATATCCTTTTCCGCCTGTGATCGCCATTGCCTCTTCCATATAATTCTCTTTTGTTGTGTTGATCACTTCGTCAGCTCCAAGGCGTTTTGCAAGCTCTAATCTCTCATCACTGATATCGAATACAACTACTTTTTTGGAACCGAAGATTTTTGCCCACTGCATTGTGAACATACCGATCGTTCCGCCGCCTAAGATCGCTACATACTGTCCGCCCTGATAGTCATTCTGGAGAAGACCGTGCAGTGCGACTGTGGATGGCTCGAACATTGCTCCCTGCTCATAAGAAATGCTTTTATCGAATACGACTGCATTTTGTTGTGGCAGAACAACATAATCCGCATTACTTCCCTGCTGTCTGGAGCCGATGAAGCTGTAGTTCTTGCAGAGTGAGAAATTACCGTTCTGGCAGTCATCACATTTCATGCATGGGAGAAGCGGCGCCCCTGACACTCTGTCGCCTACTTTCACCTTTGTTACGCCTTCCCCTACAGCTACCACGTCACCGGAAAACTCGTGTCCCAGAACGATCGGGTAGAAGTGCACTCCATTGTGGAGCACTCTCGGGATATCAGAACCACAGATTCCGGAAGCCTTTACTTTTACTTTGACTTCTCCCGGTCCTGCCTGTGGCTCCTCATAGTCGAGATACTGAACATCCTCGTTTGCACATACAACTGCTGCTTTCATCTTACCTGCCTCCTGTTTTTTTCATTGTTTCTTTTAAGTTATGATAAAGTTCCAGATAAACCTCATAGTTTCCTGCATAAACACTTTCGTTTTCCTTGTTTGGTTCATGGGAACGTTTCTCTTCCACCGTCAGCGCGACTGCCTCCTCAAAGCTCTCATACATCCCCACACCGACTCCTGCCAGGATCACCGCCCCCAGGGTCGTCGCCGTATCGGATGAAGGTACAATGATCGGCTTTCCTGTAATATCTGATTTGATCTGTGTCCAGAGAAGGGAGTTCGCGGAGCCTCCCATGGCCCGCAGCACGCTCACTTCTGCTCCTGCTTCCTTTGCCACATCCAGATTATGCTTTAAGGCGTATGCTACACCTTCCATAGCTGACCGGATAAAATGTGCCTTTGTCTTGCTGAAATCCAATCCGTAATAAACGCCCTTTGCATCCGGGTCCCATATTGGGGAACGTTCGCCAGACATATAAGGAAGGAACACAACACCGTCACTTCCCGGCGACACCTTTTCTGCCATTTCATTGAAAAGATCCAGTGAACTCCTGCCCTGTCTCTTTCCTTCTTCTCTCTCATAATCGCCGAACTGCTGCTCCAGCCATCGCATAACACCGCCGCCTCCGGTGGTGCCTCCCTGTAAGAGCCACTGTCCCGGTACAACATGGTATCCGAGGATCAGCCTTTCATCTGCAATGTACTGGTCTGTGCAGATACTCATGCCGCCTGCCTGACCGCCCTGCTCCTGGGTCTCTCCGGGATGGATCACGCCTGCCCCAAGAGTGCCGCAGGCCGCATCCAGACCGCCTGCTACAACAGGAGTTCCGACTGCAAGGCCGCACTCCTTAGCTGCCTTCTCATTCACCGTCCCGATCACTTCATGGCACGGGTGAATTTCCGGGAGCAGGCTCATGGGGATTCCCAAAGCCTCACACATATCCTCATCCCATGTTCCTGTATGCATGTTAAAACAATGCAGTCCGTACCCCTGAGACATATCCTGTGTCATCTCCCCGGTCAGCTTGTATGCAATATAGCTGTTGGACTGAAGAATCTTGTATGTATCTGCATAGACCTCCGGCAGATTTCTCTGATACCAGATGATCTTAGCCGTCGTGTAGGATGGCTGCAGGGAGTTTCCCGAAAGCTCAAATATCTTATCTGCCCCTATCTTTTCATTCACTTCTTCACAGATGTCTGCCGCCCTTGTATCCATCCAAATCGGCGTGTTTGTCAGGACTCTGCCGTCTTTGTCCACTGCGATCGCTGACCAGCTCTGACCGTCGATCCCTACACCTGCGATGTCTTCCGGGGCGATGCTCCCCTTTACAAGGACTTCTTTTACAGCCCCGCAGACTGCGCTCCACCATTCCTCCGGATTCTGCTCTGCCCATCCCGGATGCGGATAGTAAACAGGATAGTCCCCGTTTGCTGCAGAGATCACTTTTCCCTCTCTGTTGAAAACAGCGATCTTGCAGGCACTCGTTCCAATATCAATTCCTAATAAATACTGCTTCATTATGAACCTCCATGCCGCATCAAATGCGGTAATTGATCCCTTTATTGTCAAAACGGATCTTCTTAAATCCGCTTCGCTACTTCCCCGATGAGGTTAAAGCACAGATCTGCCTGCCACAAAGCTCGTTTTCAGCCTCACTGTCTCATATCTCTTCTCTCTCGTATCTTCCGCCTCTTGTGTCTCCTCTGCCTCTTTTATATCCTCTGCCCCTTCCAGACGGCCCAAGATCAGTTCCGATACATGGCGGGCAATTTCTTTTGTGGGCTGCGTCACAATACTCAGCTTCGGAATACTTGCCTTCGCAAACTCTACGTTGTCAAAGCCAATAAAGGAAAGCTCCTCTGGTATACGGATTCCCAGCTCGTTGATCTGAATGATTGCTCCCATGGTCATTTCATAGTTGGATACAAAGACAGCAGTCATATCCGGATTCTGCCTGACTAACTGCTTCATAGCCTCTGCTCCGCCCTCAATCGTGTAATTCCCCCAGGCAGCCAGCTTTGGATCCGGCCTGATCCCGGCCTCTTTAAGTGCCTGACAGTATCCCGTGTAGCGTTCCTGTGCCGTATAGATGTCTTTTGGACCTGCGATCATACCGATATGTCTGTGACCTGCATTTATGAGCCGGTTCACAGCATCTTTTGCCGCACCCTCGTTGTCTACCAGCACACAATCACAGTCAATATCTTCTAACTTTCTGTCGATGAGCACCACCGGCTTCCCGGCCTTTGTAAACTTTTTCAGATACCTGCCGCGCCGTCCTGACGGCATGATGATCAGTCCGTCGACTCTTCTGTGGAGTAAAAACTCCACTGCCTCCTCTTCCCGCTTTTCATCCGTACGGCAGTCGCAGATCATGGTTGCATATCCGTGGCTGCGAAGCAGATCCTCCACCTCTGTGATGATCTCCGCACAGAAGATATTGTTCAACTCCGGGATAATGATTCCTATAATCTTCGTCTTATTCGTCTTAAGGCCCCTGGCAACCTCGTTTACCTCGAAATGAAGCTCTTCGATGGCCGCCTCTATTTTGACTCTGTTCTTCTCCCTGACGTTTCCCCCATTTAAATAGGAAGAAATCGTTGCAAGCCCGAGTCCTGTCTGCTTCGCAATATCCTTGATCGTTGCTGCCATGATCTTCCCCGCCTTCTATTTATGTACCAATTATGTCCCCCAAAAACTGTCCAAACTAATCCGCTTTGTGGTCACATCCACATACTTTCATTCGGCCCATAACCAGTTCTTTTACTGCTTCCATTCCCACCACACCAAGCTTCTTCGGATCAAAGGTATCCGGCTTCTCCTTAAGAAGCTTCTTGCCGGCATCTGTATAGGCAACTCTCAACTCTGTTGCAAAATTCACCTTGCACATACCGCGCTGTACACATTCCTTAACATCATCATCGCTTAAGCCGGATGCTCCGTGCAGGACAAGCGGAACGGAAACCACTTTCCTGATCTCGGAAACTCTCTCCTTGTCCAGGACAGGTGTTCCTGCATAAAATCCGTGTGCCGTACCGATCGCGATCGCCAGGGAAGAAACACCAGTGCGCTCTACGAATTCCTTTGCTTCCATCGGATCTGTATTAGTATCTGCTTCTGCCTCCAGATCATCTTCTTTTCCGCCGACCTTTCCAAGCTCTGCCTCTACCGGGATGCCACATGCTTTTGCTACATCTACCACCTTCTTGCTCACTGCAATATTATCTTCAAAACTTTCATGGGAACCATCGATCATGACAGAAGTATATCCGGCCTTGATCGCCTGTACTGCCAGCTCGAAGCTGCTGCCGTGATCTAAGTGCAGACATACCGGAACAGTTGCTTTCTTCGCTTCTGCTGCTACGATTCCGAAATAAGTCTCCAGCGTACCGTACTTCACGGTAGACGGAGTCGTCTGGAGCATGACCGGGGCACGAAGCTCCTCGGCTGCCGCGATGACCGCTTTCACCATCTCCATATTCTCTACGTTAAAAGCACCGACTGCATAGCCGCCCTTCTGTGCGTCCAATAACATTTGTTCTGATGTAACTAATGGCATATGTATGATCCTCCTTATTCTGAAACCGAAACGTTTCGGTTTTTCTGGTTTTATAATAACTCTGCTGTCTGCAAATGTCAATCGTAAGTTGTTATGAAGATCAAATTTAGTAGAATGTGCTATATTTTTTATCTAAACTTTGTGCAATTACTACGAACGAAAAAGGAGAGGCTGTGCAGCCAACGATTCCTGCACAGTCTCTCCCTTTTTGATTTGCACCATTGTGGAGCTCCGTCTTATCCCTATTAATCTAAATGAAATACCGGTTTCAGGTCAATGGATACCGGGCTGTTGTCTGGATTTGTCTCCATAATATCAGCCATGTAATCCCACCATTTGCGGCAAATCTCCGTATCAGCGCTCTTGTCCCACTTCTTGGCATCTTCCAGTTCAATATACCCGTAGAGTATATTGGTCTCTGTATCCAGGAAAATAGAATAATTAGATCCGCCGTACTCATGGATCATGTCTTTCATCTCCGGCCAGAGTGCATTATGCCTCTTCTCATACTCTTCCGCCATTCCCTCATATAATTTCATCTTAAAACTTTTTCTTACCATCATTTATCTCCTTTGTTCTTATAATTTGTCCAGGATTCCCCTGAACATATCTGCTGCAAATACAAGGTCCTGTTTCCACTGCGGATTCCCTGTGTACCAGAATTCTGTCACAAACTTACGGACACCCAGCTCCCACGCCTTCGCCGCACCGCTTTCAAAATCCACATGCCCGGTCCCAAATGGGATCTCTCTGAATTTTCCCGGAACAGTCTCCTTTAAGTGCATAGCCACGAGATGTCCTCTTCCCAATTCCAGATCTTCCAGGACATCATTCTGATAAGTCTTTGCCGCATTCGTGATATTGCCAAGATCCGGATACACATTCAGGTACGGTGAGCCTGTCAGTGTCACATACTTCATTGCCTTCTCAACGGTATTCATGAATTCATTTTCCATAGTCTCAAATCCCATTACGATCCCCAGGCGTGCAGCCATCTCTGCTGCTTTTTTCAGGTTCTCAAGAAAACGCTTCTTCGTCTCAAAGGTGGATTCCTCATAATACACATCATACCCTGCCAGCTGGATGATACGGATTCCCAGGTCATCTGCAAGTACCAGCGCCTTCTCCATGATCTCCATCCCCCTGGCACACACAGCCGGATCACTGCTGCCCAGCGGATATTTGCGATGCCCGCTCAGGCACATCGTGCGGACAGGCACTCCGGCTGTCTGCATCAAACGCACCAGCTCAAGACGCTCCCCCGCAGGCATGTCCAGTCTGGATAGCTTTTCATCCGTCTCATCGATGCTGATCTCCACAAAATCAAAGCCGGCCTCTTTTGCCGCAAGCAGCTTCTCTTCCCATGACAATGCCGGCGGCATTGATTTCTCATATAATCCTAGTGTATATTCTTTTACCATAGTCTCTTCTCTCCCGGTCTCTGATGCTCTTAATTTTCAAAGCATTCCCACACACCGCTTAAGCCATCGATCACCCGGCGGTAAGTCTGGTACTTTCTTTCATAAATCCTGCGATACTCCGGACGTGGAAATACTGTTTTCGTGATCTTCACAGTCCTTTGGATCCCATCCTCGTAATCACAGTAGATGCCGACTGCAATGCCGGCTGCGATCGCAGCTCCCTGTGCACCCAATTCCTTATCCTCGATCACATCGATCGGGATCTGCAGGGCATCCGCAAAGATCTGCACCCACACATCTGAATTTGCGGCCCCGCCGGAAAGCCGGATACTCTTTGGCACTTCCCGGTTACGCAAAAGCTTCTTCACATGGGTGATATGCGAAAATACGATTCCCTCATAAACAGCCCTGAGCATATGCTTCTTATTATGATAAGCAGTCAGACCGATGAAAGTCCCTTTTGCGAGCGCATCTTCATTCGAACCATTCAAGAACGGAAGGAAGATGATACTGCTGTCCTGAGGTTCGATAGATTCCACCCACTCATTCGTGATATCATAAACGGACCCTCCGGCCTCTTTTGCCTCTGTCTTCTCATAGTTCATCAGGTTGCGGATGAACCATTCCATGTTACCGGCAGAAGTCGGACTGCTCTCCTCGATCAGGTAATATCCCGGGATACAGAACATGGAGTTTAAAGCCACCGTTCCATTTAATACAGGTTCTTTGGCAATAAACTCATTGATGCTCCATGTCCCTGCGATCATGCACATCTTCTCTTCATCAGACAATCCTGACGCGATCCCGCATGCATTCACATCAAACATCCCTGCTGCAACAGGAGTTCCCTCTTTCAGAAGTGTCAGCTCACTTGCTTCCTTTGTTATGTATCCGCAGATATCTGCAGCATGCTTGAGAGGAGGAAGTTTCTCATAAACCTCCTCCAGTCCCATATAGGAGAGAAGCTCTCTGTCATATTCCCCGGTTGTCATATTGACCAGATTGCCGCCGGAAAAATCCGTATACTCCGCATATGCTTCGCCTGTCATCCGAAACCGTACATAATCCTTTACTGCAAATATATACTTCGTATTCCCGATCACCTCAGGGCAGTGCTCCTTAAGCCATGCAAGCAGGCTGACCGGCTGGCAGGCCAGGATCTCCTGGAAGGTCTTCTGGTAAACCTTTTCGGCGGTTCCGTCCTCTTTCCACTTTTTCACATAGGACCATGCCCTTGCATCGGTGGATACGATCCCGTTATATGCAGGCTTATCGTCCTTCCCAACGAGATAGAGGCCCTTTCCATGGCCTGAATATGATACTCCGGCAATATCCGCCGGATCTACGCCGCTCTTTGCGATCGCCTGCCGTACTGCCTGTGCATTGACCTGCCATAATTCCTCCATGTCCCGCTCTGTATAACCGGGCTTGGGGGTGATCGTCACGGTCGGCACACTGGCAACAGAGACCTGACATCCGTTCTCATCGAACAGTGCCGCTTTTGAAAAGGTCCCGCCATTGTCAATTCCCATCAAATATTTCATGCTTCTCCTCCTGATTCTTACTGCATTCTGCCAGTTACAAAATAAGGAAGAAAATCCCAATCAGAATTTTCTTCCTTATTTATTACTCATAGGATCTCAATAAGATTATAATCTATATGAGATTGTTTTGCAATCCGGCATTCTCTTACAGAACGTCGATCCAATCCTGCATATTGTCTTTGTAGAAGATGTAAGGTGTTCCTGCAAGAACAGCTGTACCGTCTCCGCTCTGATATGTCTCGTATGAAGTTGCTTCATAGTCGCCAAATGCATCCATATCGAATTTAGATCCAACGCTTCCGTCATATCCGTCGTTAACTGCTGCATATGTAGCTGCACCTGATACTGCTCCTAAGTGGATAACATCCCACAGCATCATGTATGGGCATACAGATTTGAATGCATCATCATCTGCAGATGCCGGCATGAAGGACTGCATCTCTGATGGAAGTCCAAGACCTGTCAGCTTGATCTCGCTGTTAGCTGATTTCAGGGACTGTCCTGCTGCTGCGATACCTACTGTTGTAGGAGAAATGATACAGTCAACTTTGTTCTCTGCGATGAATGCCTGAGCCTGTGTTGTGGACTCTGTCAGGTCATCATTACCATATTTTTTGTCAAGCTCTTTGCTTACTTTTCCAGCATAGAAATCTTTTGAAAGTTCATCTTCCATAGCTGCGATCCAGGAGTTCTGTACCGGTGTATCAATAGATGCAGAAAGAACGCCTAATTTGATCTCATCCCCTGAATATTTTCCAAGCTCTGTCTTTACTGTTTCTTCCATCTTTCCGTCACCAGGATAGTCAACACCAAGTGTGATCAGGACTGCTGCCTGAACAAGGTAAGATCCGATATCAGCTGTTTCAGCCTGGTTTACGTGGCAGATACGGTATTCCGGATTAGCTTCTGAGTCTACGGATACGATCGGGATACCTGCTTCTTTTGCTTTCTTAAATACTTCATCATAACCAGCATCACCATTTGTTGAGATCGTGATTGAAGCAACCTTCTGTGTGATCAGCTCGTCCAGCATCTGAACCTGTGCTGCTACTGTTGTCTCAGCAGGGCTCTTATAAGCTGTCTTCTCGCCCTTAGCTTCCAGGTACTCAGAGAATCCTTTGTACATCAGATCTCCGAAGGAGTTACCTGTTGATTTGAACATAAATACATGTGTTCCTTCCAGTGATTTGTCATCACCGCCTGCGTTTGCTTCTGTTGCAGCCTTGTCTTTTGAATCTCCTGTGTCTGCTGAATCAGTCTTTGTTGTGCTGCATCCTACTAATGATCCCAGCATCATTGTGCTCAGCCCTACTGCTAACAGCCTTTTCCAATTTTTCATATTACTTCCTCCTTGTTTTTATTATATAAACAGCTCTTGCGCTGCCTATAATCCGTTTTAGTTGCCGCTTTGTATGAATTGCTGCTTTGTATTAGCTACTTTGTATTAAAACGTGCCTTTGCTTTTCTTTCGTCTTCCTTCTGCTCCTCAAGCCAGACAGCTGTCTGCTCCCTGCATTTTTTCTGAAGAGATGCGATCTTGTCTTCGCATTTCTTGATTTTTGCGGATTTGTCAGCTTCGCTTAAGGTACTGTCTTTTCTTGTCTCTGCGATCGTGTTCTTGAGTACCTTCACTTCCTCTGCTGTCTTATTGTTCAAAGCCTCTACGTTCTTGTTTCCTTTGTATACAACTTTGAGCTTGATATTTGCCATCAGCTGCCTGTTTACATTTGGAATCAGAACTGCAATGATAAGGATAAATCCTGTTACGATCTTTCTCGTATTGGCATCTACTTCCAGAAGTCCAAGTGTATATGTAAGGAAAGCCATGATCAAAGTAGCGATGATCGGACCATAAACCTTACCTTTTCCACCATTCGTAGACACACCGCCGAGTACACAGATCGCGATTGCAGTCATCTCATACCCTGTACCCATTGTGGAGGAAACACTGCCTCCCATACGTCCTACGAAGAAAATGGATGCGATCCCGCACATCAGTCCCATTAAAACGAATACAAATAATTTTGTCTTCCTTACATCAATACCGGAATACTGTGCACATGTGGCATTATTTCCAATGATGTAGAGCCTTCTTCCGAATCTTGTTTTCTGAAGGATGAAGACGAATCCGGCACCCATCACCAGGAAGATGATCAGTGAAAGCGGGATTCCCGCAATGTTTGTCCATGCAATGGCTGTATAGAAGCTTGGGAATACCTTTAATACATTGACATCCAGGATGATCTTAACGATTCCGCGAAACAGCATGGAAGTCGCAATGGTTACAATAACCGCAGGCATTCCGATATACGCAACAAAGAATCCGTTGAATGCACCGCACAGACCACCTGCAAGGATTCCGGCGATCACACCGGCAAATGCCGGCATACCTGCCTGGCAGCACAGACCTGTGATCATAGATGCAAAAATCATTGTAGAAGCTACGGATACATCGATGTCACCGAGCATCAGGATAAATATCATACCGAGCACAAGCGGGCAGACATCCATACCTGACTGGATAATAGCCTGAATCGTTCCCTGTGAGAAGTAAAGGTTCGCTTTTTCCACCATCAGTACGATGTTGATCAAGAGCAGTATGTATACCAATACCATCTCCCAGCTAACTAAAAACTTCGATAACTTAAAGCCCTGTTTTACAGTTAAATCTCTTACAGGTGCTGCTTTTTGTGTATTGTTTTCTCCACTCATTAGATTAAAGCACCCCTTTCTCTAAGTGCTCTCTTTTCAGCAGAGCGTTCCATATAGATATTCAGTGCAACCGCTGCTATGATGATCGCTCCCTGGATCGCATCGGACCATACACTCAGTCCCGGAAGAAGGCTGATAAAGTATGTGATGACTGACATCATCAGAAATCCGATGATGACTCCGTCTACTTTTCCCTTTCCTCCGTTGATGCTGACACCTCCGAGGATGCAGATCGCAATCGCTGTCATCTCGTAGGACTCGCCGATACTATAGCTGCATGTTGCATAGTTGGCTGTATAAAGCATTCCTGCAAGTCCTGCAAGCATACCGCAGAGTGTCATTGCCAGGAATACAACTCTTTCTTCCCTGATACCCGCTACCTGTGAGGACTCACGGTTTGTACCGATCGCATAGATGCGCCGTCCCCTCGAGGTATATCCCAGGAATAGGATGGCCAGTATAAATACCAGGATCAATATCCATAGTATCGCGGGAAGCCCCAGTATCCTAAGTGTTGCAAATTTCAAATATCCTTCTGTAAACTGATGCGGGAACCACCATTGTCCACCGCTGAATAAGAAGGAAAATCCACGGAATGCATACATCGTACCAAGTGTTGCGATCATTGGCACCATTTTGAAATATCCTACCAGGATGCCGTTAAAAGCACCGCACACAGCACCGATCAGCAGTGCGAGCAATACCCACGCTCCTGCCGGCACGCCCGGGTTCTCAGCCATCAGACGGCAGCATACAACACCTGTCAGTGACAATGTTGCTCCGATAGAAATATCGATACCTGCTGTCAGGATAACCATCATCTCACCAATTGCAAGAAGTCCGTAAACTGCATTATTCTGAAGCATGTTGATCAAAGAATTCAGAGAATACATTGACGGTGTAATAACTGCTGCGATGATAAGAAGCACAACGAGTCCGAGAATCAGGCCGAAGTTTCTGCTTTCTGTCATCCGGGAAAGTAGTGATCTATTTTTTCCTGTCGTTCCCATTCTTAACTCTCCTTCCCTTCTTCTTGTTTTAATGACGCTTCCAAAATCATTTCCTGGGTTGTTCCCTCTGACTCAAATTGTCCGGCAACCCTTCCGCTTCTCATAACTACGATCCTATCTGCCATACCGAGCACCTCAGGCATCTCAGAGGAAACCATGATGATCGCATATCCGCTGGCTGTCAGTTCGTTCATGATCTCATAGATCGAATACTTCGCTCCAACGTCAATACCCTTTGTAGGCTCATCAAGGATCAGAACCTTCAAGTCACAGTTCAAAAGCTTCGCAAAGACAACCTTCTGCTGGTTACCACCTGATAATGAGGACGGCGGTGCACTGATATCTTTTGCTTTCAGCTGGATCTTCTGGCAGAGCTCAATTGCTTTCTTCTCCTCTGCGGCAACGTCTATCTTAGCGCCTTTTACGAACTTGCTCATATCAGCAGATGATACATTCTGGTAAATCGGAAGCTCATTGATCAGGCCCTGGGTCTGTCTGTCCTCAGGAAGCAGCCCGATCCCATATTTCAGGGCATCGATGGGGCTGTTGATCTTAACCGTCTTTCCTTCCAGCTCGATCGTCCCCTTATCCGGTGTCATGATACCGAAAATATTCTGGCAGACTTCGGTACGCCCGGCTCCGACAAGACCTGTCAGTGCGAGGATCTCTCCTTTGCGTACATCGAAAGATACATCTTTAAAGTACCCTTCCTTGGAAATATTGTTGACTTTCAGTACAACATCTCCGATTTTTGAATTTTTCGGAGGATACATCTGTGTCAGTTCGCGTCCAACCATTGCTGCGATCAGTTTCTGGTTAGAAATCTTATCCACATCCCAGCAGCCTATGTACTTAGAATCACGGAATACCGTAACTCTGGTCGCCAGCCGGTACATGTCTTCAAATTTATGTGTGATGAAGATAATGGAAACACCCTCATCTCTCAAATGTTCTGTGATCTGATATAACTCTTCACACTCTCTTCGTGAAAGTGATGCTGTCGGCTCATCCATGATCAGAATCCTTGCATCTCTGGACAAAGCCTTCGCGATCTCGACTAACTGCTGCTGTGCAACAGATAAAGTGCTCATTGGTTTGGATACGTCAATATTTTTACTTAATGGCTCGATCAGCTCTTTCGCCCGCTTTGTCATTAATTTCCAATTGTATATCCCGAACTTATTCTTTATTTCCTGTCCCATAAAGATGTTCTCTGTTACTGACAGGTCCGGAAATGCTGTAACATGCTGATAGATAGCAGCAATTCCTAATTTTGCGGAATCTTCTGTGGAACGAAGGGTGATTTTTTCTCCCTCCAATAACATTAATCCGCTGTCTGGCTGATGTACTCCTGTAATGACCTTAATGAAGGTTGATTTACCTGCACCGTTTTCACCCATAAGAGCATGTATCTCACCTTTTTTTAACTGAAAATGTACACCATCCAATGCAGTAACACCACCGAAAGTTTTTACAACATCTTTCAGTTCCAAGATATAATCGCTCATCTTGTTTTCCCCTTTCCTTTTTTTGTCCTGCTTACCTCCTGTCCATGTACCTAGTATCCATACCTTTACCCCATTATTCAATATCATAATTTGTTATTTCGCTATCTAAAATTGCTATTTTAAAGCATTTGTCATTTTTTATGGTTGATGTTATAATTTTTTAGTGGATTTTAATATAAAAAGTCGAATTTTGTCTATAGACAACCTTTGTAAATTTGAACAGTAACTTTTTTAGATTTTCAAATCATTTATCACATTCTACTAATAGAGGAGGAACCATTTATGGCATCACCCAAAAGAGAGTTTCCAAAGAAATATAATGAGTATACTTTTTCTTCCAATTCCATGGCAGATTCCTTTCCCTTCACGGTAAAGGAATGCGGATATTGTAATGAACGGAAATTTGTTCTCGGAGAAAAAAATAATTACAACGAATACCTTCTTCTATATTCTTTAGAAGGTACTGTACGTTATACCAAGGATAAGAGAACCTTTTATGTGCAGCCGAATTCTGTCATTACGACTGCCTGTAATACCACTCTGACATTCACTCGGGTGTCAAAGGAATGGAAATATTTTTATTTCATCATTGGTGGCAGCCATGCCAAGCGCTTCTATAACCTGGTCCGTACGCATGATAATATCATTTTGTGTAATCCGTTCTCCAATGTGCTGGATCATTTTTTGGATCTCTACTATATATTAACGGAATCGTCGGAAGCATATAATGACGTCTGGAAGTATATCCATGCCTCCATGATGATCCATAATATTTTTACTTCCCTTTATGACCTTGCATTCAACATCAGTACCATCAAGGATATGACCCCGGCCCAGGAGAATAATATCAATGCTGCACTGAAATATATCTCTCAGAACTACAAAGATGAATTGAGTATTGAAACGATCTCCAGTCAGATCGGATTCTCAAAATATTACTTCTGCAAAATCTTCAAAAAGCAGATGGGGATGACGATCCATCAGTATGTAAATGAATTCAGGATCAATAAAGCAAAGGAGCTGCTCGCCTATTCCAAGCTTTCCATCAACTCCATTGCCAGCCAGGTCGGTTTCAAGACGACCCTGACTTTTTTAAGGGCATTTGAACGTTCTGTACATATGACGCCCAGTGAATATCGGGATTATTATTAAAATAGAAAAAAGTACGGATCCGTTATCTTTTTTGATACCGAATCCGTACTTTTTGTATATGGGAAACCTTTCCCAGTATTATCCGTTGGCAAAGCAGATATTTAAAATCCGCTCCGCCGCTTTCTTGATGAAGTTTTACAATCTGTGTTTTCGTGCTGCTCCTACCACAGATCTTTGTAAATCTGAACAATATCTGCTTTCCTAGGTACACGCGGGTTCGTTGGCGTACATGCATCTGCCATCGCTGCATCTGCCATACGGTCGATCGCGTTGAAATAATCTTCCTTGGAAATCTTCCCCATCTGTGAGATAGAAAGCGGAATATCCATTTCTTTAAGCATGAACTGCACCCAGTTTACAAGGGAGCGTACTGTCATGATCTTGTTGTAGCTGCTCAATCCGAGGATCTGCGCAACTGTGGAATATCTCTTTACAGCCGGAAGATATTCTGTACGGCTCTTGCTGTGCTTGTTGATATCACTGTTGAATTCAATGATATGCGGAAGCAGCATTGCATTGGCACGTCCATGCGGTACATGGAATGTAGCACCCAGCTGGTGTGCCATGCTGTGATTGATCCCCAATGATGCGGAATTAAAAGCTAATCCGGCAAGGCAGGATGCGGAATGCATTTTCTGTCTCGCGTGTGTGTCATTCCCGTCCAGATATGCGCGGAGCAGGAACACACCACAGATCTCGATCGCTTTTTCTGCCAGAGCGGTAGAAAAATCGTTCCTGTTTGTACTTACACAGGCTTCCAATGCATGTGTGAAAACGTCCATTCCGGTATCTGCCGTGATAGCCGGAGGCACGCTCTTTACAAGCTCTGCATCCAGGATTGCCTCATCAGGTGTCAGGCTTCTGGAAACCAGAGGATACTTCATCTGTTCCTTTGGATCAGATACCACCGCAAAGGAGGTCACCTCTGAACCGGTTCCGCTCGTGGTAGGTATTGCGATCAGTCCGACCTCTGCGTAGTTATCTACGCGGAGCGCAAATTCACGGATGGATTTGGAGGAATCAATAGCGGATCCGCCGCCAACTGCGATGATCGCTTCCGGACGATATTCCAGCATCTTCTTGACTCCCTCACTGATCTTCTCGATCGGAGGATCCGGCACGACATCCTTGAAGATATCAAACTCGATATTCCCTTTCTTGAGAGGATCTGTGATCAGATTGATCATATTGCTCTGCGCCATGAACGGGTCTGTAATGACCAGTACTTTATGGTATGGTATCTCTATCAGACGATCCAGTGCCTGGTCGCCAAAATATATTTTAGTCTTAATATCAAAGCTTTTCATAGTGCCCTTCCTCTACTTCGGATAGATGCACTCTATCCCTAACTCTTTTAGTGCCTGCAGCCATTTGGCCGGAGGCTTCTCGTCAGTAACAACGGTCGTAACATCTTTCAGCATTCCTACTGCTGTAAAGGCCGTTTTATCAAACTTGCTGCTGTCCACAGCCAGGATTCTTTCCTTCGCTGCTTCCAGCATTGTCTTCTTATTATTCGCAAGAAGTTCATCAGAATCTGTAAGCCCGGCCTTAAGATCAAATCCCTTGCAGGATATGATCGCCTTGTCCACATGATATGAGCGGAGCATCCTGTCTGTCTGCGGTCCCACTAGGGCAAACGATCCTTCCCTGGAAACACCGCCGGTTGAAAGCACACTCCAGTCCGGTACATCAAATAATTCAATGATGATCTCAACTGAATTCGTGATCAATGTCAGATTTCTTTTTCCCTTCAATGCCTTGGCAACATATACTGCCGTGGAGCTTGCATCCAGCATGACGCTCTCTCCGTCCTTGATCCTGGTGCTGATCAGCTCTGCTATGCGCTGTTTGCCTATCACATTGTGATTCTTCCTGATGTTAAACGGTAAATCAATATTTACACTCTCATTGATGACAGCTCCTCCATAGCTCTTAATGGCAAAGCCGTCATTCACCAGCTTTTCAAGGTCTCTTCGGATCGTCTCCTCAGAAACATCATATATCTGGCTTAATTCACTAACTACTACACGCCGTTCAGCCTGCAGTTTTTCTAATATTTCATTCCGTCGTTCTATTGCCAGCATCGCACTGCCTCCCGGTCACTTACATCATACAGATTCCTGAAAACATTACAGCCTGGGACAGGCCATATCCATGGACCTCCCCGGTGATGAATCATTCTCTGTCCTTTTATAAAATTGCTTCGCGAATCTTAGCATCCGGATGAGCAATCACAGAAGAATCCAGGTACATTCCTTCTTCTGCCACTGCTGCCTTCGCTTTTTCGATCGCAGCCTCGACAGCCGCCACATCTCCTGTCAGCATCAGGTAAGACTTCCCGCACATACCTCTTGCGATACGCAGCTCGATCAGATCAACGATCGCTGTCTTGGCTGCTTCATCAGCCGCTACGATGATCGAGGTTGCATCATATGTCTCCATGATACCAAGAGCAGACACCTCTTCGATCTTAGTAGCTCCGTAAATTGCCGGGAAGATCGATCTATGTGGGTTGCCGAGTACGAAACTATTGATCAGGTGTTTGCCGTGCAGTTCCTTAGATGTCTCAATGGCTGCATTCACGGCGCTTAAATCTCCTGAAATAATCACGATATATTTTCCCGGACATACTGTCTGAGCCTCAATGATGCTTACTTCAGAAGTCTTTACCATAGCATCTGCTGCTACTACACCTGATGAAACAGTCTTATACTCTACCATTCCAATTGCCTTACTCATTGCCTGCACGTCCTTCCTGAGTTTCTATTACAATATATTTCTCACTTACTTCTATAACTATACCATCTATACTTGCATGGATTCCCACACTTAAGCCTTTCGCTGGTTCAGCGATCATCTGTCCTCTTGCCACCTGGTCCCCGCGCTTCACGACTGCTGATGCAGGTGCACCGATATGCTGGCTTAACAGGATCTTTACCTTTTTAACAGGAACGCCTGACTCATCAAGAGGGGCTTCCTTATCATACTTTGTCAGATCCAGTCTTGCCATCAGCCGTTCCATCGGAACCTTCCGATATTCTCTTTCCTCACCTACCGGCTTGGGCTCAACACCCTGCGGCGGCTTGATTCCATTTGAACGCAGACCTGCTTTGTATTCTGCCATTAATGACCTTGGTGATAATCCCTGCATACAGGAGTACATCTCGCACAGTCCACAGGAAGAACAAAACATGGTGTTGATAAATATGTTTGGCTCCTGTATATCCTTACAGGTAGCTGCACGCATAAACAAATGCGGCTCGATCGGGTGTCCCAGACGGTTTCTCGGACACAGATCTGTGCACATCGTGCATTGACAGCAGCATGCCGCAGCACGTTTTAAATCTATGGATGACCTGCGCCTCTTCTTCTGAATGATCAGATGTTCCTCCGGCAGTACCAGTACCGCATTGGTTGTCTTGGTCACAGGCTGTGAGCCTGTTCCGATAAATCCCATCATCGGACCACCGATAAAGTATACAGCATTTTTTGTCGTTGTCCCTCCGGCAAGCCTTACCACTTCCTCGATCGTTGTTCCGATCGGAACGCGGACTGTCACCGGATGCTCCACCTCTGCAACTACGGAGACCAGTTTATCTACAACCGGAGTCTCCTGGTTCAACGCTCTGTATACATTATATACTGTCTCTACGTTGAAAACTGCGACACCGCTTTCGATCGGAAGTCCGCCCGGTCTTACGACCTTGCCAGTCACTTCGTAGATCAGTACAACTTCATCTCCCGCCGGATAAACCTCGTCGAGCAGCCCAAGCCTTACCTCTGGGTACTCTCCGATCACCTCATTGAGCGCATCAATTGTTTTCTTATAAGCCTTTTTAATCCCAATAACTACTTCTTTTGCACCTACAACCTGTCCCATCATGTGGAAGGTCTCAACGATTTCCTGTGCATACTTTTCGAGTAATTGTCTATGTAATCTTAAGAGTGGTTCACATTCTGCACAGTTCAGGATGATTGTCTCTGCACGTTCATCTAACTTTGCATAAGTAGGAAAGCCCGCACCACCTGCACCAACAATACCGTTCTGCTGCAATATGCTGCTTAATTCTTTCATTTCCATCATTTCACTACTCCAGTCCTGTTCCATCGTCAATAATTCCAACTATCGCTGCATCAACAGGTGCATCCGGCATTCCTGAACCGATCCTCGCGGCACTGCCCTGGGACACCAGCACATAATCACCTATACCTGCACCGATCTTATCAATCGCAATGAGTTGTTTTGCGCCGGTCTGCATATGCTCCAGAACGTCTACGATCATAAACTTATTGCCGACCAGATTTTCACATTTGCGTGTTGAGACAACACTTCCCTTTACTTTTCCTATCAGCATAACATCCTCCTAATGCGACTTTTATTCCTAATGTACACACTGACACATCAGCACTTTTCCTGTCAGACAGGTAAATACTAATGTGCCAGTGCACTTCTTTTATATCATTCTTATTTGATAATTCTAACGGTATCACCTGTTGCGATCTTAGCCGCATTGGCCTCATCCGTGTCGATATGCATCTCAAGGGTGAAGCTGTCATCCACACGGATCTG
Organism: Faecalicatena sp.; assembly: GCF_058819085.1. NCBI lineage: Bacteria > Bacillati > Bacillota > Clostridia > Lachnospirales > Lachnospiraceae > Faecalicatena > Faecalicatena sp. The sequence continues at coordinate 48,410 of NZ_JBZUUL010000046.1, forward strand.
TACGTGATTGAAAACAGTTCCTCTCTCGTTGTCTGCCTTTACAGAAACGACATCCCCGTCATGCACTCCGGCTGCCATGGCATCCTTTGGTGACATATGGATGTGTCTCTTTGCAATGATACATCCTTCGTCCAGGTAGATCGCACCCTTTGGCCCTACAACTGCGATCGCTGCAGATCCTGCAACATTACCGGATTCTCTGATCGGAGCCTTTACACCAAGACGGATCGCATCTGTGGCAGAAATCTCTACCTGTGATCTGCTTCTGACAGGTCCTAAGATGCGGACATTTTCTATCGCTCTCAGCTTTAAACCTACGATGGTAACAAGTTCGTTTGAAGCAAACTGTCCGCCCATCAGTTCTTTTTTCTTAGTCAGCTGATATCCCGGACCAAACAGAGCCTCCACGTGCTCCTGTGTCAGATGGATATGTCTTGCAGACACACCGATCGGCACCATGTATCCGGTATCGTCAGAAGCCTTCTGCTTCTCTACAGCTTCCAATACCATTTTGGTAATCAATGCTACATTACTATTGTCCATATCAATTCTCCTCATTTAGTTTATAGTGTGCCGAAAAAACAGGTCCATCCTGAATCATCCGACACACTAACCGTAACTAATTATTTCATTGTAGGAAGAATCTTTTCTACATCGTTGTGTGGTCTTGGGATTACGTGTGTAGCCACTAATTCTCCAAGTCTTCCAGCTGCTTCTGCACCAGATTCAACTGCTGACTTTACTGCTCCAACGTCTCCGCGAACCATAACTGTTACAAGTCCGGAACCGATCTTCTCTGTTCCTACTAATACAACATTAGCTGCTTTGAGCATTGTATCTGCTGCTTCGATTGATGCTACTAAACCTCTTGTTTCAACCATTCCTAATGCTTCCTGTGACATTCTTTTTTCCTCCTTTAATTGAATACTTTCTTCTACCTGCTCCGTCTGCTGCGCCGTCTGGTTTACCCTCTTAAGGGTCTTAGCCGGTGCCTTAGCTGTAGTCGTCTTCCTGGTGGATGCAGCTTTTGCAGTGCCGGTTGTCTTCTTTGCTGTACTCTTCGCAGCCTTTGATGACCTGGCAGTGCTTTTTTTTGCTGCTTCTGCTGTATCCTTTGAACCAGCAGATTTTTCGCCGTCTGTTGGTTTTTTCTCTTCTGCCATCTGACTGCCTCCTAACTTACCCTGTTCGCGCTGTTATTGATCAGCCTTATGATCTCCTCATGAGGGCTTGCGATCACCACATGCGCTACTGGCTTCTTAATCCCGTTTGCTGCAGCAGTTTCGATGGCCCCGGTTACAGCAGATACGTCTCCGCGGATAATGATTGTTACAAGCCTTCCACCTAACTTCTTCTCCCAGGTAACGAGTTCCACATCTGCCGTCTTGCACATGATATCAATCGCAACAACTGCTCCCGTCACACTTGGAACTTCAAAAAATCCATATGCCTGTCCCATGAGACTGCTCCTTTACTTCTCCAACCCGTTTCTTATTAAATAGGGTATCTTAAAGTCCTATACAGTAGGAAGAATCTTCTCTACATCGTTGTGTGGTCTTGGAATTACGTGTGTTGCAACTAATTCTCCAAGTCTTCCTGCTGCGTCAGCTCCTGTCTCAACAGCTGCCTTAACAGCTCCAACATCTCCGCGAACCATAACTGTTACAAGTCCGGAACCGATCTTCTCTGTTCCTACTAATGTTACCTCAGCTGCTTTTGTCATTGCATCTGCTGCTTCGATTGCTGCTGTAAGTCCTCTTGTTTCTACCATTCCTAATGCCTGCTGTGC
>NZ_JBZUUL010000047.1:0-6625 GCF_058819085.1 Faecalicatena sp.
TGAAGTGCCGGTGCTGTAGATTTCTTTTCAGAAGTCTGACGTCCTTTTCTAACTAACTGGTTAAATGTTGGCATTCTTTTTCACCTCCTATGATTCTTCGTTACCTCCCACTTATGTGGTAAGGGGTTGCAGATAATCGTAATTATCTTGATTTGCGCACCAAAAACAGTCTGCCTTTGTGCACGCTAAATTAGTTTATTACGTTTTTTCGGGAAAGTCAAGGGATTTACAGCTAATTTCTTGAAGTTTTTGCAATTTTACTTTACCGCGCACGCCCAAAGTAAGCGTGCAGCAGCAACTTTACCTATAACACCTCTTATAATCCCAAATCATCCGCAATACTGCACATTTCTTCCAATGCAATGTCAATAAACTCATCCAGAGTCAATCCGGTAAATTCGATCGCTTCCATATAATCCCGGTTCGCTCCTGATGCAAACCGAAGCTCGCGGAATCTCTTATTGACTGATTTATGCTTTACGCTTGCGATCTTTTTGTCCGGGTAGATCTGGGCGATCGCTTTTAAAAATCCACTCATCGGGTCTGCCGCCAGTACCGCATACTGGAGATTCGTATGCGCTTTCACACCTGATGCCGGATTATGCGCACATATAGCATCGAACAATTCCTGATCATTTATACCTTCTTTTTTCAAAATTTCCACAGATGTCGGTCCGTGCACCTCCGGATGCTCCTGCCATTCACACTGCTCCTCGTCCAGATCATGCAGCAATCCGACGATTCCCCAGCGTTCCACCTGATCCGGCGCGATCCTCTTTGCGATCCCCTTCATAATTGCCTCAACTGCTAAAGAATGCTGGAGAAATCTCTCTCCAGTCATGTATTTTGTAAGAATGTTATATGCTTCTTCCCTGTTCATCTTCATCGCCTCCGTGTCAACTTTATTGTTTCGTCTTGTTCAAAGGGGTCAGACCCCTCTGCAAAAGGGTCAGACCCCTTTGCAAAAGTGCCTCACCCCTTCTGCTTCATTTCCTAGTATGATTTGCCCCAGTATACCATATGTTTCGCAGGTTTTCCGCAGCAGATGCAGACATCTGAGAGGTGCTCCTCATCATCCGGTATACATCTTGAGGATGCCCCGCCTGTCTGTGCCTTGATATCGTCCTCACATGCCTCATCTCCGCACCACATTGCTTTGATGAATCCACGGTTCTCCTGGAATTTCTCTTTCATCTCATCCATGGTGACTGCAGTATCAATATGGGAATCCAGGTATGCCTTTGCTCTGTTGAACATATCCTTCTGGATCGTCTCCAGGATTTCAGCCAGCTTTGTTGTGATCTCATCCAGGGATACTGCGATCTTCTCTCTTGTGTCACGGCGTACGACTACTACCTGATTATTTTCGATATCCTTTGGTCCGATCTCGATCCTTGTTGGGATACCCAGCATCTCCTGCTCGCTGAACTTCCATCCCGGACTCTTCTCAGAATCATCGATCTTCGCTCTGTATCCGGCAGCCTTTAATGCCTCAAGAAGTTCATTGGCCTTGTCCAGAACGCCTTCTTTATGCTGTGCGATCGGAATCACCCTTGTCTGTACAGGTGCGATCCTTGGCGGCAGCACCAGTCCGCTGTCATCTCCGTGTACCATAATGATCGCACCGATGATCCTTGTGGACAATCCCCAGGAGGTCTCGTACACGCTGTGCAGTTCATTATTCTTGTCTGCATATTTGATCTCAAACGCATCCGGGAATGCACTTCCGAAGAAATGGCTGGTTGCTGACTGCAGCGCCTTTCCATCATGCATCAGCGCTTCTACAGTGTAGGTATCCTGCGCTCCTGCAAATTTTTCACTCTCTGTTTTGCGTCCGCAGATAAGCGGGATCGCCAGGTCATCCTGAATAAAATCTCTATAAACATCGCGCATAGTCAGGGTTCTCTGCTCTGCCTCTTCATATGTTGCATGGATGGTGTGTCCTTCCTGCCATAAGAATTCCCTGGAACGTAAGAACGGTCTTGTCGTCTTCTCCCAGCGCAGCACAGAACACCACTGGTTCCATACCTTCGGCAGATCCCGGTAGGACTGTACTGTCTTACTCCATAAGTCACAGAATAATGTCTCTGATGTCGGGCGGATACAGAATCTCTCCTGGAGTCTTTCCAGTCCTCCGTGTGTGACCCATGCCACTTCCGGTGCAAAACCTTCGATATGGTCGGCTTCCTTCTGAAGGAGGTTCTCCGGGATCAAAACTGGAAGGTATACATTCTCTACTCCAGTTTCTTTAAAGCGCTTATCCAGGTCTGACTGGATATTCTCCCAGATCGCATAACCGTTTGGCAGATAGTTCAGGCATCCTTTTACACCTGAGTAATCACACAGCTTTGCTTCGCGTACGACATCCGTATACCACTGTGCGAAATCTTCATCTCTCGATGTGATCGATTCAACTAATTTCTTTTCCTTAGCCATAATATGTCTCCTTTTCCATTCTCCGGGGCATGTGCCTCGTTCTTTTCATATTCGGGGAAGAAAAAAACCGCCGAAGCCTTCTTCCCTCCAAAAAAGGGACCGAAAGTCTCGGCGGTACCACCCTAATTAACTGCATACTCTGACACAGTTCACTCATACACCGTTAACGCCGGTTCTACGCCGCGGTTTCCCACAGCAGCTCCCGGGCCGGTTCTATACCTTCCATGCAGGAGCCTCGCACCTTTATACTCCCTCTCTGCGGCACTTCTAAGTATATACTAATCCCGTTCATCGCTCATAGTATCTGTGATTTTACTCGAAAAGCCATATTTTGTCAAGACTTCAGGCCGAAATGCCTTATCCCTGTACCTGGAGCAGCTTCTGCTTGAGCTCACCCTCGAGCCTCTGCATCTCACGTTCTGCCTCCTGGCGTTTCTGTCTGCCCTCCTGCTGGATCTTCATCACTTCATCCAAGGTAGAGATCAGAGATTCATTCGTGTTCTTCAAGGTCTCAATATCCACAATGCCTCTCTCAGACTCTTTTGCGGTCTCAATTGTCGCTATCTTTAACTTCTCGGCATTGCGTTTCAGAAGTTCATTCGTCATATCCGTCACTTCTCTCTGGGCAGCCGCTGCCTGTGCGGAATGCTCCACACCCAGAGCGAGCACCATCTGGCTCTTCCACAGCGGGATCGTATTGACAACTGTAGACTGGATTTTCTCCACCATCAGGGTATCATTCCCCTGTACCAGACGGATCTGCGGTGCTGTCTGGATACAGATGGTACGTGTCAGCTCCAGATCATGGATCTTCTTCTCAAACCGGTTGCACATAGAGTCCAGATCCTTCGCCGCCTGCGCATCCTCGGGAAGCCCTGTCTGCTGTGCCTTTTGAAGAAGCTGCGGCAGATTCTCGCTGCGCACCTGGTTCAGTTTTTTCTTACCTGCCAGGATATACATGGAAAGCTCTTTAAAATAAGTCAGGTTCACTTCATACATCTTATCCAGGATCGCCACATCTTTCAGAAGCTGCACCTGGTGATTCTCAAGTACCTTCACGATCTGGTTGATATTGGTCTCCGCCTTGGCATACTTAGCCTTCATGGCATTGATCTTATTGGAGGTCTTCTTAAAGATACCCAGGAAGCCCTTTTCCTCTTCCTCGTCAAAATCCTTCAACTCTCTCACAACACCTGAGAGCAGGTCACCCACTTCGCCCAGATCCTTCGTCTTTACATTTTCAAGTGCAGACTCTGAAAAGTCCGCCATCTTTTTCTGCGTCCCCGCACCATACTGCAGGATGACAGAAGAATTCGTCAGATCGATCTGGCTGACAAAGGCATCCACTGCCTTCTTCTCTTCTTCAGTTAAAATACTGTCGTCAAGAGATGCCTCTTCTTTTTCCGGAACCGGCTGAACGGCCTTTTTTTCCTGCGGAAAAGGCTCCAGTGTCAATGTGGGGGTTGTTGCAAATGCTTCAAATTCATTACTCATAGTCTCTCCTCCAAACCTGATTTAAAAATCATCTTTTGTCAGCCCTTCCTGGGCAAGCATTGTATTCAGCACAGATATATCAGACGATACATCCCACGCTGTATCCTGGAACAAACTGTCCAGCAGCTTTTCAAAAGCCACATTCAAAGTATCCAGTGTCTTTTCGATCTCATTCTTAGATGTAATAATATTCTCGCCCTGGACCGGCAGAGAATCTAATTCCTCATAAGCCTCCAGAAGCTTTACTGTCGTAGGAAGATAATATTCCATCAGCCTGCGGATATCAGAAATACTCTCGGGATTCTGCTCCACCCTGTCAAAGATCCTGTCCACCAATACCTCCATCCGGGAAATCTTCGCAGAGATCTCTTCCCCTGGGATCGCATCATTACTCTCATGGATCTTCTTAATATACTCATCCCCTGTACGGATGATCTCCTGCACCTGCGGATCCAGCTTCTTCTGGTCTTTTGCCTGCTTTTCCTGTTCCTTAGCCTGCTGCTCACGGTTCAGCTTCTCTTCTAACTTCTGCTTTTCCATGCGTTCCATCAGATCATGATATTGTTCATATGCCTCGTTGCTCGTGATCAGACAGGTCCTCTGGCTGTCTAAGTGTCCCTGTCTGAACCAGCCCTTACGGATCATCTTTTCTATATCCTTCGTCACAAACTTACTGGACTTCTTAATGTTATCTGCCAGATACTTGATCTCGCAGTATTCCTTTTCTCCAAGCATGCCAAGGTAACGGCTGTATCTCTTTGCTTTTCCTAAAAGTGAAGTACCTGCCCCTGCCAGGATCCATCCCCCGACAGTAAATATCCCTGCCAATACCGCCAGTATCACCATAACAGATATGCCAAGAGGCATCGTCTCCGGTGATAAAAGGATGCCTGTGACAAGTGCTCCTAAAGTGAACAGCATTGAGATTCCTATGGAGAATCCCATAACCGTCATGATAATGCCGCCGACCTTTGCCCCGGTCGGTTTTGCAAACAATTCCTGACGCTTCATAGGAGCAGACGGCACTTCCGTCTGTGACGCGCGCTGTTCTGACGATCTGTATCCGGCCCGGCTTCCCTGGCTGTATGCAGTCTGCTGCCCCTGGTTAAAAGCACCGCCTTGTCTCTGCTGGTAAGTACCGGCCCGCTTCGCTTCGCCTCCCTGGTATCTCCCCTGGTACATGTTCTGTTCCTGCTGCCGGTTATACCGATACCCCTTTTTCTCCCACTGTGTGCCGTGGGGGCGGGACTGATATTGAAAATTCCGCGCAGTCTTATCCACAACGTCCCCGACATTGTGCAGACTCTTCTCCAATGTATCCATGGCGCCACTGATCGTATTTGTGATCGTCTGGTTCAGGCGGTTATAGTTCCGGGAGTCTATCGCCTCCTGGACCGTCCTGCTGATATCTTCGCCTAATTTCTCCCAATCTTGATTTTCCATTTTACCTCACCTAAACTTTATTTCGCTCCAAGGCTTCAATTCTGCCTATCTGCCACCTATTGTTTAATTCCCTATCGTTCCGGGAATCTACTGCCTGCGGGACTGTCCTGCTGTCCTGAGCCGCAGCCCGCAAGGACATATTTCCCGGTCAAGCCGCTTTAACTTAAAGTATAATAGAAATCCCTCAAAAAAGCAATGTAACTGAACACATTATCTCTTTAGAATATATACAAAAAATACTGCGTAAAACAGAAGGAACATGAACCCTTCCAGCTTAGAAAGCCCTTTTTTGCTGATCGCACAGATATAGACAAGCAGGCTTCCCACGATCAGGATAACCGTATCCTGCACTGCAAGGGCATTCACCGTGATCGGTGCAATCGATGCGGATGCTCCCAGGATCAGGAGGATATTGAAAATATTAGATCCCACAACATTCCCCAGAGCCAGGTCATTCTCTCCCTTTTTCGCAGCCACCATGGAAGTCACCAGTTCCGGGAGGGAAGTTCCAAGTGCCACAATGGTCAAACCGATAAATGTCTGGCTTAATCCAAAGCTTGCTGCAATATCTGATGCACTCTCCACCACAAAATCACCGCCGATAATGATGCCGGCAATTCCGATCACAACATAGATCACACTGCGCAGCGGTGTCAGCGCTTCGTACTCCTCTTCCGGTTCCCCGGACTCGGCGATCTTCTTTCTGGAGTACAAAGCATCGATCACTGCAGATATCACAAACCCGACAAACAAGACAAGCAGAAAAATCCCACAAGGTCTTGTCAGAACGAATTCCCGGTCACCGGCCAGAGCATCCTGGAAATTAAATCCTGTCAGCATCAGCAGTAAAATTCCTGTAATGACGATAGAAAACGGAAATTCACGTTTTAAGATCGACCATTTCACCCTCATCGGCTGCACGATCGCACTCGCTCCCAATACCACCATAAGATTAAATATATTCGAACCGATCACATTGCTCACTGCCAGGTCATTCTTTCCCTGGAGTGCTGCCGTAATACTGACGGATGCCTCCGGCATGCTTGTCCCGAATGCAACAACAGTCAGTCCGATCACAATGGACGGAACCTTCAGAAGTTTAGCGGCACTGGAACTTCCGTCCACAAAAAAATCCGCGCCTTTAATAAGCAGAAAAAATCCAATAATCAATAACTAAGACTTCCCATACCCCAAATGGGCTTCGCACCTTGAAAATTCAATATTTCAGCTAACAAAATAGCAATTTATGCCA
>NZ_JBZUUL010000048.1:0-83071 GCF_058819085.1 Faecalicatena sp.
TCCGATCTGCAAGGCGGGCTATGTCGTCATTGTGGGTAATCATCACAACAGTTTGCCGGAACTCCGCACTGGTGCGCTTGATAAGCCCCAGCACTTCGGCGCTGGTCTTGCTGTCAAGGTTGCCGGTCGGCTCGTCGGCCAGCACAATAGCCGGTTTGGTAATCAGAGCGCGGGCAATCGCCACACGCTGCTGCTGTCCGCCGGAAAGATTGTTCGGCATATTTTTCAGTTTATCTTCCAGCCCCAGCAGGTGAACAATCTCGTCCAAAAACTTCTGATCCACCGTGTCCCCGTCCAGCTCCACCGGCAGGACGATGTTCTCATACACATTCAGGATCGGAACAAGGTTATAGTTCTGGAAGATAAAGCCGATGTTGCGGCGGCGGAAGATGGTGAGCTGTTCGTCGTTCATTTTTGACAGTTCTTTGTCCCGGACAATCACATTGCCGGAAGTAGGGGTGTCCAGCCCGCCCATCATGTGAAGCAGGGTGGATTTGCCGCTGCCGGAGGTTCCCACAACGGCCACAAACTCGCCATCGTTCACGGAGAAGTTTACGCCATCAAGGGCGCGGGTAATGTTCGGCTCTGTGCCGTAATACTTTTTCAGATCAATCGTCTGCAAAACGCTCATACTCAAAACTCCTTTCAAGGCTTTCTGCCTGTTGATAAGGCTATTGTAAAACCCAAATGTCCGCGAAATGTTACAGCGGCTAAAAAATTTCATTGAAAATCGGGGTGAAATGTTACAACGCTCGGACATTTCAAAAAAATTTACGGCGGGCAGCCGGAAATGGCCGTCCGCCGCGTTCTATTTTGTAGGCAGCATAATGGAAAATTCCGAACCCTTGCCCGGCTCCGAAACCACTTTGATATAGCCGCCCTGCCGCGTTACGATCTCGCGGGTCAGATACAGGCCAATGCCCACGCCCTGCTGCTCGTGTACTTCTTCCTCACGATAGAAGCGTCGGAAGATGGCGGCCTGATTGCTTTCGGAAATGCCCTTGCCGGTGTCGGTCACTTTGATCTCCACATACATTTCCCACAGCACCACCGACACCGTGATTTTCCCGCCTGCCGGGGTGTACTTCACCGCATTGTCCAGCAGGTTAAAGAGGGCTTCGGATGTCCACTTGCTGTCATGGGAAACGGTCAAATCTTCCGGGCAGTCCACGGATACGGCGATTTCCTTTTTCTCCGCTGCATACACGATTCCACTCATGGCCTGTGCCACGGTATCAAAGAGGCGGCCCGGCTTCTTATCCAACTGGATCACGCCCGTTTCCAACCGGGAAGTTTTCACAAGGGCCTGAAAGAGAAAGTCCAGCTTATCCGTCTGGCTGCGGATTCCCCAGATAAAGTCGGTGCGCTCCGCCTCGGTCATGGGCTTTTCCAGCAGGGTGTCCGTCGCCATTTTCAGATTGCTTACCGGCGTTTTCACCTGATGGGAAATATCCGATACAAGGGTCTGTAACTCCTGCCGTTCCTCATCCACCCGGCGGCGGTTCTCCTGCATGATCTGGTAAAGCCTTGCCAGCCGGTGTCCAATTCTGGCAAGCTGGGTTTCGCTGTTCTCCGGGCGCTGGGGCGCTTCATTCCCTGCGATCATGTGGTCTAAGGTCTGGCATAGGTCAGCGGTGAATTGTGACAGCCGCTTTCCAAACACCTGCGTCAGTACAAAAATCCCCACAAGGGCGCACGGCAGCAGCGCCCCGCCCGTCAGCAGCACCGCCGTCTGTTTTGTCACAAGAAACAGGGCTATGGTGATCCCGGACATGGAAAGGACAAGTCCTATTGCCACCCGGCCAAACATCCGCTTTACCGAGAGGTTTTGAAACATCATTTTGCCTCGCCTCCCGTCCATTGATAGCCCATGCCGTAAACGGTCTTGATGTAGGGCGCGCCGCCGTCGGATTCGATCTTGCTGCGAATCCGGCTGATGGAGGTTGTTAGAGTGTGTTCGTCCACAAACTTCTCGTCTATATCCCACAGCTTTTCCAAGAGCTGCCCACGGGTCAGCACTTGCCGGGGATTTTTACGGAACAGGTTCAGCATTTTGTACTCCATCGGGGATAGGGTCAGGGGCTTGCCGTTTAAGGAAGCCCCCTGCTCCGAAAAGTCCAGAAACAACCGCCCGTCATCGTAAATATCCTTGGCTGGTTTGTGGTGTTCCAGCATGGCGAACATGGCTTTGATTTTCCGCTGCAAGGCTCCGATCACAAAGGGCTTTGTGATGTAGTCCACCGCACCCACCTCATAGCCTTGTATCTGGTCGCTCTCCTGATCGTTGGCGGTCAGGAAAATTACGATGGTGTCCGGGTGCTGGGGCTTTATCCTCTTGCACAGCTCAAAACCGTTCCCATCCGGCAGGTTGATGTCCAGCAGCACCAAATCAAATTCCCGCTGGCGGATGGCGTCGGCTGCGGTTCTGGCATTTAGGGCAGAAGTCACACCGTAGCCGTCTGCGGTCAGGTTATAGGCCAACATCTTATTCAAAAAACTGTCATCCTCGACAATTAAAATCTGCTTCATATCCTCACTTCCTTTACTTTTTGCAGATAGTATAACAGGCAAATGTCCGAAAATTGTTACAAGGACAAATATATTTTTCATTTTACAGCTTTTTTCTGTGTACTGCAATTTTATAAAAGAAAAGACAGCAGTATCAAATTGCTGTCCTTGAGTTTTATTATAGCTAGTAGTGTATAAGCGTGGGTTCATCATATTTGGTGTGGTATCTTTAACTATGGGAAACTCCTCGTTCCCATTTGCTTACTGCTTTATCTGTGACGCTCAGCTTTTCTGCCAGCTCTCGTTGTGTCATCCTTTTTTCTTTTCTAAGTGATGATATCTTTTTCCCAGTATATATTGCATCCATTAAACAACGCCCCTTTCTCTCTTAGTATAAAGATTGAGTGCTGTTTTGTCACTCTACGAAAAGTAGAATCGCCCATTTTATCACGTTTTTTCAACGTTATGTCTGTTTTCTTTTTCAAATAAGCAGGTTACAAATCTACCAGTTGCTGGTATAACGAAATAATAATCACATCTATGGAAGCACGCATTCATCAGGTAAAAATCGTACTGACATAGATAACTAAAGGAGGAGAAAAGTTTGAAACCAAAAGGAAAAACAAAGAAACTGATGGCAGCACTTCTTGCTGTCATGCTGACAGCGGGGATGATACCTGCAACAGCGTTCGCCGCTGATTCCCCCGAGACAGTAGGAGAGATCGTACAGTCACACTCTCACGAACTTCGTTCGCTTCGCTTGACGGGCATACGCCCTATAAAAATAAAAGAAGGTGCTCTCATTCCTGCAAGCAGGATGAGCGCACTTTCTTCATCAGGCTTCCTCTACCTTTACGGCAGTGCTACAAGCTCACGAACTCCGTTCGCTTCGCTTGACGGGCATACGCCCTATAAAAATAAAAGAAAGTGCTCTCATTCCTGCAAGCAGGATGAGCGCACTTTCTTCTATTTTTGCACTGCCTATTTTTGCACAATGTTTATGATTCGTCCCGGAACGTAAATCTCTTTTATGATATTTCCTGTCAGTTTATCGGCAATGGCTTCTTTTCCGGCTGCTATTGCAGTGTCTTTATCGGCGTCTGCCGGGATGGTGATGACTGTTTTGGTCTTTCCGTTGATCTGCACGGCTACTTCGATCTCGTCATCTTTCATCAGGGCCTCGTCATAGGTCGGCCATCCTGCCTTGAAGACGGTTTCGTTATGACCTAACTGCTCCCACATTTCTTCTGCAAAGTGTGGTGCGAATGGAGCAAGAAGTACAGCGATTGTTTCTAATGTCTCTTTGTCGATTCCGCCCTCTTTCTTCGCGATCTCGATAAATTTGTTGTTGTATTCCATGAAACCGGAGATAACGGTGTTCAGGCTGAAGCTTTCGAGACGTGTTGTGATATCACAAACCAGTCTGTTGCGCTGTTTGATCATTTCCTTTGTTGCTTTGACCTCTTTTTCCTTACTGTCCATAAGCAGGTTCCAGAGACGTTTCAGGAAACGGTTTACGCCGTCGATTCCACGGTCATCCCACTCTGCATCCAGTTCCGGAGGTCCTACGAAAAGTTCGTACATTCTCAGGGAGTCGCATCCATAGTCTCTTACCAGATCATCCGGTGAAACTACATTTCCTTTGGACTTACTCATCTTGATTCCGTTCTTTCCGGTGATCATCCCCTGGTTGAACAGCTTGTGGAACGGCTCATCAAAATCAACCACTCCGATATCGTATAAGAACTTGGTATAGAAACGGGAGTACAGAAGGTGAAGTACTGCATGCTCTACACCGCCGATATACATATCTACCGGCAGCATCTCATCTGCTTTTTCTCTGGAAACAAGTTCTTTGTCATTATGACTGTCTACATAGCGCAGGAAATACCAGGAAGATCCTGCCCACTGAGGCATGGTGTTTGTCTCACGTTTTGCCGGCTTTCCGCAGACCGGACACTTGCAGTTCACCCACTCGTCGATTCCGGCAAGCGGTGACTCTCCTGTTCCTGTCGGCTCATAGGATTCTACCTCCGGCAGACGAAGCGGCAGCTCTTCCTCCGGTACAGGCACGGCTCCGCAGTCCGGGCAGTGGACGATCGGGATCGGCTCGCCCCAGTAACGCTGGCGGGAGAATACCCAGTCACGCAGCTTGTAATTGACCGTTGCGTGTCCGATACCTTTTTCTTCTATAATATGAGGAGCTTCCTTCTTCAGGACAGCGGACTCCATGCCGTTCCAATCCCCGGAATTGATCATGGTTCCTGATGCCTCTGTGTAAGCCTCTGTCATGTCCTCGATCTCTTTTCCGTCTTTCGCGATGACCTGAATGATCGGAATATCGAATTTCTTAGCAAATTCAAAGTCACGGTCATCATGTGCAGGTACACACATGATCGCACCTGTACCATAATCAGCCAGTACATAGTCAGAAAGCCAGATCGGTGTCTTTGCGCCGTTTAACGGATTAATCGCATAGCTTCCTGTGAAGACTCCTGTCTTCTCTTTATCCTGCAGACGGTCAACATTGGACTTCATAGAAGCATCGTAAATGTATTTCTCTACTGCTTCTTTTGTCTCAGGTGTGGCTAACTTTGCAGCCAGTTCATGCTCCGGTGCGAGCACCATAAATGTTGCGCCATACAGAGTATCCGGCCTTGTTGTGTATACAGTGATCTTTTCCTCTCTTCCTTCAACCGGGAAATCCACCTCTGCACCGTAAGATTTTCCGATCCAGTCAGACTGCATCTTCTTTACCTTTTCCGGCCAGTCCAGTTTATCTAAGTCATTTAACAGGCGGTCTGCATACTTGGTGATCTTAAGCATCCACTGGCGCAGGTTCTTCTTTGTTACCTCTGTACCGCAGCGCTCACATTTTCCATTGACAACCTCTTCATTTGCCAGACCTGTCTTACAGGACGGGCACCAGTTGATCGGGAATTCCTTCTCGTAAGCAAGCCCTTCCTTAAACATTTTCACAAAAATCCACTGGGTCCATTTGTAGAAATCAGGATCTGTAGTATTGACCTCCATATCCCAGTCATATAAAGCTGCGATCTCATTGATCTGGCGCTTGATGTTCTTCACATTCTCTGCTGTAGAGATAGCCGGATGAACCCCCATTTTGATGGCATAGTTTTCCGCCGGCAGACCGAAAGCATCCCATCCCATCGGATGTACAATATAATATCCCTGGAGTAATTTATAACGGCTCCATACGTCGGAGATAACATAACCTCTCCAGTGTCCTACATGAAGGCCGTTGCCTGACGGATACGGAAACATATCCAGGCAGTAATATTTTTCTTTCTTATTGCCGTTGTCATCCACCTTGGGATTTACCGGGTTCTGAGCCCAATTTTCACGCCATTTTTTCTCAACAGCCTTGTGATTGTACACAATCTTAGACATTTTTCGATTCCTCCTGTTTAGATCTCTTTTGTCTTTCCATTTTTTACACATTTCATTGAAAATCCTGACGGGTTTCCAACATAAGAAGTGGGCAAGCCCACTTCAAATCCCCCACTCATGAGAGGCTTGCACAGTTTAGCGCCGCCGCGATGCCGCAAAAGCGGTTATATCCCTTATTGCGGCGTGTGCATCCCCCGGTGAGTTCTTATGATATCAGGACATTCCAGAAGATTTTCCTGATATCATAAAAAAGCCTTCTCTTCTCAATTAAGAGACGAAAAGGCTTTGATTTCCGTGGTACCACTCTCATTCATCTGATCATCCAGATGCACTCATTGCTTCTGTAACGGGAAGACCCGCTTTTATCTACTATCCTTTCAATAAAAGAACTCCGAGGGGAGTTGGGAGATTACGTTTCTGCCTCGCACCGCCCGGCAGATCTCTGAAAACGATAGGCTCTTACTATTCCTCATCAACGTTTCTGCAATATTCTTACTTATTATAAGAAGAATGTTAAAATAAGTCAAGACCTTTTCTCTAAGATTGAGCAAAAGGCGCCGGAAAACTGGGAAGATGCATCACATCTGCATTTTGGTAACAGGCAGCATGAACAGTATGACGCGTCTTTCCTATCCTAATGCCACGTCCAGAATCATCATGAGCGTAAATCCGACAGCCACTCCGATGGTACTGATGTTGGTATGTGGTTCTGCCTGTGCCTCAGGGATAAGCTCTTCCACAACAACGTAGATCATCGCCCCGGCTGCAAACGCGAGCAGATACGGCAGGATCGGCACCACCAGGCCTGTCAGCAGTATAGTGATTACCGCGGCGATAGGCTCAACAATGCCGGAAAGAGTTCCGTATACGAAGGCTTTCGTCTTTGAGACGCCTTCCCCTCTCAGAGGCATGGATATGATCGCCCCCTCCGGGAAATTCTGAATAGCTATACCAATGGACAGAGCAAATGCTCCAGCCAGGGACATTGTCGTATTTCCCGACGCCACGCCTGCGAACGTAACGCCAACAGCCATACCTTCGGGAATATTGTGCAGTGTTACTGCGAGAACGAGCATGGTTGTCTTCTTGAAGTTGGATTTCACCCCTTCCTCATCTCCGGTCAGATGCATATGCGGTGTCACAGTATCTAAAAGCAGCAAAAATCCCATTCCTAAAAGGAAACCAACTGCCGCCGGGATCCATGCGATTCCTCCGCCTTCCTCAGCCATATCGATGGCAGGGATCAGAAGGGACCAAACGGATGCTGCGATCATGACTCCTGATGCAAAGCCTAAAAGGGCCTTCTGAAGCTTTTCGTTCATTTCCCTGCGCATAAAGAATACCATTGCTGCGCCTAATGTTGTCCCCGCGAAGGGAATGAGTATACCTATTATCATGTTTTGGTTCATGTGCGTTCCCCCATTCATCTTTGTAGTCTTTTGCATACAAGTTTATCTTATGCGTGAAGGAATACATTTGTCAATCAAATTATTTATCTCTTCTTTCCCCGCTTTTGAAAACACTATAGAGATCATAACCGGGATCTACAGTTTGTTCTTTATGATCCCACAGATATTCATTCCCGTCAAAAATTCATTAACAGCACGATTTTTCGCCTCATCATACTGATGGAAGGTCCACTCTGCCCGGGCCGGATCGCTGTAGACCTTCCAATATCCGGACAGCACATATCTTTTCCCCTCATTTTCAATAAATCCCTTTACATCTTCCAGCGGATAACCAAGGAAAATACCAATTTCATGAGGAAATCCGATCTGCTTTTCTGCGAATAGCGCCGCACGCATGACGAGGCGGTCCAGCATTTTGGAAAGCCCCATCTCTTCATATCCATAATCACGCAGGAAACTCCTTGTGCCGATCCGGTTGAGATACTCCCCCAATTCCTTCTCCCGATAAAATAAAACCATGATTCTATCCCCTGTTTCCAGAAGTTTCTTATAAGTAATCCCTGTATCTTTTAAAACAGACTCTAATCCATAGTACAGTGAATTCTCCAGCATAATACCGCAGGATACCCTCATCCCCTTTAACAGCGGTGCACATTGAAATACAATCTGAAATCTAAGCCTCACCTGTGCATTTTTATGTTGAAAAAAATAAAACAATACCTCTGCCGGCATCTCTTTTCCCTCCTGCAAATGCTTCTTGTTACCACTCCAATTTTATTTTTTCTTTTTGTGCAATTTATCCTTTTTTTAGTTGTTACTGGCGGCACTTTAGTGTATAATAGTCATAAGATATCTGAGCAGTGTTTGGCTCAAATAACATACATAAAGGAGAGATTCGCCATGGTAAATTTAATAACAGGTCCTAAGGGCAGCGGAAAGACACAGCAAATGATCGAACTTGCAAATGAGAAGGTGAAAACTTCCAACGGTAACGTAGTTTTAGTTAAAAAGAGTCATCGTGATACATACAGCGTAGACTTCAACGTCCGTGCAATCTGTATGGCAGATTACAAAGACATTTCAACTCTAGAAGAGTTTGTTGGTTTCATATATGGCATGGTAGCCGGTAACCACGATATTGAGACGATCTTTATTGATGGTGTATTGAAGCAGGCAGACATTTCCCTTGACAGCCTCCCTTATTTCCTTGAAAAATTGAATAAGATTTCCAAAGAGAATAATATTGAATTCTTCGTAAGCGTAAGTGCTGAGAAGAAAGAAATCACAAATATAGATCCTGAATCACCGGACTATTCTTTTCTTAACTAAATGAAAAGGAAAAAGGTACATCAACAGCGTCCTGCTGTCTGATGTACCTTTTATTTTGTCATATTCTATCCTGAAATATACGCCTCTGCTGTCTTTTCTTTTCTCTTTGCTTCACAAAGAGTGAAGCCCCATGTTACGACACATAACACAGCCATACCGATCCCGCTGATCAAAAACTGATTTTCTGCAGTATTGCTTCCGAAAACACCTGCGGAAACTGTTCCTAAAAGCAGGGGAGAGATCAACCCGCCGATCCCTCCGATGACTGCAAACACTCCACTTGCTTTTGCCACGGCTTCCATTTTGACAGAGAGGGAGATCAGGTATGAGCACTGTGCCATAAAGCAGCTTAGAGATGCCCCGCAGCACGCACTTCCAATATAAACCCCCGCCATACCGGGAATCAGAAGGATCGCCCCATATCCCGCCGCAGCCAGCAAAATTGAAACAGGCAGTGTATGTCTGCCCAGAAATCTGGAGATAAATGCAAAGCCTGCCCCTACCATCAATGCAAATGCAGCATTAAGTGCTGTCACAACACCTGTGACGGCTGTATTTTTCGTGATCTGCTCTAACACATAGATCGCAATGTTGGTATTGTATACAGTGATGAATAACGTATGTACAAAAGAGGCACCTGAGATCAGGTATACCTTTGCATTCAGTTTTGCCTTTCCGGCTTTTGCCTCCTTTGATGGCGGTGTATCTGGCAATAGGAGCCTGACTCCCACAAGTGAGATGAAAGCGATCATATAAACCAGATAAAAGAAACGATACCCCAGTCCTGAAAGCGCACCTCCGATCAGATTGCCTGCCATACTTCCCACGCCCATCCCAACCACGTGAAGTCCAAGATAAGCCGGGCGTTCGTTCGGCTGAAAGAATTCCGCTACGATCGCAGTATTGATCGGGGAAGTGATCCCGAAGCCAAACCCGATCAGGATCCTGGATACCAGCAGCATACCATATCCGTTCAGGAAGAACGGCAGTATCCCACAGATTCCAATTACAGTCAGTCCGGCCATTGCGATGTTTCTCTTACTGAATTTGGATGTCAGCCACCCGATGACAAGTGAACCTGCCATCAAAAGTGCATAGGGGATGGTCTGCAGGATCTGCACCGCGCTTGTCCCCTGTGCCGCATATTGTTTATTCAAAATACCTAAGATCGGCATGATCCCTGTAATGTTCAATCCGAATGCAAATGCGATCATAAAGATAGAAACTGCTATTTTTTTACGATTCATGATTTTCACCATCTTCTATCGTCTATGGCTATTCGTGTTCAAAACGGATCGCTTCTCCTGTCCTTGCGGACTCACGGACTGCCTCCATAACTGCCAGCACTCTTCTGACCTGTTCTGGCTTTACGATAATTTCTTCTTCCTTATTGAATGCTTTCAGGAAATGTACAAAATAATCTCGCTGTGCCACATCCACCTCTGGAAGCGGCTCGTCAACCAGGAGTCCTGGTGCTGCCGGGCCGAAGCTTCTTGTCGGACCTGCTGCCGTCATCGTGATCTTACCCGGTACATTTTCAAGGAGATGTGCCGTACGGACGATCTTTCCTTCCCCTGCAAAACCGTCGATCATGGCGCTTCCTGTATTTCCTCCGATAAACCATGCCCTCTTCGGCGTCAAATAGTAGGTTCCAAGCTCAATCTCGGCGGTGATCCCGTTTTTAAATTTCAAGATGATCTTGAAGAAATCATCCACCTTCTCGTTGATAACATTTCTTAAATCCGCATACAGGGAATCGATCGGGGAATCGATCATATCCAGCATCTGGTCGATCAGATGTACACCCCAGTCATAGAGCATTCCTCCGCCCATCTCCGGGTACACATGCCAGTCATGCATGTTTCCGTTGAAACCGTAGAGCTGGGATTTGATGATGTAGACATCTCCTACCATTTTCCTGTCATAGACTTCCTTCATAATGCGGTAGTCCTTGTCCCATCTTCTCTGCTGGTGTACGGTAAAGATCACTTTGTTTTCCCTGGTTACCTCCACCATCCTGTCAAACTGTGCGACAGTCATAGCTGCCGGTTTTTCACAGATAATATGCTTCTTGGCAGCTGCACATTTTTCTACCATTTCCAAATGGCTTGGGTTTGGTGTGGAGATCATCACAACATCAATATCTGCGTGCTCCAGCATGTCCTCTATACAGTTATATGTCTCTACACCTTCCGGTGCGTCCTTTAACTGCTCCGGATTTGTATCCGCCACGGCTTTTAATTCGATCTCATCAAAGGTCTTCATCATATCTGCATCGCAGTGTCCCATAAACCCAAAACCTACGATTCCTAATTTCATTTTTTCCATTTTCTCATCTCCTGATATTCTAATTCAACGTCTGTTTCTTCTTACAGCTTTGCTTACTTTTAGATTACAAACTGCTCCATATATTTCTTGCTTAACTCAAGGCTCTTTCTCACTTTTTCCGCTGTTCCTTCAAAAGCCTTGTCCTCGACCTCGATGCAGGTATATCCGTCATATCCGATATCTGTCAAAGCGCTAACATATCTGCCCCAGTCTACATCTCCAAGACCCGGAAGCTTCGGTGACATGAACTGCAGAGGATATCCCATGATACCGACTTCCTGTAATCTGTCAGGATATACTTTAATGTCTTTATAATGTACATGGAAGATCTTATCTTTAAATTCGTAGATCGGTTTGATGTAGTCGATCATCTGCCATACAAAATGAGATGGGTCATAGTTGATTCCCAGGTTCTTGCTTGGCAGTATCTCAAATACCTTTTTCCAATTTGCCGGAGTTGTCATCAGGTTCTGTCCTCCCGGCCACTGATCCCCGTCGAAAAGCATCGGGCAGTTCTCAATAGCGATCTTTACATTTTCCTGCTCGGCAGTCTCTATGATGGACGGCCATACTTCTTTTACAAGCTCCAGGTTTTCTTCCACTGTCTTACTCTGGTCGCGGCCGATGAATGTGGTCACCATATTGATTCCCAGCATGCTGCTGGCCTTGATCAGGTTCTTTAAGTGTTCTACAGCAGTCTCACGCTTTGAAAGATCTGGATCCAGCGTATTCGGGTAGTATGCAAGAGAAGAGATCTCCACGCCTTTTTGGCTCGCATAATCCAGAATATGCTTTGCATATGCCGGGTCAGTGAGCACCCGCTCTGCATCAATATGTGATACGCCTGCATATCTTCTCTCGGCTTTTCCCTGCGGCCAGCATGCTACTTCCACACACCCGAATCCCAGCTCACTTGCTGTGTCCATCATCTCCTCATAGCTGCTCTGATCCAAAATGGCACTTACAAATCCTAATTTCATATTCAAATCCTCCTATCATTTATTTCCATCGAATTTCTTTTTCTATTTGTATCTTATCACGGTTTTGATAAACCAACTTTCTGATATTTGCCATAAACGTCATATTATATAGCAGTTTTTTATTCATATCATTACATTTTATTTACCTTTTTTCACTGCGAATTAATTTTTTTCAATTTAAATTAATATTTTACTTCCTGTAATACGTCCCAATGCTCTGCCAGCATTCCGTCCTTGACCCGGTAAAAATCGACTACCCGGCATCTTGTGTTTCCGTCCTCTCCCACATTTTTCAGATAGACTGCTGCCATATCTCCCTCCACGATCATCCACTTGATCTCCAGCCGGAATTCAGGGTGTTCCCGGAACTTCTCCGCAAAAGCTGTCATCAGTGCCTGACGCCCCTGTCCCAGTCCCGGATTATGCTGGATGTAATCCTCACGCACATATTTTTTCGCCGACTCCACATCATGTCCGTTAAAAAACTCCTTATAAAAATTCTGGATCAATGTTCTAATCTCTTCGTTCATTCCTAAACTCTCCTTCTTTCCAACCTCTTTTTGTATGCGCTTTTACATACGCCCTTTTACATCCGGTCATACTTCAAAATTCTGCCAGAAAAGCCCCCTGTAAAGCAGAGACTAAATGCTTCTCTTCTGCTCTACAGAGGGCCTGTCTGATCTGGTCAGCTTCTGTTTCTTACATTTCCGCGATCACTTTATCAAAATCTTTGTATTTCTGAAGCTGTTCATCCAGCCACTCTTTATTGTTCACGATTTTCGGGATGCAGACTTCCTTCATGTGCTCGATCTCCCAATAATGGTCATACAGGCCTTCCATGTTCATTCTGGAATTTTTCAGATCCTCTTCCTTGAAGCTGTATTTCACTTCACCGTCTTCCATGTACATTGTGCCTTTTACCCCGCATGTTGCACATACAACTTCTGGAGCATTGTCCATCATCATAACTTTTCCATGGCAGACCGGACATACACCTTCCTCGCCGAACCATTCTACTTCGTCATACTCTTTGCCGTCCGCTTCCACGATACGTTTTCCAAGTTCACGACACTGTGACATCAGCTCCTCGTCAAATACCGGATTTGCACGCTGTCCCTGTCCATATGCGTCAAGCTGTCCAACCGTTTTCATGTGGATGGAGGTTCCGAACATGTTCATGATCGGAAGACCAAAAGCTACCCAGTGCGGAGTATCTGCACCGCCGACGGAAATATAGCCCACATAACGTTTCTTAAAGTAACGAGGATCTAAAAGCTCATCTCCTGTTTTGCCTTCTGCGATTCTCTTCTTCTGGATCTCATCCAGTGCTGCCCTGTCATGTGCGGCACCAAAACGGTCGATGAAGTTCTTGATCTGTCCTGTGATTCCCACTGAGAATACCGGGGCAGCCACGATCAGACCGTCTGCATCCAGAATCTTTTCTTCTAATGCAAGGTAATCATCCTTCTTGATACAGCGGACATTCTCACCCTGGTCACGCTTCGTGCTGCATACACCGCAGCCAGAGCAGTGATCGATCCGCATGTTGATCGTGCGGATAAATTCCACTTCCGCCCCAGCCTCTTTTGCTGCAAAAAGAGCCTCCTTGATCATAATTTCTGAACACTTCATGTTACGTCCGCCAAAATTAATTCCTAAAACCTTCATTTTTTCCTCCTATTTTCAAAGGGGTCTGACCCCTTTGCTCTCCGTTTTCAGAATATTCTTAAAATTCATCTTTTTCTTCGTATTAATATCTTTTGAACCGACCGACGCGGGTGAGTCTGTCCGGCAGGGACGGCACTCGTTTTTCGGTTCTTATGATCGCATTCTCTTCGCAGACTTCCATACATTTTCCGCATTTGGTACAATCGATATCCTCGATCATGTAGATATATCCGGGCAGACCCTCGATGCAGTCCACCGGACAGGACGGGATACATTTTCCGCATCCGGTACATGCCGACGGATCGATATACATGTTGATAAATGCTGCACACTGGCCGGACGGACATTTTCTCTTCTTGATATGTGCTTCGTATTCCTCCGGAAATAAACGAAGGGTATCTATTGTGAAGTCCGCTCCTCTCTGTCCCAGGGAGCACAGGGATGAAAACGGCATTGCCTCTCCAAGCTCCTTCATGATGTCTAATCCGGCAAAATCGCCTTTTCCTATTGTGATCTCATGAATCCTGGTGTAAAGCTGGCCAAGACCTTCCCTGCAGAAGGTACATTTTCCACAGCTTGCTTTTCTCTTTTCCAGCAGCTGTTCCTCAGAAGCCGCAATCATACAGCAGCGGTCTGTGAAAATCGTGATCACGCCGTTTCCAAGATCTGTCTCATCTGTAATCTCTACATCCAGGACCGGAGGGTCATATAAATGAGACCCTATCTTAACGGCTTTGATCCCTTCCAGATCTTCCGGTATCAGGCTCGCCGGCTTTGTACCATAAGGTACAAATACCGGATCCATGCACTCTGTCTGATACGTGGTCTTATATTCTGTATCCACTGCTGATTTTATCTTGATACAGACATAAGTCCCTGGTTCATAGCACTCCCCGATAACATCAGAAAGTGCCGCCAATGTCTCTATATGGCTGATGATGCTGCCCCGCAGACGACGCACATCCGCAATTCCTTCTTCTATCTGAACGGAAACTCCCAGTTTCTCAGCCTTCTGCTTTAGCATGTTCCGAAGCTCATCCCTGCCCTCAGGCACATACAGGATGCTTTCCTCTGCCCCCACAAGATAGGAGAGGACACTTAATCCGTCCAGCACCTTCTCAGGCATTTCCTCTGCAAGGAAAAGAAGCATCTGCTCGGTATCTTCATTATTCAATGCACCTGCTGCCATAAGCGGGCCGTCATACTCTGTATGTTCTGCCTGGATCCGTTCGATCTTATCGGCCAGGTTTTCTGCATAAACGCCAAATTCCTTTAGGCCTGACTGTCTGATTTTTTCAACAGTGGTTTCTCTTCCTGCCTGCTTTGCTTTTTCTAATGCGCTCATACTCTCTCCTCCTTTGCTTCATAGTCACCCCAAAGCCTTGGAGGTGTTATCTTAAGCCTCAGGTCACACTGCAGGCATCGTCCTGCCTCACCGCAGATCTCACTATCACAGATTCCATGGTCGATCTTTGAAAAATTGTCCATCCTGTTTTCAGGAGCCTCTACCTGTGCTTTCGCTCTCTTCTGGTACGCGAAACCTTCTATTTTACCGATACATGCATCAGCCTCTTCCTCAGGAGCCAGTTTTTCACTGATATCACCGTCGCCCCCTAAGAACCGGTCAATCTCACTTGCAGCGTCTCTTCCCGATGCAATAGCCTGGATGACAGACTTTGTTCCATACACCGCATCACCTGCCGCAAAAATTCCTTCCACTTCTGTGGCAAGACTGCCGTCCCTGACAACAATGCTGTTGCCCCGTCCCAGTTTCAATCCTGCCTCTTCCGTGATATCCGGACGCTGTCCGGTTGCAAAGATCACCGTATCTGCGTCAATATGATGCTCGGAGCCTTCTTCTTTTTTGATCACTGCACGGCGGTTCTCGTCAAAGGTAAAAGAGAGCACGTTCATGAAATCCACTCCGGTCACGGTCTTTTCACCTGTAATTCTTTCGAAAGTCTGTGCAGGATGTACCTGAATGCCTTCCTCCTGTGCCTGCTTAATCTCCTCATCATCTGCGAGCATTTTCTCCCTTGCTTCCAGACAGGCAAGGTGAATTTCCTCTGCACCCAGACGTTTTGCCGTTCTTGCACAGTCAAAAGCTACGTTTCCACCGCCAAGTACAACCACTCTTTTTCCCAGTCCGGTCTCCTGATGGAGGCTTGCATTTCTCAGGAAATCTGTATTGATCAGAACTCCGGGAAGATCACTTCCCTCTATCGGCAGGCGTACTCCTTTGTGTGTTCCGACTGCCATCAGAACTGCATCATACTCTTTTAAAAGCCCGGCCGGATTCTCTACTCTTGTATTCAGCTCGGTATGTACCCCGGCCTCGCGGATCACTTGGAACTCCTCATCTACGATTTCTCTTGGTAAACGATATTCGGGAATTCCATAGCTCATCATCCCGCCGACTGACGGAAGAGCTTCTTTGATCGTTACGTCATGTCCCTGCTTTCTAAGGTAATAAGCCGCCGTCATTCCGGCCGGGCCTGCGCCAACGATGCAGACCTTCTTTCCGGTATCCGCAAGCTGTTTGCCCTTCCCCTTCCAGTAGGAGCCGGTGTCCGCCTCTGCCGCATAACGCTTGATATCACGGATGGACATGGCTTCATTGATCTCTTTGCGTTTACAATCCAGTTCACATACATGGTTACATATGTATCCCAATGCCTTCGGGAACGGAACCTTCTCACGGATCACCGCTGCCGCCTCGTCGTATTTTCCTTCCTTTACGAAACGGATATAACGCGGAACATCTGTGTGTGCCGGACAGGCAGCGCGGCAAGGTACAACCACATCCTCCTTCGTCTTCCCTTGTGTATCTGCCATCATCAGCTTGTCACGGATGGTACCCGTCGGGCAGACCTCCGCACATGCCTGACAGAAACGGCAGTCCGCATCTTTGAGCAGTTTATTATGAAGGGCGCCGACGTAAACCTCTGTGTTCTTCTTCTGATACTGTAAAACACCGACTCCTCTTAAATCATTACATGCCCTGACACATCTGCCGCAGAGAACACAGCGGTTCATGTCATGCGTCAACAGAGGATTTTCCTCATTGGCTTTAAATCCCTTTGCCCGGTGTCTCATGCGTGAACTTGCCCCGCCTAAATACTGCATCAGAGTCTGCAGTTCACAGTTTCCATATTTCGGACAAGTTGAGCAGTCCTCCGGATGCCCTGCCAGCAAAAGGTCCAGTGCCAGGGAACGCAGTTTATCGATCTTTTCACTTTTTGTCCGAATCACCATTCCATCTTTTGGTCTCAAGGTACAGGAAGTGACTACCTCATCTTCTCCCTCCACCTCTACAATACACATCCGACAGGAGCCATTTTCTGGCAGGTCCGGGTGATGACACAGATGCGGGATGTAGATTCCATTCTGGAGGGCACTTTCCAATACGCACTGATTTTCAGGCACTTCCAGCTGTTTTCCGTCAATTGTAATTACTGGCATTTTGCTTCCTCCTCTCCTGATCTGTTTACATATTCCACCGCACTCATCCCGGCGATGCGCCCGGTATTCACGGCATATCCCATGGAATTTCCAGGAAGCAGGAACATGTAGCTGTCATCGTAAATATTACAGGAGTCCGCACCCGCACAGTATAATCCGGGTATCGGCATGAACTCTTTGTCACATGCCTCACAATTTTCATTGATGCGCACGCCGCCTACTGTCCCATATCCGCCCGGATGAATCGCTGCCGCATAATAAGGCGGCTTAAACAGCGGACGAAGGTATTTTGGATCCTTGTAAAATTCCAAATCACGTGTATCGCAGAAATAGTTATATTCATCGACTGTCGCTTTGAGATTCTCTACGTCGATCCCTGCCTTTTCGGCAAGCTCCTCAATCGTGTCTGCCACGAAATAGTTGGTAGAACCATTTTCAAGCAGCATCTCGATCCCCTCATAAAAATCAGAGACATCCGGGTCAGGAGTCACGAGACTGGTCACATCTACTCCGTTTTTGATATAATATTTTACAATCGAAGTATCTACAATAGAGAAACAGGTCTTGTCCTTCTGATGATTTGCCACATTGCTCAGATAGGTCGTATTCTGCATGTAGTCCTCGTTCATGATTCTTTTTCCCATTTTATTAACAAGCAGGTTCGGCTGCTTCATAATGTTGGTCACACCGCCTGTCGTCGGGTCACCTCCACCTAAATCCGCTGCCATCTCGATGCGGACCGGAAGCTGGTCTGCACCTGCCTCCCATGCCATCTTCAGTCCGTCTCCCATGATTCCCGGGATCGCGAAGTTAAAGACTTCTTTACCATGCTCCAGACCAACTAACTCCTTGATCATCTTCTTATTTGCACCCGCACCGCCTGTACAAATGATTGCTGCAGGACAGTTTACGCGGACTTCTTCCCCATTCGGATCATTAGCAAGGATTCCGACCACCTTGTTTCCTTCTTTGATCACCGATTTTACCGGATGTTCCAGAAGAATCGTAACACCAAGTTCCAGCGCTGTCTGATAAAGCGCTCTGTTCATAAAGGATGCGGCTCTCGGACCGATCCCCTGGTCTGTCTTTACGATATGCCAGGTAGCCTCAGACTGCGGGAAATATCGGAATGCACCTTCAAACTCAACTCCCATATCCTCCAGCCACTCGATAGTCTCCGCAGACTGTGAGAAATATCTCTTGATCAGTCTTGCATCAACATTGTAATGTGTATAATCCATAAACATTTTAAAAGCCTTTTCCACACTGATGTCTATCATCTGCTCTTTCTGGAAATGAGTTCCGATTCCCAGAGGTCCCATACCCATGTTCGCAGCGCCGCCGACAGCAGCAGCCTTCTCCAGAACGACAACCTTCGCACCCATCTGGGCAGCCTGAACAGCCGCCGCCAGTCCGGATGGTCCGGCTGCGATCACTCCGATCTGTGCATCATACTCTTTCATAATCGCTGTATCCTTTCTTCCTTTAAATTTACCTTTAAGTATATTTTAAAGAAAGAAAGGGAATACAGCCCGTCAAAATCATATCTTTTCGGGGTAAATTGATTATATATTTAACCTTGATTTCTTAGAATTGAATACTTTTTATAATAAGATATTAATTTAGATATGAAATATTTAATATCTGTATTTACTTACCCTTTATTAACCCTTACTAATTCTTATTGATCTCTTCGCTCAGCTTCCTGACATCCTCTTCCGTAAGACTGATCACGATATCCATGATATCTTCCACAGCATCCCCTCTAACAAGCATTTTCTTTATTAACCTTTCCTCGCTTTCTCTGGCTGCCTTTTCCGAAGCCAGTCTTCCATATTCAATTTTTTCCTCTTCAAACAGCTTTGCAACTTTTGTCATCATAATCCACTCCTGTATTCTCTTAGAATCTTCCGTATCAACTACTTTGTCTGAAAACACCAGCATACCTGCCAGCAGAAATATCTGTTTCGTCTCATCCTCTACCTTCTTTGCCATCTCAAAACAACGTCTGATACACTCCTGTTTCCGGGTTTTTCCTTCATATGTAAGAGGCAGAATAATGAACTGCATCAGTTCTTCCTCTGTAAGCTCTTCTCCCCGATCTAATCTCCTACATATATCAGACTCAATTCTCTTAGAATCAAGCTTCATCAGAAATGCCTCTTCCAGATGAAACTGCAGGCAGCCTACATCCAGTTTTGGACGTGTCTGTTCCGGCTTGATATCTGCTGTATAAATCACGATCATCCTGATCGGGCGCATAATATTTTCCTGGTTCATACTCCGTTTTAACGTGCGGATAATATAATTCAAATACTTAATCTTATGCACATCCGCATAAACACTCTCGTAGTCCACAAGTGCAAGTGAACCGTCTTCAAGCAAAAACAAATTATCAAGCCTTAACTCATTTGCCTCTATAATGGGCAGGTTTGTAGGCAGTACCTGTACGATTTTCGGAACATCGATTCCGTACACCGAAAAGCTTTTTGATGTAAAATGCTCCTCCAAATACTTTGCAGTAATATCCTTGTTTTGATACGCAATGTTACCTTTTTCTGACATGATGTCTCCTCCTTCTTGGGCAGGATTATGTCAGAAAGATTTCACGTATCATCACTTTTGCCTTTCCCTATATATCTACAAATAGTAACTGTTCAGAACCATGAACAGTTACTATCAATACATATAAAAGGACTCCCTTTAAAAAAGTATTATGAGCCGAAACGATACCTAAAAGGGATGCCCTATGGGTATACTTTTATTATACAGAATAGTGCTGCTATGTTCAATCTAGTGCTGCCTCAATAACAAACCTTTCATGGTATCCTTAATAAAGCACCATGACTTTCCTGCACACACTTAAACCAAAAGACAATCTTATTATCCGACATATCTACCCTATTTAATTATTATTTCACCAAAATTGAATGCCCGGTCGAACCACCAAGAAATTCAGAACTCTCCCCTAACCAAAAGAAAGTGAAAACAGACCCGCGATTTTTAAGAATAAAATGAGTCTGTGATTTTGATGTAAAATCAATATATCACTGCACATCACAAAATACAATTACTTTATAGAAATTTAATACCTTACTCTGCAGCTATTGCTGTCCCCCATATAATAAGCCGCGCGGCAGTTTCCCTGCCCGCGCGGCCCATATCGGTCTACCCTATATTTTATTTTCTCACTTACACGCTCTTCCTACTCTTCGATCGCTCTTCTAAGTGCTTCCTGCTGTCTGCGTACCTGCTCAATGCTGTCCACCTCAAGTGCATCGTTCAAGAGTCCGTTTCCTTCATATTCTGAAGACAGATATCCATGGTATCCTGCCTTTTTGTAAGCAGCTACCACTTCCCTGATCGGAATGGATGTCTCTTCGTAATCTTCATGCATGTTGTAGAATTTTGCATGTGTATGGTAAATATACTGGATATTATCGATGATATCCTGTGGGTCACACCAGGTATATGCAAAGGTAGATGCGGCATAGCCAAGTGCTGTTGCATCACCGCCCAGTGCTTTCACTTTTTCCATCAGCTCTGGTTCTCCGTTTGCTACACGGTACTCGTGGTTTGCTTTTCCGAGATTCAGGTCATATTTGATCTTTACAAATCCTTTTCTGACCCGTTCCTCAAACGCTTCATCCACTACTTTGATGATATCCTCGCTGACACCTCTTCTGCGGGCCTGGTCACGCAGTACATCCGGCACAGATTTACAGAAGATGCCGAAGTCCGGCATGAATCCGAAGTATTTCGTTCCTGTGCGCAGGATCATTTCCATATATCCGTCTGCCCATCCTGAATTCAGAGAGAATGGAGAATGCACCTCCAGACAGATCTTAACATCCTTTTCCTCTGCATATCCGATGCTGCCCTCGATCACGTCCATCGGTGTGGAGACCAGAGTACGCAGGGTCTTGAAACCGAGCCTGTTGGCAAGGTCGATGTCACGTTTCATCATGTCGACCTGTTCTCTTAAGGTGCACATGCGGTTGTCATAGATGTGGTTCTCCAAAAATGCGTCGTAGCAGGTCGGTACTGTACCGTATTTGTCCATCCAGCCAAACCATTTGTCCACAAACGCGTCGGAGATATTCGGGAATTCATCTACCATCTGCTCTGCTAAAAGCTCAATCCCGGTAGCCCCTGTCTTTGCCACTTCTCTGATGCAGCCTTCCAGGTCGATCTTCCCTTCATAATATTCCTGCTGGTAGCTGTATAAAGAGACACTTCTTCCAATCTTGTAATCCATAAGTCTCTCCTCCTTCTTAAATTTCAAAATCATATTCGCCGGCATTTACAAGGATCATCGGCATATATGATGGTGCGATTGTCTGGGTACACTTGATGTGATGCGCTCCTGCTTCTAAGCCCCCGTCTGTCAAAACGGTAACGGTCGCATACTGGCCGAACAGCCAGCGGTTGCTGATCACCGTACGCATCTCCTCCAATGTGAAGGTTTCATCATTTACTGTGAAACGGATAGACTCCCTCGGATACTCTGTCCCGTCTACATTTACTTCGATATTTCTGATAATGGAAAGGGTGACGCCGCGGTAATACTGGATCTTCATATCAAACTGGAACCCTATTACTTTTCCGTCTTTTTCCACATTTTTAAATCCATCCGGATTATACATTTGTCTTGGAAACATTTGATCAGACTCCTTTTCTTATTCAATTCTCTCTTTTGGAACATTTCCCCGGAAAAATCTTTTTCCGGGGAAATGTTGTGTCCACTGTTATACTTCTTTTTAGAAAAATACCTCTTTGCCAGTCTCAGCAGATTTATAAATTCCTTCCAGGATCTGAGTTACTACAAATGCCTGCTCTGGTTTTACAAGCGGTTCTGTGTCATTGATAATAGCCTCTAACCACTGTTTCTGTTCTCTCACACCTTCTGCAGATGCTCCGCCCTCGAAGAAGTCAACGACTCCGGCTGGGGAGATCGTCTTCTCCATCAGCTGGTTATGCTCTACTGTATTGTAGATCAGTTCATCCTGCGGATAGCTTCCGCCGTGGTGGATCTCAGCACCAGCCTTTGTTCCGCACAATGTGGTGGATGCTTCCATGGATTTCAGGACATTCAATGCCCAGGATGCCTCCAGGTAGATCGTTGCGCCATTTTTCATTTTTACAAGGCCGAATGCAGAATCTTCTACCTCAAATGTCTCCGGATCCCAAGGTCCAAATACATTTCCGTCCGGTCCGTCTGCCTGACGTCCTAATTTGTAGAACACCTGTCCGGATACAGATACCGGCTCGTAGTTGTCCATCATCCAAAGTGTGATATCCAGCGCATGGGTTCCGATATCGATCAGAGGACCGCCGCCCTGCAGAGCCTTGTTCGGGAACACACCCCAGGTAGGAACGGCTCTTCTTCTTAATGCGTGTGCCTTTGCAAAATAGATATCTCCCAATTCTCCCGCTGCACAGGATGCGTGCAGTGTCTGTGTATCATCTCTTAAACGGTTCTGATAACCGATGGTAAACTTCTTTCCTGATTTTTTCCATGCATCCAGCATTTTCTGTGCATCAGATGTGCAGTGTGCCATCGGCTTCTCGCACATAACATGCTTTCCAGCCTCGAATGCTGCTACTGTGATCGGGCAGTGTGCCACGTTTGGAGTACACACATGAACCACATCCACATTTGGGTCATTTACAAGCTCATTGTAATCTGTGTAAACCTTAGCGTCTGCTGTACCGTACTCCTTTGCAGCCTTCACTGCTCTCTCTTCGATGATGTCGCAGAATGCCACGACCTCATTCAGCTCTGCGTTTGCCTTTAAAGACGGAAGATGTTTCTGATTTGCAATTCCGCCGCATCCTACAATACCTACTCTTACTTTTTCCATAACGATTACCTTTCCTTTCTTGAAGACTTATTTCTATACTCCATATAAAGACAGTTTTTCTATCCATTGTATTGCTGACTTATGGTATTTCTAATTCTATAGCTCTGCTTTATGACATGTCAGCTCTTACTGCTCTTTTTCTGCCATAGCTGCCTGATGCTGTCTCTCACGTTCCTCATTGCGGATTCTAAGTTTCTCTCTGATCGCCGGCATATCGGATTCTTTCAGGTCATAGATCAGAACCGGGATGATTCCAAGCAGATATACGATGGCCGGGATCACATTTGCTGCGATCGTGATTCCCTTCTGAACATGAGGAGTCACATCCTGTCCTGCCTGATATCCAAACCATCCGATCACTGCCATTCCAAGAGCAGAACCAATAGCTGGTCCAAGCTTTGAGCCGAGTCCGTTTAATGAGAAAGCCGTTCCGTCTGTACGGACACCTGTCTTTAAGTCCATGTCATCCAATGCATCTACGATCATACATGCTCCGCATGGTCCTGCAATGTAACCGCAGCCATACACGATATGACAGACGAACAGATACGGGATGTTCTTATATGGCCCGAATACCATCATGATTAAGCCTGCTGCCTGCACGATCTGTGCAAATATAATAGTGTTTCTTTTCCCGAATTTCTCCATCACCTTCGGTGCAAACGGCATAACAACCGCACCTACCAGCATCTGCATCATCATGAATACAGTAATGAATCTGAAATCCTGTACCACATACATATAATAGTAAACTGCAACTCCGATTCTTCCGAGCATTCCCATCATATTTAAGATGGTGTAAAGCACGATCATCATCAGGTTCTTATTTTTGAAGATCAGCTTCATGGATTCCTTGACCGGTACCTGATGCTCCTTGCGGACAATCACGGTCTCTTTACAGGTCTTCGCGCAGAACCAGAACATCGGAAGGGCGATCAGTGCAAAAATACCTGCTGTTTTCTGATAACCTGCCGTTGCATCTCCACGTCCGAAGAATTCAACCAGCGGAAGTGTAAACAGGTTCAAAAGGATCATTCCCAATACCATACCCATCATCTGTGCCGTATTTAAACGGTTGATCTTGGAAGAGTCTGTCGTCATAACTGCCGGAAGTCCCTGATACGGTACGTTTGTCATTGTGTAGATCATTCCGAGTCCGATATAAGTAACATACGCGTAAACCAGCTTTGCAGTACCGCCGAAGCTTGGCACTGTAAACGTCAGTATGGTGAACAGAACTAAAAGCGGTGCACCGATTGCGACATACGGACGGAATCTTCCCCAGCGTGTATGCGTATGCTCCATGATCTCGCCCATCATTGGGTCATTGATTCCATCCCAGACCTTTGCCACCAGGAACAAAACTGCAACTGCACCGGCCTGCAGGCCAAAAACATCCGTGTAAAAAACTGCAAGATATGTACTTACCATCGTCCAGGACAGCTGTGATGCAAAGTTACCTGTACCGTAGGCAAAATATTGCAATGGTCCTATCTTATATTCTTTATTTCCCATTTTCCTACTCCTTCATTATCCCTTTATCGTCTTGCGTGCCTGCACTGTGAAATCCACCGGTGTTTCTTTTGATTTCTATAATGATGATACCAAAGATATGATATTTCTACTTTCCATAGTTCTCCCAATTTACAGATGTTTTCTTACTTTTTTATCTTTCGGTATAAAATTATCACATGTTCGAAACCTGAATATTAATTTATTTTTCTATTTTTTAATATTCCTGTTTATTGACTGCCCTCTTCCCATATGGTACATTACAAATATAAATGCCACATATTTTTCAAATACCGGAGGTGCCTCATGCGCTTTATCAAAGAATTAAATGCGTTGCTTCGTTCATGTACCGTACATTATCTCACAGAAAAGGATGATTTTTATTCTCCCGACTTTGAATTAGTCGGTATTCTGGAGGGGCATGCTGCCTTCCTTTCCGATGCTGTTCTTTATAAGGAAGGGGCTGTTTTACTGCTGCCGCCTTTCACAAAGACTGTGATCGAGCCAGAAGGAAGCTGCATCCTTGTGAATCTTGCCCTTGCCCCTGAACTTCTTTATGATGTCCTGGACAGGGATGAGCTCTTTTTGAAACCTGCAGTTTTCCGGCATGCCGCAGGGCTTTTTTCCCACATAGCAGAATATGCGCTTTTTTCCTGCCAGGAGCCCTCTCCAGATCCATACCAGGAGTCCTCGCTTTTGCTGCCCCTGCTTGGAGAGCTTGCAAAGCTGTATCCTTTGGCAGAGCAGCTTCCTCCTTCGCCTGAGATCATGACTCAGAAGCAGATACAGTTTTTGTCAGAGATCCTGGGCTATGTACAGGAGAATTATAGAGACGAGCTTTCCCTCAGCGAAGCCGCTGCCCATTTCCAGGTGACTCCGCAGTATTTTGCCAATTTTTTCAAAAAATTTATGAATCAGACCTTTCATCAGTATGTCCAGAACGTCCGCTGCCAGAAAGGCTCTGTCTATCTTGCTTTTACCAGCCTTACACCTGAGGAGGTCTACGGCAGGGTTGGACTTAACCAGGCCGGCCCCCTGCTTCAATACGCTGCCTCCATCCGGCTTACTCACAAAACGGCCATAAGCCGGAGTGCGCTTTCTTCTCTCCTGCCGCCGGATAGTGCCAAGACATATCTTTCCCGTTTCGCAGGATATGCTTCCAAAAAGAAGTCATCAGAGGCACTTCCCTGCGTTGTCGAGGCTGATGTGTCTATGGATACTACTTTTACTGCCTCCTGGAGGCGTCTGATCAATCTGGGATATGCCTCAGATTTTAGCAGCATCCAGATCTTCAATCAACTCATCCGTACCCAGGAGGAGATCGGTTTTTCCTATGGCCGGATCTGCCGGCTGTTCGACCTGGTCACAGAGTATACCGTTGGCACCAGAACACTCTACGATTATAACCGCATCTTCCGTCTGCTGGATGTCATGATCGAGCATGATATACTGCCCTTTCTGGAACTTAGCAATAAGCTGTTCCGCATCCAGCTGAATCTATTAGAAACAGTCCCGGTCAACTTGAACAAGGACTCTGCCGCTTATTACGACCGGCTTATGGAACTTCTTCCTGACTTTCTGCGCTCCTGCATCAACCGTTATGGGCAGGACTGCGTGGATCAGTGGCGGTTTGAGATCAGTTATACAAATTATGACTTTGTGGAATCTGCAGAGAATTTCCCTCTGATGAAATATGTGCGCTATTTCCGGCGGATCAAGGAGATCATCCGGGCTTACAGTCCCCGCTGCCAGGTCGGCGGTCCTGGTTTTAATTATTGGAAAAGCCCTCAGAGACTGGCAGAGATCTTTTCTCTTTTTTCTGCAAACCAGACCATGCCTGATTTTGTAAGCGCTTATATCTATCCACTGACCAGTGACGATGCACAGGCCTCCCTCTCTACAAATGAAAACCTTTCTATCGAAAGGCTTCGCGCACTGCGTGATGTTGCCAGGGGGCAGTTTCCTGATATGGAGATTTGGATCACCGAGTTTAATTCCAATCTTTCTTCCAGAAATTTACTCAATGATTCTGCCTACCAGGCCGCCTTTCTTGCCAAGACACTGGCAGCCGCTGCAGAGCTCGGCATCCAGGCCATGGGATACTACCTGTTGTCGGATGTCCCCTTACGGTATGTGGACTCTCTGGACCTGCTGTTCGGGGGATGGGGGCTTTTTACAGACCAGGATATTCCAAAGCCCTCCTACCATACCTATCGGCTGCTCGCCCGGCTGGGCAGTTATCTTTTGAAAAATGAGGCGCCTTACATACTGACCTGCCATTCCAACTATAGCTTTCAATGCCTCTTTTATCATTATGAGCATATTACTCCTGATTTCTGTCAGAAAAATGTTAGCATCAGGGACTTTAAAAGGCCAGAGGACATCTTCTTACGCTCCGAACCCAAGACCTGGGAAGTGCGGTTAAATGATGTCCGGCCGGGGACCTATCTGGTCAAAGAATATGTCATTTCAGGTGAGGAAAGCAATCTTTTGGCCCAATGGAGGAAAATCGGCTGTCTGAACCTTTCCAAGCCTAATGATATCCAGGCATTAAAGCTTGACTCCCAGCTCATACCGAAACTGAGAACGATCGAAGTCCGGCCCGGACAGCCGCTGACCATACAGGCGGTATCCGGCAGACAGGAGGTCCGCCTTCTTAAGATCGACCTGATCACTTCTGTCCACACCCTAAACAAGGAGGCTGATTAATATGGATATATCCAATACACTGCCCATCACTTTTTTAAACTATACGAATGTAACAAAGCCGGCAGAAATCTGTCACGATTCCTATGATGTGATCTATCTTTTGTCTGGCAGGCTTACGATCTCCAGGGCCGATGAGCTTTTTGATTACTCACTGGGAGATCTCAGTATCATCGGGCCGGAGACACCATACTGTCTGGATTCTGACATAGGGGGCACGATCCTGCACATGGGAATTAAATCCTATTTTGTAGAGCAGCACCTGGGAAGCTTCCAGACCCTGATCTGCGATTCTGTTCTCGAGCCCAATAATAATTATACGGTGATCAAGCAGATCATCACGGCAATTGCCGCAAAGTATCTGGAAGATGCCTCCGCCCATGATCTCGCCATCTATGGGCTTTTGTTCCAGCTTTTGGATCAGCTGAAAAAGGGAAACTGTCTCGCTGCCTCTCTGGATCATGAGATCCCGGAAAAATACCAGCAGCGTGTCAGTACTATCATTGAGTATATCGACGGGCATTATCAGGAACCACTGACCCTGTCATCGCTGTCAGAAGCCCTATTTTTGACCCCGCAGTACCTCTCCAAGTTTTTTAAGAAATATCTTCATAAGAACTTTAAAGAATATCTGCTGGAAAAAAGGCTGTTCCATGCATACCGCGATATCTGCTATACGGATGATTCCATCACAGATATCGCGATCCGCCATGGTTTTTCCGATATCACCGCATTCAGCAAGGCATTCCGAAGCCAATATAAGGACACCCCCAGTAAATACCGGAAGTCCAAACAGAATGAGCTTTTACAGGAAGAGTACCTGAGCCTGGAGCTCACAGAAAAAACGGACCACCCCTTTGGTGCCGATATGCTTTACCGGCAGCAGCATGCGATCGACGTACAGGATTCTGTCCCTTTTGCCAGGAAATTCACCAAGCTTATGAATATTGGTTCCGCAAAAAACCTTCTCATGGAAGATTTCAGAAGACAGCTTACAGAAGCCAGACAGCCGCTAAAGCTTGAATATCTCCGTATTCAGGGGCTGATCAGCAGTGCGTTTATTCCCAGGGTGCTCCCTGATTTTGAATATTACTTTCTGGATGTGGAAAATGCGCTGGACTTTTTATATCGATACGGTTTTTTCCCAATGATCGAGCTTTCCAGGCTTCCTTATAACTACAATGTATCTTCAGCTACGATTACCGAGGCCTCCTCCATACCGAGGAACAACCGCTTTTTTGATCTGTTTGAGGCGTTTCTCCTCTACTGCCGGTCATCCTATCCTGACGCTTGGACCTCCAAATGGATATTTGAATTGTGGAAGACCCCCAAAGAATCTTCTGCCCAGTATGCAGCAGATTTCAAACGGATCCAGCTTCTGATCGAAAAGCATTTGCCCGGTGCTAAGCTGGGAGGCCCCGGACTCGATTCCTGCCAGAGGCCGGAAGAGCTTCGTCTTATTTTAAAGGATCTGCAGGAAAAGGGAATACGGCCCGATTTTCTCTCTGCTTACTTTAATCTTCTGACGAAGCTGGAGGATTCGCAGTATATTATCAGCACAGACAAGGATATTTTTTCCAAACGGGCCAAAACAGTGCATGATCTGGCCGCAGAATATTTTCCGGGAATCCCCTTTCGTATCACGGAATGGAACTCGGTCTTTATTCCTAATATCCCCATCCAGTATTCCTGCTTTCAGGCTGCTTTCATCTGCAAGACAGCTCTGGAGGCTGCACCTTACTGTGATATGCTTGGTTACTGGATCTTTAGTGACTCCACCTCACTCCAGGATCCAACAAAGGCAGAACCTCTGTATTTCTGGGGACAGGGCCTGTTCAATAAGGACCATGCGGCCATGCCCTCTTATTATGCTTTTCAGATGCTGAACTACCTTGGGACCAGACTGATCCAGAAGGGACCTGATTATTGTGTCACGCAGAGCGGAGCGGACCACTACCAGATCATGACGTTCAACTATTCACATTTTCTGGCATCAACCGTGCTTAAGTCTGAAAAGGAAATCTCTTTTGCGGACACTTATAAACTGTTTGAAAATACTCCGCCTATCCAGATGTGTTTTGACCTGCTAAACTTGACCCCCGGCACCTACCGGATCAGCCGCTTTTTGCTGGACCGCGCCAACGGAAGTATCCTGGATCTCTGGATCGGAGGATTCGCAGTCAGCAATATCGATGAGATCGAATATCTGATGGATATCAAGCTTCCGGTCCGGGAACAGTTAAACTACCTGCAGCGTGCCTGCCTGCCGGAGGAAAGGACGATTTTCCTGAAAGTAGAAGAGACCCTCAGCCTGGACAGTCCGCTGAAAGCACATAATGTGTGTGTCTGGGATATTATTCGGCA
The DNA here is from genome assembly GCF_058819085.1 of Faecalicatena sp. Lineage (NCBI taxonomy): Bacteria > Bacillati > Bacillota > Clostridia > Lachnospirales > Lachnospiraceae > Faecalicatena > Faecalicatena sp. Next base: position 29,542 of record NZ_JBZUUL010000048.1, read on the forward strand.
GATCTGACAAAACGGGCCCACTGTTTTCCCCCAAGTAATATTACGAGCTTGGAGAGGAACAGTGGGCCTGTTATTTTACAACATGATTCCTTTATTTTGTTACACTGCATAAATCTTTGTCCTGCAGATTCTTTGATACACCAGTACTGTTGCAGCCAGGATCATAACCGTCGTACACAGAATGATGATGACACAATATTTCGAAAAAAAGATACTAAGATACAGCGGGAGCATGCTGCCGGCCATGCCCGTTCCAATTGTGGCCAGGACAGAGACCGCGCCTCCTTTTACCGCATAATATTCACTCGTCCAGTCGTATTTCGGGAACTTGATGTTCAGAAAAATGCCAAGGACCGAGATAAAAAAGGCATAGACGGCGGGTGTGACAAACGTAAGTATCATCTGTACCGCCGAAAGCCGGAATGCAATGCTCAACAAGAAAGTGCTTATCGTTAGGACCGGCAGTATCACCGTCAGATTGACCGCGATCTTGGCATCATAAATGGTTCCTGCATCTGCCGGAACAGAACACATGATCCAGCGGTTCTTCCCTTCCAGTGAAAGGGAGGGGGCCGTTGTGGAAGTCATACTCACAAAGACCGCAAGTGCCAGCGGCAGGACATTTCTTATTATATCCATCATACCGGATCTCTCTAATTGTACTTTTAGAGTGTCCGTGAATAAGAAAACAGCCATGATCGAGACAACCAGGAGCAGGATGATCCCTATACATGAGTTTAAGGCGTAGATCGTACATGAGGCCAGACGGCTTAACTCCTTCTTATATAACGCCATAAAAGGCGATGTCTGTTTGAACCTCCCCATGACGTAATTTTTATCTGCACGGTGGGAAAACACGGCCGTATTCAAACGCTGATAGAAATGTGCGGACACGATGACAAATGCACCTCCCACTGCCAGTGAACTGCCGGTAAAGATAAAAAAGCTGCCCCAGTCATGATGTAGAAGCGCCTTGGAAACCAGCTTTGCAGGAGGATAAAACTGATTGACCGCATCCGTCACAACTGCGCCTATGTCCGTGATCTGAGCAGTGTCCATGGTCTGCGTTTTTGCAGAGGCAAAGACAATCAGCAGCACACCGGTGATACTTAACAATAAGGAAAAGAGATTCTTATGCTTTGCCCGTGATGATACTGCAACGATCAAAACCCCCAGGGTCAATGAGATCATCATCGGGATCAGAGGTGAGAAAAGAAGGGTGCCAAGCAGAAACAAATATCCGCTAAAGTCCGGGTGCATGTACATACTGTATACGATGCCGGATGGCAGCATCGCAATAAAACCGATCAGTAAATTGATGAAATAAAGCATCGTGATCCGGCTCATAACGATCGCCAGACTGTTCACCGGCATTGACATCACCATATCATAATCTTTCAGGCCGATGAGTACACCTGTACTTTTTACAAATGTCAGCATCAATGCCGCCAGAGAACAGATCACAAGCATCATGGAGGGAAGTGCTTCTGCCAGTCCGGCCTCTGCCATGCTGTGACTTAATTTTGCCGTGTAGCCAATGAGAATAGAAACGGCTATAAAGCCTAAAACTCCGACGATTACAAAACGCTGTTTTTCCTTTGCATCATGGGTATGGAGCAGACGGTTTATCCCCAAAAGATGATAAAACTGCATCCGCAGAAGATAGCTATATTTTTTGATCATTTTCAACAACCTCCATAAATACATCTTCAAGACTGTGGCTGCCTTTGATCTCTTCCATGGTTCCGCTTTCTGCCAGCCTGCCGCCGTTGATGATGGAAACCTTATCGCATAACTTCTCTGCCACTTCCAGAACATGTGTCGAAAAAAAGATACCCGCTCCCGTATCGCACAATTCCCGCATCATCTTTTTTAAATAGAATGACGCTTCCGGATCAAGACCAACAAACGGCTCATCTAATACCAACAGTTTTGGAGTGTGTACGAATGCCCCTGTCAGGGCAAGCTTTTGTTTCATGCCGTGAGAATAAGAACCGACCAGATCTCCTAAGCTGTTCGTGATCTTAAAGATATCCGCATACTTTTGTATTCTTGCAGCCCGTTCTTTTGCCGGAACCGAGAACATATCGCACATATAGTTTAAATACTGGATCCCCGTAACAAAATCATACAGGTCCGGGTTGTCGGGGATATATGCGGTCATCGACTTACACTTTACCGGCTCCTTTTTCACGGAATGACCATCAATGAGGATCTCTCCCTCGTCAAAATCCATGATCCCGACCACGGCACGGATCGTGGTCGTCTTGCCTGCACCGTTATGTCCGATAAATGCATGGATCTCTCCTTCCTTAACAGTCAGGTTCAGGTTATCAACCGCCTTCTTTTGATCGGAATACACTTTAGAATAATTTCTGATCTCCAATACGCTGCTCATCTGATACGGACCTCCTTTTCCCTTTTCGCCACTTAATTTTTGTACTTTTTCACAGTTGCCCAGTAGATGAATGCCGGCACAGGTGTAAACAACAGAATACAGAATTTGTTTACTTCCGGGCCCGAACCTGACACCCCAAAGTGCAGTGGAATTTCCCCGGGCAGCACGAATGTCAGCGCGATTAAGAAAACAAAGGATACGACTGTGATGATGATACTTTTTTTCTTCATAATGATTACCTCCATAGTGATATTATTATCATTAAGATAATAATATCACTATGATAATAATAAGTCAAATAAAATCTCCCACTTTTTTCAAATGAGAGATTATTGGGGGAATAAAAGACTATATTTCAAATGAAATCTTTTCTTTCAAACTATTTTTTTGTTGGAGGCGAAACGATCAAACCAATGGAGTGCAGCTTCCTGCCTGCTGAAGGTTCGTTGTTCATGTATGGTTTTATGTCCTCATGTATATCTGTCATAAGACTTTCCAGCTCCTCATCTGTCAGATATAAAGGGGCCAGGGAATAGCCAGATTTATCCTTCTTAATATCAATACCGTCACGGTCACAGTACTCCTGGAACTGCTTCATAAAGCCCATAACGAACTGGGTAAAAGCCTGCATATATAATTGACCGGAATTATGATCCAGCATCTCTATCCCATCTGCGTTTAAGTCAATGGCAACACTGTAAGTCCGCTCAACAGCCCCCCGGATCTGTGTCTGGTCTACGATTTTCAAGATCCCGTCTTCTGTCATCTTCTTAAGATAACGATACAGCGTTGCCTGAGGGATATCATTGAACTTCTCGGCCAGGTGCTTTGCCGTCGTCTGCCGGCACGCCTCGATCTCGAATAAAAGCTTACACTTTACAGGATTTGTTATGACTTCCATTAATTTCTTACTCACTTTTGTTTCCTCCTGCCTATTAGATAGGATAATATTATCACTTTGAAAACAAAAGTTCAACTTATTTACCTCCTCTCCGTAAAGGCTGCCAAGCTGCTCCTGAATATTTTCGTAATCATGCAGCGGTAAACCATATGCTTTAACTATTGACGCATATTTCTAAAGACTGGTTCCAACGGATACTGCACAGAATTCCAACTGTAAGTGAAAAAATCAGCGTTACAAATGATGTAAATGCAATTCCATAAGCCCCGAAAAAATGTTCCAGCAAATACAAAACCGGAATATAGACGAGGCCCTTATCAAGAACCGATACAAACGTTGCATAAGCCGCTTTCCCCGTGGACTGCAGGAATGTCTGGCATAGCTGATAGAGACCATAGATCGGACCGGCAAGGAGTGATGCTATCACCATAACCTGCCCATATTTTATTACTTCTTCATTATCAATAAAAGCTGCGATGATACTATTTCTAAATACCAGACATATGACTGTCAAAGCGCTTCCAACTGCAACCGTAAAAATGGCTGTATTTCGGATAATCTGAACCATCCTCGCCCGGTTTCCTTTACTGTAATTGTAAGAAATCGCCGGCTGGAATCCCATACAGATTCCCATAGACAGCATGGTGAGCAGCATGCCGATCTTTCCTGAGACCCCTGTTGCCGCGAGCGCTGTATTTCCGTACCCTGTCATCAGCCGATTGGCAAGCATACCAGAAAAACTCATCAGCAATGTACTGCAGGCCATAGGAAGTCCCAGTGTCAAAACAGGAGTCAAAATTTCTGATTTCAGGCAGATATCCCCGGGATTCAATGAAAATGCCGGCTGCTTTCTGGTAATGTAGTAAAACAGATACAGACAACTTACAGTATTTCCAATCACTGTGGCAGCTGCTGCTCCGGTTACTCCCCATTGAAACCCCATAATAAACAGCGCGTCCAATCCAATATTCACAAATGTCCCGAGAAGATTGGAGATCATCGACTGGGCTGCTGCTCCATCTGCACGGATAATATTGGCAAAAACGTTATTGAACAAGATCAGAGGGGCACCAAGTGCGATCACCCTGAGATATTTCACTGTATAATCTATGGTATCTGCATCTGCTCCTAGCATTGTGCAGATAATCGGTGTAAAAAAGTACACAAATACCAAAAAAATGATCCCGATCAAAAGTGCTCCATAACAGCATACACTGGTAACCGCCTTGATACGCCCCCGTTCATTCTTTCCAAGCGCCAGCGAAATTGCGGTACAGCCGCCACTGCCAAATAAAGTTCCCAATCCGGACAGGACAGAGAAGAGCGGGCCGCAGAGCGAAATCGCCGCAATCTTATTCGGGTCCCCTGTCTGGCCGATAAAAAAGGTGTCTGCCATATTATAAATGATCATAACAAGCATAATAATAATCGTCGGTATGCTCAATTTTAAGATCAAACTCCCATAAGAACCCTTTTCCAACATTTCCTGATTTTGCTGCATCGTATCTCCTCCTATTAATACACCACTTGTAGATTTAATATATTTCTAGTATAATCATCTTGAAACCGCACCACAAGAGACAATATTGCTATATGTGTAGAAATAATGGAGGCAGTATGAACACAAAAGGGAATAAGCGATATATAGAAACCAGGAACAAGATTAAATGGGTGTTTTTAAATCTGTTAGAAGAAAAAGAACCAGAAAAGATTACCGTCAGTGAGATCTGCGCCCATGCCCAGATCCACCGGACTACCTTTTACGGGCATTACGATGATATTCCGGCATTGATGAGGGAATTAATAGGTGAGATGTATAAGCAGATTATGGAATTTTTTCTGCCAGAGAATGGCAGCAGAGTAGAAAACGGTTTTATAAAGCTTTTTGAGTTTATAAAAGAGCACGCAGCTTTCTTCCAATACTATTTTCACAACAGCCGCTTTTCAGAACAAAGAGAAGTTCTCCTTCCCAATGCACTACAGAATAAGCTGCACCTGCTGCTTAAACGGCTTCATTATGCATCGGAAGAAGAGCTTCTCTATCATCAGACCTTTTTTTGCGCAGGTCTGATTGCTGTGATCGAACGCTGGCTTACGAATGGCTGTATTGAAAGCCCGGAAGAAATGAACCGGATGATAGAAAACGAATATTCTTCGGACAAAACACTTTTATTCTGACTGACAGCCGTGCTGACCTCCATATCGTATGGGCGCCCCTGGATCGATCAGCAGTTCTTTGTTGTCACCTGTATGCTTTTGCAAAGGCGTCACGGCTAAAATATCCGGAGCACGCCTTTTCGCAATATCATATGAATTTTTCCGCCCATGCCTTCAATTCTTTTTCTCCTGTACCTGCAGATAATGCAAAAATGACGAAATAACCCGCAGCTTGTTATTATAACTTTCGGCAGAGATATGCTGCATAGACAATCTTTTTAAATATTCCCCTACAGAATTATGCTCAATATCTGCTATGTTCTTTTCACATTCTTCCAAAAATCTCAAAAACTCTTTGATATAAGTATGATGAATACGGATGGTTCCTAAATTTAAGGAAGTAACCATCAAAAGATATTTCAAGTATCTTTGCAGGCTCTGACGATTATCGCTGGAATGAATATCTAAAAAAGAAAAACTTTCAATGGCATTGCTTCGGCTATATCTCTCTGATGAAATATTCAGTTTTTCTATAAACCAAACATTAGCTCCCCAACTTATTTCCTCGGCTTTCAGAAATAATACCTTACGGCAAAAAAGGATGAATTTTTTTGACCGCAAACAAGGATTGGCATATTCCTCTTTAAGCATACAAAAGTATTCCTGCTCTTGATCCGCCTCCATTTTCATAATATCTCTCATTCCACTTTTTTCAGCATAACAAAACAGACACTTGAGTGGAAGCACATACCCGTTTCGTCTCTCTTCTCGGTTTTTTATTAATTTTACAATCTCATTCAGAAGTATTTCTATCTGCATTTTCACCTTTTCATCAAGAGTTTTTCTAAAATCCCAGTATAGGATTCTCCGTTCGGACTCTTTTTCAAAGGTTCTTGCAACAGTATCACTGAAATATTCCGGCAGATAGATTTCCTGATCAAGCGGAAGTTTTTTCTTCATATCTTTTTCTCTGAGTAAAATGCTATTTAACGACCCATTGTCCTGATTTGCGGCTACCAATACGCTCAATAATCCCTTTTTCTCTCAGTTCTTTTATAACTCGTCTTATCTGCCTATCAGAACGATTCAGTTTTTGAGAAAGCTGTGCCTGTGTGATATGAGAATTTTCTCTCATTGCTGATAATACTGTTTCCTCCAACGAAACATCTAAGAGGACATTTAATGGGTCATTTATTAGGACATTGTGATCTTTTAAAACATTCTTCTGTCCTAAAGGCGTAAATTTTACCATAATATCTTCTAAGTGAAGCGTATATTCCGGTATTGGAACACCATGTTTTTTACATGTCTCGCAAATTTTTTCTTTTCCTCGTCCCCATGTCTCTACATATCCTGCTCTAAAAAAACCATTGGCTATATTGGGGTTGTAAGGCTGTGAACGATGTCTTTCCATCAAAGTCTCTACTGTCCAGCCTACCGGAAAGACACAATCATTACTGATGTATACCGCATCCTCATGTATCCGAATCTGTATTGGAACTAACGCCGCATAATTTGAATGAATAATCGCATTATATACCGCTTCCCTAACTGCCGCTTTAGGAAGAGGATATGTCTCAATTCTGGTGACGTTATCATAGGATATGATGGCTCTCATATACTTCAGATAGATCAATTCTATGACCCTGTCCGCCTGTATAAATAAAGAGCCATGAATCTCATCCTGATAACGCAAATCAGAGCCTTCGCCAAAATATCCGATTTTAATATATGCACCCGTAACCCATTTTTCCGGATTGCGATGAAATAAGAGAATTGCTGCACGTTTCAGCTTCCTATTCTCAAGAAGACCTAGGCTGTCCAAAAGCTGTTCATTGCTCATGTTCAAATCTTTTTCCGTCATGCATCCGCTTCGCAGAGCCTCTCGCCGGAAAATGTCAAAACTCTCTTTATCCAGATCTTCAACTGTAACACCATCCACCGGAACCGCATCCCATTTATATCCCGTTTTTGATAGTAAAAACTCCGTCAAAACGGCTCCCCTGAGAAGTTGCTTTGTACTACCGCTGCGATAATGATATTCGCCTTTATAATTTACCGGATAACTACTCGGATTCACACATATTTCAATATAATCCTTCAGCTTTTTGCTGTCTGGCACGCCAATGACATTACCGTTGTCATCGGTTCCAATATATATCTTGCCGCCTTGAGCGTTTGCAAAACCGCAGATCCATTTCAAATATTCATCACGCCAGGATTCTTTCCATTCTGTGTTTTGATTTTCTGCTATTCATTTTCCTCCCAATATAAATATCGCTTGCCTTACCTTTTTTATTATCTATATGTCCGTAATTTATGTATTTAAATTCCATACTTTTCGTTAAAGTATATCATGTTTCCACCTCATTGGAATAGATAACTTGGCAAACTACTTACTATCTAAAGATAAAACAATTTGGAAAGTAATAACTCTCAGATTATGTCTTATCAAAAGAACTCTTCTCTTACTGTTCCATGTTTTCCACTCAAATAACCACATCTTTGACAAAAGCATTGGAATGGAAACCCATACCTTACTACCAGTCACCAGCTACAACCAGCTTAACCAATAATTCGTCACTCTCGCCCAAAGCAGACCTTGCTGATATATACCTTCCACTTGCCCCCTTTCACTCATTCTCCATCTGACCATCTTCCATTTTCAGGATAGCTTCCACCAGATATTGGTTCTTCTGCCCTTCGGAACACTTCACAAGATTTCCCATGCCCTCTGGTGTTCTGAGTTCTGCTGACTTAGGCAAAACGAAAAAGCGGGACAGCTCACAGCGTTCTCATCTGCCCCACAATCCGTTATACCCGGCAGCATTAGCATAGCATCTGTCAGGTAAATCGGGCGGCAAAAGCGGTCCTGTGCGGTCACACGGTGCTTTAAAATGGCGGCACCTCCGCCCATAAATACCGAGGGTACTGCCCGTAGGTCAAAGCCTGCTTCCGTAATGGCAGACAGAATTTTCTCAATATACCGCCTGCCCTGATGCGTAATGATGGACACAACTTCCTGCGGCATACTGCAGGACTTTCCGTTTAAGACACGTTCGATCGGGGCATCTGTCACAGACAGTCCGGTGTTTCTTCGCACCTGCTCCATAATCTCATTCATACACCGATGTCGATCAACAAAACTGATGGTTCATCTTTTAGATATTCCGGGTACAAAGCCAGCGCCGAATACCCTTGGGGGAACAGCTTCACATCCTCAATGTGGATCTCATACCGTTCCTTTTCATACTGGAAACAAAGCGGCTGCTCCTTCCGGAACAGATACTCCCTGAATGGCTGCTTTTCCCTGCCGAATCCCGCCAGTGGAAGTCCGGCTGCAAGAACAACCTTTGCAGTACGTTCGCCCCTCCTCTTTTGTATCTCCTGTGCGATCGCTGCCATTGTCAGCAGGTAATAATTTTCATTGGCGGTTTTATCTTTTACCAGTGTCTGGCGTCCGGTATCGCAGACATAATAACTGCCTTTATACTGCAAGACATTCTGCATGGTATATGGCTCATACTCATAGCGTGTGATTCCTGTCAGGAAACACACCTGCCTTGTTTTGATGGCTGAATAGCCATGATCAATTACGATAACTATCGCAATCACTCCCTTCTTTATTCGTAAGCGCTAAATAGCGAGTACGATGGACTAACTGCTGATTAATTTATAAATTGAATTTTAACAAACTAATTTTTTAATCTATTTCATTCACTAAAATAGTCGCTTTTCCCTTTGTTTAGCAATTTTATATTACTGTTATTTCTCCGATAGGTACTGGTTCTTTCAACCGCCTTCTTTCATAACTTACCTTACTTTGCATCTCCCGTATTTCCGAAAATACATCTGTTAAAATTAATTGATTATTTGATGAATTTTTTTCAAAAAGATACGCAAGCATAAAAATGGGAATAGCATGCCGATTTGTTGCATTATCATGATATTGTATTCTTTTATCTACAAAAAGATATAAAGTATCAACCTCTCCCTCTTTAGAAAAATCAATCTGATTATTAAATAACTTATTCAAATTATTAATATCACTTTCTAAATAAGCTTGATGCTTTTCCAATTGATTATCATATATTTTCTTTAAGGCATCTTCAATTCTTATGTAATTTTCACGGTTTTGATACACATTTTCCTTCCATTTACACTCTATAATTAGTAATTTTTTTCTCACTTGATCATATATTGCAACATCAATATCACTATTAAAGGGCTTACCCTTAAACATCACATTCGGTACCGAATAAATAAAATTTGTGGTGTAATGAACATTAAAATATTTACTACTATGGTTAATTATATAATCAATAATTGATTGTGAAACCGTCTCGTCCTTATTTTCGAAACGAATGCTTTTATAATAATGCCCATTTACTATTGAAAATTGAAAATCATTTAACACTATGGAACTCGGTATCCAGATAATCTTGTTTTTAAATTTTAATAATGGAAATTCAGTAAAATTTCCATTTGTAATATTAATGTCCAACGAAAAATAATCAATATAATTTATAATAGCCTCCCTTGAAAGTCCTACCCGTTTTCCTAACGCTAATATCTTCGAGAGGTCATACTGACATACAAATTCTAATTCACCAACCATCGTTGCAGAAACTAACATATATTTCTGCATACAAAGTCTACTCAAATAATAGAACAACGCCAAAAAAGTAACTAATTCATCTTTACTCTCGATAACCACTTTATTTGTATGGTCATTTTTGCTTCTAAGTGATGACGATGATATTTTATTTATATCCAATGCTACACGTTCTTTACACAGTTCAAAATATTTAAGATCAATACAATTTGCCATTCCTATTAAAATATTATAATAAATGTAAACTTTTCTAGGGTGTGTTATCAATGTTTTCACATTAATTTTATTATGTAAATATTTCTCACATTCAACAAATACTGACCTTTCTGCTTCTGAATTTAAAATATCATCCAAACCATAATAGTATAATAATTCTTTATTGTACTTTTCCGAAATAACAGGAAAATAAAGGCTATATTTATTATCCCCTTCTGAATTCAACATCACTTTTGAGGCACAATTACGAATCTCTCTAATCTGTTCTCCACGCTTAAAATTATCATGTAGCTGCAATACATACTTAATAAACGACTTCCTTTCCTCTTCACTAGGAATATCTGTTCTCTTTGAAAATATAATCCGCTTATTTGATGCCAATTCTTTATGAATATACCAATATATAGCTTCCCGAAGAGGATTAACCAATATGAGATACTCATTTGAATCTGCCAAACCATCTGCTACCGACTGATCCGATTTCATTTTAAAAGTCATTTCTAAAATAGTAAGTGGAAAAAGAATTTCTTTATAAAAATCTTGGTTGAGTAACTGTATACTTTCATAAAATATTTTGTTAACATCTTTTTCCATAGCATCTGCTATCTTGTTTCTTAGTTCATACTCTTTCTGCCTTTCCATACACTAATTTTTCTCCTAAAATAATTTCTTTTTTAAAGCTATAACACACTTATATAAACAACATTTTATTATCTAGATTTTCCGCAACATTTTTTATATTTCAATCCACTCCCACAAGGACATACATCATTAGGATAAACTTTCTTTTTCTTTTTTTCTAATCCCAATACCTTTTCTCTTACATTTTTATCTGTAATAAATGATGGCATAATACCTTTATTCGCTAAAATTTGAATTTCAATATGATGAATCAATTCATTAAAGACTCCCAAACATTTATACATCTGCCAAATATCATAACAAATTTCAACAAGAGACATATCTATTGACTTACTCCGGTCTTTTGAATCAAAAAATCGTATAGTTTGTCCATAACTATCGGCAATCTCTTCCGACTCATAACTAAAATGTCCGATACTATTTCTAATATCTGAATTTAAACATGTACATATAAGTGATTCAAAAGGTGCATTATTATCAATTAATTTAATAATATTTCCCTTATTCCTCATACCAGGAACTTCTTCAAGTAAAGAAATATTTAAGCCTTGGATTTGTCTCATCTCATTATAATTAGTTCTCTCTATAATATTGTCTAGACCTATAGGTATAATTAGCAAGTTGCAAATCAATTCATATAAATCAACATAAAGTTGCTTAATATCCTCAAATGAGGCCGTCGTAATAGCATATTTTCCAGATAAGCAACTTGCTTTTTCTTTATAAAAATCAATACTAATTGCCGGAAATAACAACTCTATTTTTTCATATATATGATCGCAAATATTGTGTAGCTGTTTCTTGCATTCAAAGAGATAAACTAATCCTGATAAAAACTCGATTAGTTTATTAACTTCTTCCGAGTATTTTTTATATGTAGTAAAAAACTGATTTGTTACAATCTGGGTTTGATTATCATTTCCCAAACTCAAAAATTGAAACTGATTAATCATTGTTACAGCACGTAAAATGTCTGCATCATTATTAAGGGGAAAAAACTGTCCATTTCGATCAAATTTTTCTTTTATAATAGAAATAAGTGTTTCTTTATTATTTGCTGAGTATAACTCATTCACTGCCCGCACAAATGACCTTCTTGTATCTCGGTAATGTATAATACTAGAAAATGTTTTTCTATACTCTTCATAGTTCATGTCTTGTACTGCTTTAATAAAAGGGCTTATCGTTATAGTATCTTCAAAAGAATCGACATGATATGGCAAATTTGTTAAAAACTCTCCTGATGACACAACAACATAATTTGGTGTTTTATCTTCAGTGATAATAGACGCATTTTCAAAAACAATTTTTTCATCTTCTCTATATTCTCCCCTAATAGAAACACCGCAACTACATTTATATCTTATCGGATGTCTTTTTAAAAAACCCATTTGATATTTCAAATCACATATTTTTCCACAAATATTACATTTTATAAAATAATTAGATACCATAAATTTTCCTGCTCTCATTTCAAAATATTTACTACTATTATAACGTAAATTTAAAAGAGCTTCTACTTCTATTTCATTTACGATGTGTATGAATAAAATTAATTCACCCAAATTTATACAATCAAAAATGACCTGCTCTCGGAATTTTCTTCCAACGCTAGTCATTCACAATTACTCTATTTACTATATACACATATTTTCCTATCAACTGTGTCTTCTGTACCTATATTCCCATCTTTTCTCACTGTATGTACTCTATACACACCTAAATACAATACTGCATTTTAGGAAAGGCTGTGAAAATCACCTGGTACTGCTCCATGTTCTCCACTTTGTTTGCCACCGCCGGCCTGAAAGACTTGTCGTTCATTTCTACGCTGCTACGGCTCTTTTTATCCATCCAATTCAAATCCGCTTCTGTGTAAGGAACCTCCGGCTGAATCTCATGCAAATCTGCTCCGATTGCCTTTGCAAGTCGTTCTGCCAGTTTTGCAGTGACTCCGCTGGCACTAAAATATGCCACTAATACCTTACTCATAATCAATACCTCCTATCATTAACGTTATTCATTACCAAGTTATTTATTACCGTCTATTATTTTAATCACCCTCGCAGGCACACCGCCTGCAACCGTATTCCCGGCAACATCTCTGGTCACCACAGCTCCTGCCGCAACCACTGCACCATCACCGATTGTGACTCCTGCAAGGACAGTTGCATTAGCGCCTATCCAGACATTTCTTCCTATATGGATCGGCGCGGGCAGAATCTCTCCTCTGCGCTCAGGATCCAGATGGTGATTCAGTGTTGCAAGAACAACATTGTGTCCGATCTGGGTGCCGTCACCGATAGTAATTCCTCCCTGATCCTGAAACTTACAGCCTGAATTCAAAAATACATGTTTCCCAATTGTAAGGTTCTTCCCACAGTCTGTATAAAAGGGCGGAAACATACAGAATGTTCCATCTATTGGTTTTCCGGTGAGCTGTTCCATGAGTGCCCTGACTTCCTCCGGGGTATGATAGCTTCCATTTAATTCTGCCGTAATACGCAAAGCTTCCTGTGATAGTTTATGCATATACTCACGTGCTTCTGTGTCAACGGGTATCCATTTACCGCTATCCATATCTTCTATAAAATCTTTTAATTCCATTGCTTTATGTTCTCCATAACTTCCCTATTCAATTGTCTTATCCTGCATTTTATTTTTAATCTGGTAAACAAGGTAATCCAGACAGGAAATGTGTCTCTCTTCTTTATGCACCTCGCTTAAAAGCTGCTTTCGGTGTCTTTCCAGTAACAGCAGCTGTTCACGCACATTTCCCGTGTCATAATATTCCATAAAATCCTGAATCGCATCTGTGCTGCACCCCGCATCTTTTAGATTTTGAGCTACTGCTTCTCTCTTCTCAATACTTTTCATTCTGTTATCATCCCCCCTGCTTTTAAAACAGTTTCCGTTTTCAATTATAGTATAGTCCAGATCGGATATAATAGCCAATACTTATATTATATTCATTCTCATAGTTAAAACCTATTTGTTTTGTGCTAGAGTATTAGTACCTGACCCATTTCCCAGTTCAACCGTGGATTAGCCGGGAAAATCTTTGAAGACGTAAAACGCCATGGTGCCAAGGTTGTCATGAAGAACAACTCTCCGGAGTGTGTCCTTCTTTCCCCGAAAGAATATATCCACCTTCTGGATGAGGTAAATGATGCAAAGCTCTTAGCCACTGCCACACAACGCATGTCTGCTTTTAATCCCTCCACCGTTATCTCCCAGGAACCGGTGGACCGGGAATTTGGATTCAACCTCGCAGACTATGAAGAAACGGACGACATTGAATTTGAATGAGCTGGGATGTCAAATACCTTCCAGAAGCCCTTGAAGACCTCCGCAAACTGGATGGCAGCCAGAAAATCATGATTCGGAAAGTGATTCAGAAAGTCTGCCAGAATCCATTACCAGAAAACGAAGGCGGCTATGGAAAACTCCCGGGAAATAAAAACAACACTAATCTTTCCGGCTTTTTAAAAGTCAAGCTCCGCGGTGCGGGGCTGTGTATCGTCTACCAGCTCATCCGCCGTGATGACGATATGCTGATTGTTGTAATCGGCGCACGGGACGATGACGAAGTCTATGAGATTGCACAAAAACGCATCCTTAAACATGATTTGTAAAAAAGAAACGGCAGGTGCTTTGCCGTTTCTTTTTGCCTGTCAAACCCCATCCATTTATCACAACCAAAAGCATATCCTCCTTATATTTATGTGGAGGATTATAAGTGAGTATTCCAGGAGCTTTTACAGTAAGTTTTCATCTAATACCTTCAGGGCATCCGCCTCATCACACGAGATATCGGGGGCGATAACATTCTCTTCGGCCTCAGAATCGGCTCTAAGGAAATATTTTGTTGAAACCTTAAAGTACAATCCTGAAGACGGTGCCTGAAAAACTGCTATATCACCGCAGCCAACCGGGGCATTGCCCGGTGCCTCCCCGATGATAACACCGAGTTGATTATCCTTGATGTATTCGGCAAACAGCATTGCGGAACTGAACGTTTTCGAAGAGGTTAACAGGAATACCCTGCCATGAAAAAGCAGATCCTGATATTTACTATTTGTCTGCATCTCCGGCTCCGACTCCGGACAGAACGGACCATACCGCACTCTGGCTCCGATCCCTTTGTAACTGTCTATGTCCAGATAATGCAGAAACTCATTTGCAACCGAGGAGTTTCCGCCTCCATTATTTCTGAGGTCCACCGCTACATTCCGGATATCCGATGCTGCCACTTCTGCAAACATCTCCTTTAAACAATTTCTGTATTCCTCATTATAGTTACATTCATTCAATGTAAGAACAGCCAGGCTTTTTTCCGGATCGACCGTATACGAGACAAACGAAATGCCATCTTCGTCCCCAGATGTGTCCGCCTCATCTGCCTCCTTAAAAACAAAGTCATCCGGATAATATGTACATTCTGTCTCTTCCCCTGTGTCCGTCTGATATGTATAACGGATTCCATCCGGATCAAGACCCAGAAAGTTCAGCCCTTCCAACGTTCCCAGATGTGAGATCATACTGTCCTCCTCCCGGCTTTTCAGCTCAAAGGAATACAGATTCTCTTTCTGCTCAAGCAGTTCCTGAAGTGCTGTACCATTGACCGCTTTCAGTTCCATGCCCGAATCCAGCCGGGTGCTTAAATCCTCCAGCCTGTGCAGAGCCGCATACTGGGCCTCCGCCCTCGTATGCGCGTCCTTAAGCACAGATGTGATATTCTGCATTTTCTGATGGATTAGCGTCACTGTCACTGTATCCGCCTCTTTCAATTCATCCAAGGCTGTTTCATAAGCCTCCTGCACATCCGGCGGCACTCCTTTTAAGAACATGGGATGATTCTTCTTCAGATAATGCATCAGATAGTCGATATCCTTCTTCGCCTCCCTGTAACTCAGCTCCTGACTGCCGGACTTCGTATACCCGGCCTCTTTATATATAAGACTGTTCCAGTAAGGATTGCAATAAGCGCCCAGAATCGTCACTGCCGCAAATATGAGTGTATACCCGGTCACGAGAATTTTTGAAAACAGCTTCCCATTCCCTTTTTTAAAAAACAAAACAGCCGCTCCGGCCATAAGTCCTGCCGCGATTACCGTCACCAATTCCGGCATATTCAGATAATACATATTTACGAACTTAAGCCGGCTGCCGAGTACACAGATCATAAAACTCAGCAGCAGATATCTCTTTTTCATCCTCTTCCTCCTCGGAGCCATGTTATAATTTCATAAAGCTATATAGCGTATAATCTGAATGTTAAGCCCGCTCTTTTTATTACATTCTTTGGCAAGTGCATCTAACAAACTTTATATGAATTTTTCGGCCCATGCCTTCAATTCTTTTTCTCCTGTACCTGCATCCAAGCGCCTGACTTCCCGCAAATCGGCTCCTTTGCAGGAATCCGCCAGTTCTGCATTCGTACTTCCCATCGGGCTGCTGCCGGACGTTGCGAATGGTATGCCATGTTACAGGCTCTCCCTAAAGATATCTCTGATTTTCTCCTGTGTCAACACTTTGTATCCACCTTCCATAATAAAAGTCTCCATCAGCCTCCTCTTTTAATTTTAAAACTACTTTTCTTTTCATTATCAGTAAAGTCCGAAACAATTATAATAGCCCATACTTATACTATATTGATTTTCATAGTTGAAGCCTATTTATTTTCGTGTTAAAGTATTAGTAAAGTCAAAATGCAAAGGAGATTTCCAAATGGAATTAAGAGTGCTTCATTATTTTCTTGCAATAGCGAGAGAACAAAGTATTGTGCGGGCTGCTGAGTCTCTTCACCTGTCTCAGCCAACACTCTCAACACAGATAAAAAATATGGAAGAAGAACTGGGCAAACAGCTTCTTATAAGGGGAACAAAAGGATCACGTAAGGTAACCCTGACGGAAGAAGGGATGATCCTGCGGAAACGCGCAGAGGAGATTCTGGCTCTGGTAAGGAAGACGGAGACTGAGATCACTCTCTCCGACAATATTATTATGGGGGATGTCTATATTGGAACGGGAGAGACAGATGCCGTGCGCCTGATTGCCAAAGCTGCCAAAACCCTTCAAAAGTCACACCCCGGGATCCATTTCCATATTTCCAGTGGCAATGCCACTTTTGTCATGGAGCAGTTGGATAAGGGACTGATTGACTTTGGGATTGTATTCGGAAATGTAGATTTCACAAAATACAACGCCTTAAAAATGTCTGATGCAGATCTATGGGGCGTGTTAATGCGTAAGGACTCCCCTCTTGCAGTAAAAGAAGTGATCAATCCGGAAGATTTATGGGACAAACCATTGATTCTCTCTCAGCAGGAAAACAGAGGCGGAGATATTACCAGATGGTTAAAGCGTGATGCATCCGAGCTGAACATCGTTGCCACTTATAATCTTATGTTTAATGCCTCCCTGCTTGTTGAGGAAGGACTCGGATATGTGATCGGCTTAGATCATATTATCAATACCTCCGGTGACAGCAGCCTCTGTTTCCGGCCGCTTGCACCAAAGCTTGAAAATGAACTGAGTATTATCTGGAAGAAATATCAGGTGTTTTCTAAACCGTCACAAAAGTTTTTGGAGGTTTTGCGGCAGTATCTGGACACAGAATCACACTAATTCCTCAAATATACTGCATTCCTTATATCCTTGACATAAACCACTCCACTATTTCCGGATCATAATGTGAGAAGAACAGACTCTCTCCACCATCCAGCTGTTCGATTTTTGCCATTTCCTCTGCAGTCAGTTCAAAATCAAATACGTTAAAGTTTTCCTCCATCCTCTCTTTATGTGTAGATTTTGGGATGACAACCACGTCACTCTGCAGCAGGAAACGAAGTGCTGTCTGAGCAGCAGACTTTCCGTGTTTTTGACCAATCTCTTTCAGAACCGGATTATTAAAATAATCATTCTTTCCTTCTGCAAAAGGTCCCCAGCTTTCAATCTGGCAGTTATTTTTCTGCATATATTCTTTCGCCAGTTTCTGCTGCTGGAACACATGGGTTTCCACCTGATTGACCGCAGGCTTAATCTCCGCAAAATGATGCATATCGATAAAACGGTCCGGGTAAAAGTTGGATACGCCGATCGCCCGGACTTTTCCTTCCTTATATGCCTCTTCCATCGCCCGGTAAGTTCCGTAATAATCTCCAAAAGGCTGGTGGATCAGCAGAAGGTCTATATAAGTTGTCTTAAGCTTTTTCAGCGATTCTATGATAGAAGCCTTTGCCTTCTCGTATCCGGCATTGGATATCCACACCTTTGTAGTAAGGAAGAATTCTTCCCTTGGCAGGCCGGACTTTGCGATTGCATTTCCTACGCCTTCTTCATTTCCGTAAGCCTGCGCCGTATCAATACTGCGGTAGCCGGCTTCAATGGCCTCCTGTACACAACGCTCGGTTTCTTCCGGCGGTGTCTGGTAAACTCCAAAACCCAGCTTCGGCATTTTCACTCCATTGTTCAATGTTACATATTCCATAATTTTCTCTCCTTTTTCTATTTATTTTTTGCAATCCGGATTTTCTTTACAATTAAAGTTTACAGGAAAATGGAAAGAATGTACAATAAGAATATTGGAATCTATATTTCATAAAATGAATACTGAAACCAGAAACGGTAAGGAGAAAATATGTTAGATTTATCTGAATTAGAACAATTTGTTGCTTTTGCAGACTGCGGTACACTTTCAAAAGCCGCAGAACAATTGCATATCTCGCAGCCTACTATCACACGTACCATGCAGCATGTGGAAAACGCTTTCGGTGTTTCTTTATTTGACCGTGGCAAAAATAGAATCTCTTTAAATGAAACCGGACAAAAAGCCGTGGAGTTTTCCAGAACTCTTCTGCAGAATGCGGACAATGCTGTACGGCAGGTTCAGGTCTTTGAGAAAAGTCTGCATACCATTGTGGTGGAATCCTGTGCTCCCGCCCCATTATGGTCCCTGCTTCCGGAGCTGTCCACCAGGCATCCGGACATGACCATTTCCTCCAGCTTAGTGGAAGTAACGGAAATCATACGGCACGTCACAGACGGAACCTGCGATATCGGAATCCTTCCCCATAAGATAGAGCAGGCGGCGGTTGAATGCGTTCCTTTTTTAAAGGAATCCCTCTCGCTCTGCATTCTTCCTTCCCATGAGCTCGCCTCTAAGAAAAGCCTGACTTTTGCTGACATGAATGGCTTTAACTTTCTGCTCCGATCAGAAATCGGCTTCTGGGATACCCTGTGCCGTGAAAAAATGCCTTCCTCTAAATTTTTAGTGCAGACAGATGATTTTTCTTTCAAAGAGCTGATCCGCGAGTCATCGCTGCCCTGTTTTACTACGAATCTTGCAAAAGATATGACGGAGCTTCATGGCAGAATACCTATCCCAATCTGTGATACCGAGGCAAATGTAACTTATTATATGATTTATAATCCTTCTAAAAGGAAATATTAATCGGTTTGGCAAGATATCTGTTCATTCCCGCATCTGCTGTCTTCTTTTAGTCGCCTGCAAAAGCGTTCGCAGTCTTATATCACTGTGTTATTACCGTATAGGATGCCTGCGAAGGATACCTGGGGTGTGCTCATGCGCAGAGATTCCGTGCTGGCTAAAAAGGAGGCGATCACGCCGGAAGACTTGTGGGATCAGCCGCTGTTCATTTCCCATCAGAGAAACCAGGACAGCCTTTTCCTCTCATGGCTGAACCGTGATGTAGAACAGCTGAATATTGTGGCAACTTATAATCTGCTGTTCAACGCTTCCCTGTTGGTGGACGAGGGGCTTGGATATGCCATCGGACTGGACAGGATCATCCATACCTCAAAAGACAGCAGTCTCTGCTTCCAGCCTTTGGAACCACTGGTGGAAGCAGAAATGAGTATTGTATGGAAAAAATATCAGATATTCTCAAAGGCTGCTGAAAAATTCATGATGAAAATGAAGTAAATCCAGGAGGGAGGAAGGATGGAACTGTAAAAGTGGTCTAAAGAATTACCCCCTCTATCTTCTCCCGAACCCTCTTCACCTTCCCGGGATCTTTCCCTCCGGAATTAATACCGACCACGATATCGTCCTGTTTAATCACAGATGGAAAATAAAAATCGCACAGCTCCCGGTCACTTGCCACGCTGAGAAGTATCCTTTTTCCACTTTCCGTTTCCTTTTTCCGGCACTCCTGTGCAATTTTCTGATTGAGTTCCTTATCATCGGTTGCCGCCAGAACCATATCCGCATCGAGAATATCTCCTTCCTGATATTCCCGATGCATAAGGCATATTTTTCCTTCCGTTTCCAGCAGCTTCAAGGAATCTGTGCCATCAGGTGCGATTACGGTTATGTCCGATGCAAACTGCAGCAGGGTCTTAATCCTTCGCGTGGCGATCGTTCCACCGCCGACAACAATGATCTTCATTTCCGAGATATCTACAAACATTGGGAAATATGCTTTTTCCATTTTGAGTCCTCCATAAACTCCTAGTCCAGCATGTAAAGCAGAGCGTTACAGATGCAGGCCGCAATATTGCTTCCGCCCTTGCGCCCTCTGGCAACAATGGAAGGTACATCTTTCAGCTCCAGGATCAGTTCTTTTGACTGCACCACGTTCACGAATCCTACCGGAACTGCGATGATCAGTTCCGGATCCAGACGTCCTTCTTTCACAAGCTCATACAGCCTGACCAGTGCGGTCGGCGCATTTCCAATGGCAAAGATCAGCTTCTTATTAAGGGCAGCCGCCTTATCCATGCTTGCTGTGGCCCTGGTCGTTCCCTGCTCTTTGGCAGCCGCAGCAACGTCTTCGTCTGACATGAAGCAGAACACCTCGCCACCATATTTTGCAAGCTTCTTCTTATTGATCCCGGCTTTTCCCATCTGAGTGTCGGTCACGATACATGCACCGTCTTTCAAAGCCTGCAGTACCTTCTCCACAACACCCTCCGTAAACACCAGATTTTTCGCATAATCAAAGTCCGCGCTTGTATGGATACACCGCTTCACGATCGGCTCTGTACCGGGAATCAGCGGTGTATCCCCAAGCTCCTCTGTGATCATTTCAAAACTTCTTGCCTCTATTTCAGCCGGAAGTACTTTTTCCAGTTCTATGTGCTCCATCATGATTCTTCCCCTTTCAATGTAACGCCTATCCCACAGACTACCCGGTCCACCCGGGAGGAAAGCTGCGCCAGCTCTGTTAAGATGCGTCCTGTCTGCTCTCTGTATTCTCTGTCAAATGCCTCGACCGGGACAAGCCCGTATCCGATTTCCGTACTCACGATCACGAGTTCCGGATTCTTCTCTGCGATCCGAGCGGGAAGGGTGGAAATGTCCTCTCCGGCTTTCAGCATCCGTTTGATCAAAAGCTCGAAATGCTCAATACCGTCGCAGGAATAAAGCTCTTCAAAAGAGCAGCTCTCTCCGTCAGCCCAGACAAAGTTCTCCTTCGTGTCGTCTGATGCATCCGAATGCATCCTGCTGTATTTTCTTTTTGCATACTCTGATTTTCCCTGATGCGCACCGCCGATTACTAACTTCATATGTGGCTCTCCTTCACTGCTCCAACTATCTTTCGTACTATCCGGTTCTGCCGCGCCGGGACATTTCACCATAACGGGAATCCCATACACCACTTCTGTGACCGCATCCGCCATCTGTGCAAGCCTGACATTCACTGCCGCCAGAATGCGTTTGTACATCTGCATCTCTTCGGAATCCTCTGCACACTCCGAACAGACCTCATTGGTCACGATCACCAGATGGCTGCATCTCTCTTTCAGCGCCATGACTCCTCGCAGGATCCGCTCTGTTACTGTATCCTCTGCTGTTTCTTTTGTTACTGTTTCTTCTGCCAGAGTTTCCTCCGCCCCGGAACGATCCGGCTGACCGGCCTCATTCGCTGGCTCATAGGCCTCACTCGCCGGCTGGTAGATCTCATTCGCCGTCAGATTGGACATGCACTCCAGCAGGACACAGGGCTTTTTCGCGTTCTCCCAGCCGGGGCAGTCCCTGCTGCCCTGCCTGGCCATCTGTTCCAGCCCGGTATAACACTCTATAGTCTGAAATCCCTTATCCGCGCGCATCCTGCGGTGGCGATTGATCTTTTGCTTTGTCTCTTCCCCGAAGGGCATCATGGTGGCGATATAAAACAAGTCTCCTGCACACTCTGCGGCATATCCGCAGATCATATCCTCTGCAAACGCAGATTTTCCGCTCCCGCTGCCCCCGGTTACAAGATGAAACATCTAAGGCACCTCCCTAACACATGTATGTCATATCTATGTCATATCTATTCAGGCATATCCATTCGTCATAACTATTCAGTCCAATCTACTCAGTCTGATTTATTCTGTGATGTCCGCATACCGGTATTCTAACGCTCCGGTGGCCGGGATCTGTGTGATACCCTTGATAGTCGGACGGATCAGGTTACAGCTTTTCATGGAATACAGCGGGATGATATAAAACTCTTCCCCCACCGCCAGCTTCTCCGCCTCATGCATCAGCGCCGCCCTCTTTGCCGGATCTTTTTCCGTGTCGGACTGCGCAACCAGGGCATCATATTTCTCATCGTGGATGCAGCTGCAGTTGTAAGTACTGTTACTTAGCAGCATAGAAAGATAGGTATACGGATCTGCAAAGTCCGCAGTCCAGTTCATGCGGCACAGATCAAAGTTCCCTGCCCGGCGCTCCGTATAGTTCACCTGAAGCTCCTGTGCATTAAGTTCGATCTCAATATTTAAGTTCTGTTTTAACTGCTCCTGAACCACCTGGGCAGTGTCCGAATCCATTTCCAAAGACGGATAGTTATAAGTCAGCTTAGGGAATCCCTTTCCATCCGGGTACCCCGCCTCGGCCAGGAGTTTCTTTGCCTCCTCTAAGTTTTCCTCAAAGGGCGGCTCTGCCTCATCCACAAAATACCCTCCGGTCTGCTTATCCTTCATATATTTTGCGATGAAGTTCACGGTAGGGGACGTATCATCTCCCACCATCTTACACAATTCCTCGCGGTTGATGGCAAGATTGATAGCCTTTCTGACCCTCACATCATCCAGCGGTTTTACGTTCAGGTTCGGGTAAATGTATCTGGTAGCGATCGTATCCGTGATCACCAGATCGCCCTTCCCCTCATACAGCTCCATCACAGAAGACTGCAGAGCCGGCGCTACATCCACTTCCCCGGTCTCATAGGCACTGGCCATGGACTGCTGATCATCAAAGAAACGATACGTGATCTGGTCTAACTTGATCTGATCTGCATTCCAGTATTTCTCATTTTTCTTTACCACAAAATACTGCTCCGGCACATATTCCGCCAAGTAGAACGGGCCGTTTGCCACGCTTGTCTCAGGATTCTTATCCCATCCGCTGTCCACGGCATCCGCATATTTGACACAGGACGGTGTATACACAGGCAGCCTTAACAGATCCAGGAAATACACACAGGGCTTTTCCAGTGTAAATTCCAATGTGTAGTCATCCACTGCCCTGACGCCCAGTGTATCCACATCGGCGTCTCCGTTATAGATGGCCTCTGCATTCTTGATCGGGAAAAGATAATTGGCATATCCGTTCCCGCTTTTGGGATCCAGAGAGCGGACCATGGTATTTATAAAATCTGCCGCCGTCACCGGAGTCCCGTCCGACCACACCGCCTCTTTCCGAAGGTGAAAGGTCCATACGGTAGAGTCGTCATTGACCTCGTAGGATTCTGCCGCGCGGTAATCAATCTCCCCATTTTCATCATAGGTCAGAAGCTCATCCAATGCAGAAACCGAATAAGACAGATAGGTCAGGGCGATCATCCCCGCCGGATCTAATCCTCCGGTCTCGCTGTTTGTGGCGACCACGATTTCCTTTTGATCTCGGCCTTTGCCGTCTGTCTTTTTGTCCGGTGAATCCTTTCCTGCTCCGGCACATCCCCCCAGAAGCACTGCCGTACACAGCGAAGCCGTCATAAGAGTGCACAGTACTTTTTTCATTCGATTTTTCATTCACGTTCTCCTTCTATCCCGGTTAACGGTGTCATTTTCTAGTTGTGATTAAATTTGTGAAGTCATCTTCATGCCCGCGCTTCGTCTGCCCGCATGTTCCTCTGAATAGAGGAAACAGGCCACCTGCCGGCCTTCAAAATGGTATCTTTCGGGTCTGCCTGCAAAGCAGATATCCATGGCATATCCACATCTCGGAGCAAACGGGCATCCTCTGCCCAGAGGGACCTCCACCTTTTTTTCTTCCGTATGGAGGATTCCCTTTTTTCTTCTTGCTTTCCACGGATCGGGCACCAGTACCGCCGAGAGCAGCGCCTTTGTGTAAGGATGCCAGGGATCCTCATAGATCTCCTTTGTGCATCCGGTTTCCACAAGGCTGCCCGCGTACATCACTCCCATGTTCCGGCTGATACGCTTGACCACATTTAAGTCATGGGAAATAAACAGATAGGAAATTCCCCATTTTTTCTGTATTTCTTCCAACAGGCTTAGGATCTGCTCTTGAATCGACACATCCAGCGCCGAAACAGGCTCATCACAGATCAGAAGCTCCGGCCTTAGGATCAGCGCCCTGGCAATGCCGATCCGCTGGCGCTGCCCGCCGGAGAATGCCTTTGGATATTTTTTTGCATCCTCCGGGGTCAGACCGACCAGTCTTAACATCTCTTCTATTTTCTCAAGACGCTCTTCCTTCGTATCCTCTGTATTGAGAAGAAGAGGTTCTTCCAGGATCTCCCGGATCGTCATCCGGGGATTTAGGGATGCATAAGGATCCTGAAACACCATCTGCACCGGGTATTTTAGTCTCTTCTTTTCGCCCTCATACAAAATGGTTCCGGCCGTTGGTTTCAGGATCCCGGTAACCATCTTTGCCAACGTGGATTTTCCGCATCCGCTCTCCCCCACCAGTCCGTAGGTCTCCCCTTTTCTAATCTCAAAGGAGACATCCAGAACTGCCTCTGTCTTCTCCGGTTTCCTCCAATAGCCGAGATCCGTATAATACTTGCTCACGTGCTCCACCTTTAAAAGCGGATCTCCCACTTCCCGGCTTTTGGGAAGCTGTTGTAAATGGGAGGCCCGTTCAAGGAGTTTTTGGGTATAAGGATCCTTCGGCTCATAGAAAATATCTTCTACCGTGCCTTCTTCCACCAGCCTTCCCGCCTGCAGGACAAGCACCCGCCTGCATAAGGAGGCAATCGCTCCCAGATCGTGACTAACAAAGAGAATGGCTGTTCCCGTCTCCACGGATATTTTCTTTAACAGCTCTAATATCTGTCCCTGTACGGTCACATCCAGTGCTGTGGTCGGCTCATCCGCAATGAGCAGCTTCGGCTCGCAGGCAAGTGCGATTGCGATCACGACTCTCTGGCGCATCCCCCCGGACAGCTCGAAGGGATACTGCCCCATCCTTTTTGAGGCTTTTCTAATCCCCACCAGATCCAGAAGCTCCATCGCACGCTCCCCGGCCTCCTTCCTACTGCACTTTTTATGAGCGCGGATGGTCTCCGTGATCTGGCGCCCGATCTTCACGGTCGGATTTAAGTAGGTCAGCGGATCCTGGAATACCATTGCGATCTCATTTCCCCGCACAGACTCCATGGTCCGCTCATATGCCTTCCAGGCCTTTTTGTCCTTCCCCTTCTGATCTGGCGGAGTGATGTCTTTTCCATCCAGCAGGATTTTTTCACAGGACACCTCTGCCCTCTGGGGCAAAAGTCCCAGGACCGCGTGCATTCCGGTGCTTTTCCCTGAACCGGATTCCCCGACGATCCCCACGATCTCTCCCGAGCGCACTTCGAAAGACAGATGGCTTAAGGCCTCCTGACTTGTGTCTCTGCCATGAAATTGTACGCTTAAATCCTGTACGCTTAGTAAACTCATCTTTTCCTATCCTTCCTCCATCTGCCTCAGATGCCGTTCCAGTCCGGCCCCGATCAGATTCATAGAAAAAATCAAAATACATAAAACCAGAATGGGATACAGCATCTGGGACGGATATACCTGCATCTGGCTCCTCGCATCCTGGATCAGGGTTCCCAGGCTTGCCGCGGGGGCTGAGATCCCCACTCCCACAAAGCTTAAAAATGCCTCCGTAAAGATCGCCTTCGGTATCATAAACGTCAGGTTCACGATGACCGGCCCTGCCGCGTTGGGGAGCAGGTGACGCCTTAAGATCCGCCCTGTGCCCGCCCCTGCAAGACGGGCCGCCGTACAGAACTCTCTTGTTTTTAGCCGCTGCACTTCCCCCCGCACGATCCGCGCCAGATCGATCCAGCCCGAGATGCAGATTCCAAACAGGATACTGCCCACATTGGCCCCCATCACGAGCATGATCAAAATCACATATAACAGGGAAGGGATCGCATCGATCACATCTGCCCCGCGCATCATAAGAAGATCCGTTTTCCCGCCCAGATATCCTGCCGCACTCCCGTATAATATCCCGATGATCCCGCAGATCAGGGTGCTTCCGATTCCCACCGTCAGGCTGATCCTGGCTCCGTACCAGACTCTCACGAAAATGTCCCGTCCGAATTTATCCGTTCCAAAGGGATGGCGAAGTGAGGTGGCTGCATTCTGAAGCTCTGCACTCTGCTGTGTATGGGAATAAGGGGATATGGCCGGGACCAGCACTGCCAGAATCACCAGAACCGTTAATAACAAAACACCTACAAGGAACAGCCTGTCTATCTTCGGGGTCTGACCCTTTTGCTTTCCTATCTCTTTTCTCTTCTTCCAACTGCTCATCGGTATGCCCTCCTGACTCTCGGATCCAGCCATGCACAAAGCAGGTCTGTCAGGAGATTGATCCCGATCACGGTGACTCCCATGAAGGTGGTCAGTCCCAGGATCAGCGTATAGTCGCGGTTTGCGATAGAATTGACAAATTCCCTGCCTAGGCCGGGGATCGTGAAGACGCTTTCCACGACAAAGCTTCCTGTCATCAGAAATGCAGCCGCAGGTCCGATGTAGTTGAGCACCGGGATCCATGCATTTTTCAGGATATGGGTGATGGCTGTGCGTCTCCATTTCAGCCCCTTTGCCTTTGCAAGGATCACATAATCCTGCCCCATCTCCTCCCGGAATGTATTCTGCATCAGCCTTGTGATCACGGCCGCAGGGTATACTGCCAGGGAAATGACAGGCAGGATATAGTTTCTGGCCTCAGTCAGCCCGGCGATCGGAAGCAGTTTCAGTTTTACACCGAAGCACAACATCAAAAGAAGCGCGATCACAAAGTTGGGGATGCCTGTCCCCAGCATAGTCCCGAAGAAAATGCTGCCCTTCACGGCCTGTTTTTTAGAAGAAGCCTGCCAGATTCCTAAGGCTGTCCCCACAACTGCTGCAAGCAGGATCGCCAATGCTCCCAGAGCGGCCGTTGCGGGCCATGCCCGCCGGATCACCTCTCCCACGGTTACGCCAGGCTTCTTAAAGGACACTCCCAGGCTGCCGTGCATCAAGTTGGCAAGATAGGTCACATACTGTTTGGATACAGGCTCGTCAAGCCCATACTCCTCCTCCATAGACTCTAGCACAGACTCCGATACATTGCCCGTCTGGAACGGACTTCCCGGCATCATCCGGGTCAGGAAAAAGGCCGCCGTCACGAGTACAAAAAGAGAGAGTACGCCGATTAAGATCCGTTTGCATGTGTATTTGAGCATTTAAGCCTCCTCCTTTCGTACATTTCTGTTCAGTCTGTTCTCCCCAGACTATTCCACCAGGTCTGTTCTAACGCAGTCTGTTCCAAGTGATTTCATAAACTATTTTTCTGCCGCAAATTCTTCCAGGATCAATTCCACCATACTGTCGATGGAGGCTTTCTTCGAAATGCGGATCTGCATCCCATATTTCTCCGCCTCCGCCGCAGTCTGTTCGCCGATGCACACCGCATGAATGCCGTGATAATCCGGCAGATTAAGAGAATGAACGAATCCCTTCACCGTTGACGCGCTGGTAAAGGTCACTGCGTCGATCTCCCCGGATGCAAACTGTTCCTGTATCTTATCCCTGATCTGTTCATGGGTCTCATATACGGTCTCGTACAGCGGAATGTCCACTGCCTTGATCCCGGCTGCACGAAGCGGCGGGAGCAGTTCTTCCGATCCGGCGGCCGCGCGTACAATGGTTACCCGGCTGCCCGGCTCTGCCGCTTCTGCGATCTCCTCTCCAAGGCTTTTTGCACAGTATACCTGCGGCACAAGATCCGCGAAAAGCCCCCGCTCTTTTAATTCCCGTTCTGTAGCCGAGCCGATAGCCGCGATCTTCACCCTGGCAGGACAGCAGAAGATCTGTCTTAAGTCCATCCCCATCTCTGCCAGCTGCCCGAAGAAGACACGCACTCCGATGGGACTCGTAAAGACAAGCCATTCCTCAGCTGCCTGATGCCCGAATTCTCTCATGGCCTCTGTCAGCGCCGGATTCGGAGAGATGGTCTTCGTATCAATGGAGGGCAGCTCGATCACCTGTGCCCCCAGGGCGCGCAGTTTCTCCGCCAGCCTGGAGCTGTTCTGCCTCGGACGTGTGATCAGGATCTGCGTCCCTCCAAGGGTTCTGTCCTCGGCCCAGTGGAAGTCGTCTGCCAGTGCGCACACCTCTCCCACCAGAATGATAGCCGGAGTACTAATCTTTGTCTTCTTCGCATCCTCCGTAAGATGTGCCACCGTAGAAACCACGCGGCGCTGGGATGAAAGTGTTCCCTTTTCCAGCACTGCCGCCGGAGTATCCGGGTTCATCCCGGCCCCCATCAGTCCGTTTAAGATCGTTTCCATCGAGGAAATTCCCATCAAAAATACTAACGTTCCTTTCAGATTGACAAGAGAGGGGTAATCTACCCTGCTGGTCCCGTCTTTCCTCGGATGTCCGGTGATCACATGGAAGGAGGAAGTGAACTCTCTGTGCGTGATCGGAATTCCCGCATAGGCAGGCACTGCCGCGGCAGAGGTGATTCCCGGCACGATCTCAAACGGAATCTTATGCTCCTTTAACAGCTCCAGCTCCTCGCCCCCGCGTCCGAACACAAAGGGGTCACCGCCCTTGAGACGGAGTACCTTTTTCCCTTTCTGCGCCTCTGCAAGCAGGATCTGGTTCGTCTCCTCCTGAGGGACCATGTGGTGCCCGGAACGCTTGCCTACATGGATCATTTCTTTATCCGGAGGGATCAGACTTAAGATCTCTGCGCTGATCAGGGCGTCGTACACGATCACATCCACACTCTCCATCAGTCCTCTTGTCTTAACCGTCAAAAGTCCTGCGTCTCCGGGGCCTGCACCTGCAAGCCATACTTTGCCTTTCTGCTCCATCTCTAACTCCTCTTTCTCATCTCTTCTGCCAGGGAAGCGCCCAGCTGTCTTGCTTTTGAAGCCTCCCCGATCCTCGTTTCCACCCAGAAGGTATCATCCTCCTCGCGGTAGTAAAGTCCCCAAAGCTTTAACTCTTCCCCGGACACCACGGCATGAGCCGCCACCGGAGAGGTACAGCCGCCGTCCAGGGCTTTGACGAATTCCCGCTCTGCCCCTGCTTCTGCCTCACTTTTCCTGCTTACAATGCAGTCCAGATAAGAGTGGTCTTCCCCTTTTCTTCCCTGGATCGCCAAAATCCCCTGCCCTGCCGCCGGAACCATCTCATCCACCTCAAACACTCGGCCCATAACGGATTCCATATGAAGCCTTTTGAGTCCCGCAGCCGCCAGGACCGTCCCGTCAAAGTTCTGCTCCTCTAATTTCTTAAGGCGTGTCTGCACATTTCCCCGGATCCCTGCAAAGCTGCAGGAGGGATACAGCTTACTTAACTGGATCATCCTGCGTCTGCTTGAGGTTCCGATGACGCCGCCTTCCGGGATCTGTGTCTTTCCCGGCTTGAAGATCAGCGCATCTCTTGGATCCTCCCGCCTGCTGTATCCGATCAGGGGCAGTTCTTCCGGAACTTCCATCGGCATATCCTTTAAACTATGTACGGAAATATCGATCCGCCCCTCCAGAAGTGCCTTATCCAGCTCCTTCACAAACAGCCCTTTTCCGCCGATCAGTTCCAGACTTTTGTCCAGAATCTTATCCCCTGTGGTTTTCATCGTCACCAGCTCCACCTGTATCTCAGGGTGATGCTTCTCGATCGCATTCTTTACGATTTCCGCCTGTATGACGGCAAGCCTGCTTTCCCGGCTGCCGATCCGAATGATAGACTTCATTATGCCTCATTTCCTTTCCAAAGAATCTGGTAAATGGCATCCATATCCAGACTCTCTCTGATGATATCTGCCAGTTTATCATACTGCTGTTCTTTATAAACTTCAAGGTCGACTGCTTTGATATCACTCTCATCCAGTCCCTTGGATCTCAAAAGAGCCCTGATCAGTCCGCCGGCCGCCTCCGGCTTATCAAAGACACCGTGAACGTAGCAGCCGTATACGCTGCCCTTTGCCGCTCCGTCCAGCTTCCCTGCGCCTTTCTTCACATCATCCTTCAAGGACAAAATCGCCTCTTTGCTTACGTTCGTGGTCGTTCCCATGTGGATCTCGTATCCCTCGATTTCGACCCCTTCAAGGCCGCTTAACATTCCTTCCATCTGCCGGAAGGTTCCGCGTACCCTGGTTCTTGTCTTCTCCTCTTCAAACACGGTCTTCGTTGGAAGGAGTCCCATCCCCTGAATGGTACCCTGCTGTTCCACCCCTTTCGGATCTGTGATTTCCTCACCCAGCATCTGATAGCCGCCGCAGATCCCGAAGACCAGTTTCCCTGCATTGGCATGACGGATGACCTTGGTCTCCAGCCCGCTTTGGCGCATCCAGAGCAGATCTTGGATAGTATTCTTGCTGCCCGGAATCAGCACCGCATCCGGATCACCGAACTCTCCCGGTGTACTCACATACCGAAGAGATACGCCCTCCATACATTCCAAAGCCATAAAATCTGTGAAGTTGGAAATCCTCGGCAGCCTGATCACGGCAATGTCGATCAGCCCCCCTGTCTCCTTTTTCTGGAAACGCTCGCTTAGGCTGTCCTCATCGTCAATATCCAGATGAAAATAAGGCACCACGCCGCGCACCGGGATATGGGTCTTATCCTCCAGCATCTTTAGGCCAGGGGCCAGGATGTCCTTATCCCCCCGGAACTTATTGATGATCGTTCCTTTAATGCGTTTTCTTTCCTGTTCCTCCAGAAGCTCGATGGTCCCGACCAGCTGGGCAAAGACGCCTCCCCGGTCGATGTCGCCCACCAGAAGTACCGGAGCGTCAACCAGCTCTGCCAGTCCCATATTGACGATATCCTCATCCTTTAAGTTGATCTCCGCCGGACTTCCGGCACCTTCGATCACAATTACGTCATACTCTTCTTCCAGTTTATGATATGCATCCAGAACCGCAGGTACGAATTCTTTTTTGCAGCGGTAGTACTCTGCCGCTGACATGACTCTTGTCACCTCGCCGTTTACGATCACCTGGGAACCGGTATCATTGGTCGGTTTGAGCAGAATCGGGTTCATCAAAACGGAGGGTTCAATGCCTGCCGCCTCCGCCTGCATCACCTGCGCCCGTCCCATTTCCAGGCCGTCCTTCGTGATAAATGAATTCAGTGCCATGTTCTGTGACTTAAACGGAGCCGTCTTATATCCGTCCTGATGAAAGACCCTGCACAGCCCTCCTGCTAAAATACTTTTCCCTGCATTGGACATCGTGCCCTGTATCATAATGCATTTTGCCATCTCATGCTCCCCCTTCCTCTGACTTTTCATTTCTGTAGATCTCTTCCAGTGCTTCTAAAAGCTGTTTATTTTCTGATCTTAACCTCACTGCCGTGCGGTAATATCCTTTTTCCAATCCCTCATAATTACTGCAGTCCCGGATCAGGATCTTCTTCTCCTTCAAACGTTTGGACAGATCAAAGCTGCTTTTAAGCAGGATATAATTTGCCGCGGATGGAAAATGCTTCACGCCGATCTGATCCATCCGCTCCTCCATCCATCTGCGCTCTTCCTTTACAAAAGCTCTTGTCCTTTCCACCCAGTCCGGTTCCGTAAGTGCCGCCAGTCCTGCCTCCTGTGCAGCCACGGATACGCTCCATGGCTGCCGCACCAGAGAAAGCCGATCAAGCAGCCCCTCATTGGCACTGAATCCATAGCCAAGGCGGAGTCCGGGCATGGCGTGCATCTTCGTAAACGCCCTCATCAGGAACACCCACGGCGATTCCATAGCCTCCTTCGGAGTCAGCACCTGCTCCTGATCTTCCAGAAATTCATAGAAACACTCATCCAGCACCAGGAGGATGTGATACTCTCTGCATTTCTGTATGATCTTTTCAAGCAGGTCCTTTTCGATCTCCTGCCCGGTGGGATTATCCGGGGAACATAAGAATGCCATATCCACATCCTCGTTGAACTTCTCCAGATAATCCTCCCCCAGACGAAACCCGTCTTCCTCCCGGAGTCTGTGATACACGATCTCACAGTCCACGGCGTGAAGCGCCTGGGCATATTCTAAGAAGCAGGGGGCCGTCAGCACCGCCTTTTCCGGCCTCACGGCAAAGACCAGGGAGAAGATCAGGTCCGCCGCTCCATTCCCGAATACGAGGGATTCTTCCGGGACTCCCTCCTTTTGGGAGACTGCCTTACGAAGCCGCCTGCATCTGCTGTCCGGGTAGGCGCCGATGTGAGGGGCGGATGCTGCCACCGCATCCATCACCTTCCTACTTGGCCCAAAGGGATTGATGTTTGCCGAAAAATCAAGCATCCCCTCATATGTATAAATGTCTCCGCCATGCATGTATTCCATAAGTCCTCCCGAATCAACTGTCATTTTCTGCAAATCAACTGTATTTCCCTGCAAAATGTGCTTTTCTGCAAATCCATGGTGTTTTCTGCTTAGCACGGCTCTTTTTCTACATGTATAAAGACAACCAGCAAAGCTTCACGATCCCGAATACCACGAAGGTCAGAACCGCCGTTACATACATCAAGGAATTGGCCCGCGGGATATCTTCTGCTTCCACGGGACGTACCGCATCACCTATGTACTCTTTTTTATATAACTTTCCAAAGTAAAACGCATCTCCCGCCAGCCGAATCCCCAGCGCCCCGGCGCACACGGCCTCCGTCTGCGCGGAGTTGGGGCTTGCATGTTTGCGCTTGTCCCGAAGATAGATGCTCCATGCCCTGTGCCCGTCCAGCTTTAACAGGTATGCCGCCAGCGTCATCAGCACCGCTGAGAGCCTGGCCGGGATATAATTCAGCACATCATCCAGCTTTGCCGCACACCGCCCCAGGTAAAGGTATTTCTCATCCTTATATCCGATCATCGAATCCATGGTATTCACTGCCTTGTAGAAAAATCCGAAAGGGGCGCCTCCGATCATCATGAACAGAAGGGGCGCGGTCACTCCGTCGGATGTATTTTCCGCCACCGTCTCCACGGCCGCCTTCACAACCCCTGCTTCATCCAGACTGTCGGTATCCCTTCCCACGATCATGGAAACGGCTTTTCTGGCTCCTTTTAAATCCTTCTTTTTGATCTCATGGTATACCTTCATGCTCTCTTGTTTCAGAGACTTTGCCGCCAGAAGCTGATAGCACCAGAAGCTCTCCAGGGCCAGTGAAAGCCCCGGGTGGATCCGCCCTGCCCCATACAGCAAAAGCAGCGGAACCGCCGTGGAAAGGCCCGCCACGATGATCAAAAGCAGCACACCTGCTGCCAGAAGCGCATTTTGATGTTCCCCGCACAGCCTGCGGGCCAGCTTTTCCAGGCCCGCGATCAGCGCTCCGATCAGGCGGACCGGATGGTACAGCCACACCGGGTCCCCGAATAGAAAATCTAACACAAAACCTGTCCCGCAGGCGATCAATGACATCATAACCGTTCTATCTCCCTGAATTCTTTTGCGCCTGTCTCCCAGGCCTTCTCATCCAGCGTCACCAGGTAACCGCCTCCGTTTTCCACCTGCCAGTGGTAAAACTCCCGCTTCTCCCGATCAAACGCAGTCAGCACCGACATGATCGTGCCGCCGTGGACCACCATAGCCCCGGTCTTACATCCCCGCCGGATCAGTTCCTGTAACGTCTCTTCAAATCCTCTGACGCACCGGGCCTTAAAGTCTTCATGCGCCTCCCCCTCCGGAAAGGGGAGTGTTCCCCGCGAATCCAGCCATTCCTGGTAGGAGGAAAGACTCTTTAGCTCCTCATAATTCTTCTCCTCGAACAGCCCGAAATCACACTCCCGCATGTCCTCACACAGATAAAGCTCTTTTCCCGGAAACAAATATCCGGCCGTCTGGATGCAGCGCTTCATAGGGCTTGCTGCCACCTCATCGGGCATTCCTTTTTCTTTTAAGATCTTCCGCTTTTCTTCCACAAGGCCGGACAGCGCATCGTTTTCCAAAAGAGGCTCGTCTGTCCGCCCCACATAGCGTCTTTTCACATTCCCCGGTGTCTGGAAATGCCGTATCAACATGATCTTCATAACAATCCTCCAAATAACACAACGGCCGTGAGTACTGCCAGTTCACAGATCTGCAGGAAATAGCCCGCCAGATCCCCGGTCACACCTCCGAACTGCTTATCACAGAGTCTTCTGTAGTACAAAAATGCCAGGACCGACGCAGTCAGCGCAGCCCCTCCCAGGATGGGACTCAGGAAAAGGACAAGAGCTGAGAACACAAGCAGATAGAGGATCATAACCACACGGACATTTTTCCGCTTTGCCCCGTCCTGGAAGGTGCGGGCCAGACCGGAATTTCTCGCCGCCTGGAAGGTGACGATGGAAAATCCGCTGAAAGAACGGGAAAGTACATACCCACACGCGATCACAGGAAGCATCTCATAAGACACCTCGCTCCACAGGGCCAGACTCCAGAGGAAATAGCATCCCAGGCCGAGAATCGCGAATGCACCGGAGTTGGAATCCTTTAAGATCATAAGCTTCTTCTCCCTGTCCCCATAGGAGCTGACCGCATCCATCGTATCCATGAATCCGTCCATGTGGATCCCTCCTGTCACCAGAACAGGGAGCAGCGTCATGGCCGCCGCAAAAAACAATCTGCCCACACCGGCTTTGAATAAAAGCCCGCCAAGGAGCACCTCCAGGATCCCGATCACTGCCCCGATCACAGGAAAAAAGCACATGGCATACTTCATATTTTTTTCATTCCAGTCCACACGCGGCATCGGGATCTTGGAATACATGGAAAATGCTACCGCACATGATTCAAGCAGATACATGACTCTCCCTCACTTTTTCTACCGGACATACTCCGGTTCTTTTACTTTAATACCTCATACTTCTCGATCTTCGTCTCCTCGAATGTGCTCATCCGGCGGTAGACACTCAGCCCCATCTCCAGCAGCGGAAAGACGGCGACTGCACCGCTTCCCTCTCCCAGGCACATATCACAGGTTAAGAGGGGGGAGACGCCTAACGCGTCCAGAAGCATCTGTCCTGCCGGTTCTTTGGATACATGGGAGGGCATGATGTAATCCCCCGCATCCGGCACCATGCGTACCGCACAAAGCGCCGCCACGGCTGAGATGAACCCATCGATCACCACAGGGATGTGATAGAGTGCCCCTCCTAAGTACACCCCGGTAAGTCCGGCGATATCCAGTCCTCCGACCTTGGCAAGCACGTCTAAGGCATCCTCTTGATCCGGCTTGTGAAGGCTGATCCCTCTTTTGATGGCCGCGATCTTTTTCTCCAGCCCTTCACTGGTTAGACCTGCGCCCTTTCCGGTCACCTTTTCCACCGGCTCCTTGAGAAGGACCGCCGCCACCGCACTGCTGGTGGTGGTATTGCCGATCCCCATTTCTCCGGTTGCTATGATGTCATAGCCTTCCTTTTTCAGCTTTTCCACCATACGGATCCCAACTAAAACCGCGCGCCATGCTTCCTCTCGTGTCATGGCAGGCTCCCTGGCCAGATTTTTCGTCCCATAGGCGATCTTCTGTCCCTGCCTGGTCACGGAAGGAACATCGGTTACCATTCCAATATCCACCGGGAACAGATCTGCACCCGCAACCTCGCTCATGATCGCCACACTAGCCGCCTTCTTTGTAAAATTATCCGCAACGATGGCTGTGACTTCCTGTCCCGTCTGGGTTACCCCTTCTGAGACCACGCCGTTGTCCGCACACATGATGACCAGGCCCTTTTTCTTTAATTCGAATTCCGGGGTCCGCTTGATCCCTGCCATGCGGATCACCGCATCCTCCAGCTTTCCAAGGCTGAACAGCGGCTTTGCCACGGACAGCCAGCGTTTTTCTGCCGCCTCAATGCTGGCCGCATCGGCTGGTGAGATCAGCCCCTTAACGTCTTTCAGTGTGATCGTATCTGTAATTTCTATTTCCTGTATCATTTCATGTGCCTTCCTTTCTTCTCACTAAACGATGTGAGGCTTACGTCTGCCTGTCCGCTCCTGCTCCCCCTTGAGTGTGCACAGTAACGCCGGTTCTATCGGGCATTCCACTGCCTGCAGCGATCTACGAACCGCTGTGCAAAGACCGGATTCGAGTAAAAGTGGATGTGGGGGTAGCCGGCAAATAGGTTTCCCTCCATATGGATGCATTCCCAAAAGCGTCTCCCGTCCGGCTTCACAGCCAGACAGTCTGTCCCATTATTGGTGCTGTCCCAATAGTGGAACTCATGCCCCCGCAGCACATCCCCCTTTTTGAAATAAACGCCGTCTTTCTGTGCCTTTAACCCGATGTATCCAAATCTGACCAGCTTGTCCTTTCGAAAGGCCCTCCCCGGAAGATTCCCGGTCATGGGACACACAGTCCCGTCCTTTCCCTCCATCTCTTCATGCAGATACATAAAGCCGCCGCACTCTGCCAGACAGGGGATCCCCTGTTCTATCACACGATGGATGTCCTGACGCATCTCCTTGTTTGAGGAAAGGCGCTGTGTGTAAAGCTCCGGGTAGCCTCCCCCTAAGATCAGCCCCTGTATTCCCCGGGGAAGCGCTGTATCATGAAGAGGACTGAATTCTATCAGCTCGCACCCAAGCTTCTCAAGCAGTTCCAGGTTATCTTTATAATAGAAGCAGAACGCCTCATCTCTGGCGATGCCGATCCTGACCGCGGCCTGGTTCAGAAGGGAGTCTGTCTTCCCTTCCTCCTGCTCATATCTGCTGATCTTAAGAAGCATTTCCAAATCCACCGTCCTGGTCAGAATCTCTCCGGCCTTTTTCAGCCGCTGTCTGATCCCTGCGATCTCCTGAGGTGTGATCAGACCAAGATGCCTGCTCTCAAGGCCAAATACCTCATCCTCCGGCATGTATCCGATCACAGGAATCTCAAGCCCATGCGTTCTGAGCTGATCCTCGATCATCTCTTTCATCTTCGGGTACAGCATAGCGGATACGCGATTCAAAATGATCCCCCGGATATTACTGTCCTTTCGAAATCCAACCATCCCCAGGATCAGCGGCATCACGGAAAGCGCCATTCCCCTGCATGGTACGGTGAGGATTACAGGAACTCCCAGCGTCCTCGCCACATCATAGGAGCTTGCCTTTTCCGTGGTAAGAGACATCCCGTCATAGTACCCCATCACCCCCTCGATCACGGTTACATCTGCCTGTCCGGTATGCCTTACATACAGCTCCTGTAACGTTTTGTCATCGCAGAAATAAAGGTCCAGGTTCTCGGAGGGTACCTCTAAGACCTCCCGGTGGAACATGGGGTCAATATAATCGGGACCGCATTTGCAGGCTGCCACCGTCATATTCCTTTGCTTTAAGGCAGACATCAGTGCGCAGGAAAGCACCGTTTTCCCGCTTCCGCTGGATGCGGCTGCAATCATAAATCCCCGCTTTTCCATACTACTGCTCCTTTCCGTCCGTGATGATATAGACCGGATTCATTCCCGTCATCATATGGTACGCCCCCAGCTTCTTCGACCGTGAGGCCATGATCTGCACGATCTCAGGGTCTTTTAAGATCCCTTCCTCTGCCGCCTCCACTGCCTCTTTTACCGTTTCCAGTGAGATGGCATTGAGTACGATCCGGACAGACGGGTTCTTTGCTTTTACACAAGCCAGGATTTCTTTCAGATTCCCGGAGCTGCCTCCGATGAATACATGGGTGGGAGGCTCAAGCCCTTCTAATACCTCTGGGGCCGTCCCTTCCACGATCTCTATCCAGTCACACCGAAACTTCTTCTTATTTTCCCGGATCATCCGAACCCCCTCGGGATTCTTCTCGATGGCATAGACCTTCATGCTTCCTGACTGTACCGCCGCTTCTATGGAAACAGAGCCTGTCCCGGCCCCCACATCATAGAGCACTGCATCTTCGGTAAGTCCAAGCTTTGCCAGGCTGACCGCGCGGATCTCAGACTTCGTCATAGGGACCTTCCCCCGGATAAATTCCTCATCTTCTATATGTCTGTATGTACGTCTGTCCGGCTCTGCATTGTAGATCAAAGCCGCATCCAGCCCGGACAGGTCCTCACAGGTCAGCTCCCCGCCTTTTTTATGAAGGATCACTTCCTCCTGATAGGAAAGCTGACTTCCGATCCAGATGTCCACATGTTCCAGACCGTAATCCTTTATTTTCTCACAGAACTCTCTGCCGGCCTCACTGCCTCCTAAGAGAAGGAACGTCTTCTCATGATGCGCAATGGCATGGATATAATTCTGTTTTCTTCCGTGGGCACTGACCAGCACTGCATCCTCCCAGGAGGTATGAAGCTTTGCCGCCAGATAAACGGCCGAGCTGATCCCGGGAATCCTCTCGGTCTCATATCCCGTCAGGGTCTGCTCCAGCTTCTTCGCCCCGCTGTAGAATCCGGTGTCCCCGGAAAGAACCACTGCAATCCTGGTATACTCAGGATGCAGCTTGATGCAGCTTTGGATCTGTTTGGGCTGGTATGCCGCAAACACAGGTTTCCCAAACTTCCCGACTGCCTCCAGCATCCGTTTTGCCCCGATGATAAAATCACAGCTTTTCAGAATTTCCTCTGCCTGAAGTGTCAGGGAGGATTCCGCTCCCATTCCGATTCCCACCAGATAGATTTTTTGCTTTTCCTTACACATTCCGATATCCTCTCGGTGTCACCATTTTCCCGTTGATTTCGATGGTCTGCTCGTTTCCGATAAATACAGTGGTAAACATATCCACTTCCGTGTCTTTTAATTCTCCCAGGGTCATCACATGGGCTTCCTCCCCGTCTCTGCCGATATTTCTCACTGTTCCGCAGATGACAGCAGGAGATTTATATTCCAGCATCAGTTCACATGCCTTTTTCAGGTAATCCTTCCGCTTTTTACTGGAGGGATTATACAGACAGATCACAAAATCCGCCATGGCTGCCGCCTTTAAACGCCTTTCGATCTTTTCCCAGGGCGTGAGCAGATCACTTAAACTGATCACTGCAAAGTCATGCATCAGCGGCGCTCCCAGCACTGCCGCTCCGCCGTTCGCTGCCGTGATCCCCGGCACGATCTCGATGTCGATCTGTGGGTAATCCTTCCCTGTCTCATACATCAGGCCTGCCATCCCATACACTCCGGCATCCCCGCTGCAGATCATAGCCACATCCTTTCCTTTTTGTGCTTCCTTAAAAGCCATCTGACAGCGTTTCACTTCCTGGGTCATGGGTGTGGTTAAGAAAAGCTTCTCAGGATACTGATCCTTCACCAGATCCACATATACCGTATATCCCACGATCACCTCACACCGCTCTACTGCTGCCGCTGCTTCAAGCGTCATCTGCCGGTCGGCTCCGGGCCCAAGCCCCACTACATATACTTTACCCATTGTCTTTTCCTCCTGTGGACGCCTGTCTGAATTCTGTCGTAAAGGCCGGATTATAAAGCTTAGAGCGTTCATATTCCCCATCCAGCACCCTGCCGACAACGATCAGGGCAGTCTTTGTGATCTGTTCTTTTTCTGCTGTCTCTGCCAGACTTTCCACGGTACACCTTAATACCTTTTCATCAGGCCAGGTTGCTTTATAAACGATGGCTGCAGGAGTGTCTTTCTCATATCCTCCTGCGATCAGCTCTTCGGAAAGCTTTTTCAGCATTCCGGTACTTAAGAAGATGACCATGGTCGCCTGATGGGAGGCAAAGCTTCGGATCGACTCGCGCTCTGGCACCGGAGTTCTTCCTTCCATCCTGGTGATCACAACGGACTGGGAGATCCCCGGCAGGGTGTACTCCGCATTCAGCGCCGCTGCTGCTCCGCAAAAAGAACTTACCCCGGGGCAGTACTCATAGGCGATCCCTGCCGTATCCAGCGCATCCATCTGTTCCCGGACAGCACCGTACAGACAAGGATCGCCGGTGTGCAGCCGCACCACCTTTTTCCCTTCCTTCTCTGCCTTCACCATCACATCCAGCACCTCCTCCAGTGTCATGAGTGCGCTGTTATACACTTCACAGCCCTCCTTCTTCACCTCCAGAAGTGCCGGATTCACAAGGCTTCCTGCATATACGATCAGATCCGCCTCTTTTAAGTA
Organism: Faecalicatena sp.; assembly: GCF_058819085.1. Classification (NCBI taxonomy): domain Bacteria; kingdom Bacillati; phylum Bacillota; class Clostridia; order Lachnospirales; family Lachnospiraceae; genus Faecalicatena; species Faecalicatena sp. The sequence continues at coordinate 69,899 of NZ_JBZUUL010000048.1, forward strand.
ATTCTGTCCCCTGACCGTGATCAGGTCTGCTGCCCCTGAACCGGCCCCTACAAATGCGATCATATCTTTCTTCCTCCCATGTTCTGCTGTCCGGATGTTTCTTTGATGATCATCAGGGAATAATAGCCTGCATCATCCGGGATCTCATCCACGCTCCGATAGATCCGCTCCGTGCTCATCCCGCAGTTTTCCACCATCTCTGCCTCAAGGCCTTTCTCCTTCACCACCTGTTTTACATAAGGCATCTTCTTCCCGGCCTTCATAAGCACCTTCGTTCCCGGCATCTCCATGCCTTCCTCGATCCCGTATGAGGCAGGGATCACATGCAGCTCATCCCGGTTCTCCACCAGTCCCATGTCAAGCCTTGCAGCCGCCGCACAGAAGGAGGGGATGCCGGGGATCAGGCTGGTGACACAGCCCCGCTTTTTCAGCCGTTTATGTACATACAGGCAGGTCGAATATACCGCCGGATCTCCCAAGGTGATAAATGCCACATCCCGGCCCTCTTTCAGAACCTTTTCCGTCATATCTGCGCACAGGTCATGGATCCGTTTTAACGTTTCCTTCTCCTTCATCATCGGCATCGGCAAAAACAGCCTCGCTTTCCCTGCAATTTCCGGTATCACAGGAAGTGCGATCTGGTAAGCCACACATTTCTCCAGAAGCTCCTGGTATGCACTTTTCGTCCCTGTCTCCTCGTAGACTGGCACCTCAAAACCAGGCGTGGAAACTGCAATGGCAAGTACCTCACATTCCCGGATCATCCTGACTGCCTTTAAGGTAAGCAGCTCCGGGTCTCCCGGTCCCACTCCGATCCCATAAAATCTTCCCTCCATGACTATCTCCTCTCCTTCTGTATATATTCCAATAATTCCGGGGTATCAGAGGTCATCCCTAAGATCCCTTCTTCCACGGAAAATACGATCGCTCCGATCTTTAGCCTTTCTCCGGCCCGGTAGGTTAAGTAAAATTCGATCCTCTTTATGATGTCCTTCATCACGGCCTCAAGCAGTCCCTCTTCTTTCAGGATTCCGACTGCCTCTGTGGTCGTAAAACAGTTAATCAGCCTTTGTAAGACCTCCGGGGATGCCCCGTTTAACGCGGCGTGGGCCGTAAAGACCTCCATCCGGCAGTCTGCCTGCCTGGAATGGGTATTCATTACCCCGGCCGCCAGCTTGACCAGCTTCCCGATATGTCCGATCAACAGGATTCCCTTCATCCCCAGGCTGACCGCATCATCAATGGTCTCGCCAATGTAGTTGCTGCATTTGACCGCCATCTCCCCGTCATAGCCAAGCTTTTGTGTCAGAAAGTCACTTCCGTAATTGCCGGGAACGACATAGCACCAGTCATGGCCGTTTTCCTTGAGCATCTTCATTTCCAGATAAATGGTATCGGTCAGCGCCTTCTCGCTCATGGGCTCCACGATCCCGCTTGTTCCAAGGACAGAGATGCCGCCTGTAATTCCCAGCCGGGGGTTGAAGGTCCTGTCTGCCAGTTCCCGGCCTTCTGGTATGGTGATGAGGATGGTAAGCCCGCCCTCATACTCCCACTTTTTTCTCTGGGACTCTACGGCCTCTAAGATCATCCGGCGGGGCACTTTATTGATGGCCGCCTCCCCGATGTTCTGTTCCAGTCCCTTCTTCGTCACTCTGCCGACCCCTTCGCCGCCGTCCAGGTGCAGCTTCCCGTCTTCACATCTTGATACGGCTGCAAAGATGAGGATGCCGTCTGTGACATCCGGGTCATCCCCGCTGTCCTTTCTGACGGCACATGAGACAGTATCCGGGGTCCTCCTGATCTCTTCCACATCCAGATACAGGCAGACACCTTTCGGAGTCATGAGGGAGACCTGCTGCACCGGCTCCCCGCTAAGAAGCATGCAGGCCGCGGCTTTCGCTGCTGCTGCCGCACAGCTTCCTGTGGTGTACCCGGTGCGAAGCTGCTTCTGGTTCTTCCAGATGAGCTGCCCCCGGCCCTCTTTTCTGCCTGCTTTTAACGCCTGCTTTTCTTCCATACCGATGCCTCCTTTTCAAGTCTTCCTGTACGACTCCTGACCTCAGATTTTCGCATCTTCCGGTCTCTTCTTTAAAACTCAGTGTCTCTTTTACATCACGGCTTCGATATGCTCGATATAGATATTCCGGATTCCTCTCATCTCTCCCAGACCCTTGATCACGGCATTCACTTCATATCCCGCATCCTCAAGGATCGTCTTCCAGGAATCCTCATCTCCTGCCATATCGTTTTTCGCGTGATCGCCTGCCACCAGCATGAACGGCATCAGGGTCACCTTCTTAGCCTCTGCGATCTCCAGCTTGGTCATCACATTCTTCAGATCCGGGAACCCTTCCACCGTTCCCACCAGGACCTGATTGTAGCCGAGTGAATGGAAGGTATACTCCAGGGTCGGATAAGCAGAATTCGCATGGTGGTCTGTCCCGTGTCCCATCAAAACAAGCATTTCCCCTTCCTCCAACTCTACCTCTGCCATCATGGCATGGATGGCTTTCTTGTAATCATCCACACTGGTGAGGAGAGGCCTGCCTGCACGGACCTTTCTGAAACGGTCGGTGTACTCCATCACATCACACATCATCCTGTCATTTTCGATGCCGTTGATGATGTGGGTCGGCTGCACGATCACCTGCTCGATGCCATCCTCCGCCATCTGCTCCATCGCCTCTTTTACTGTGAAGAAATGCAGATTCTCCACTTTTTTCAGCTTCCTGAGGATCATCTGGCTTGTGAATGCCCGGTATACCCGGTAATCCGTAAAGGTATCCCGGATCTGCTGCTCAATCTTATCAATATTCTTCTCCAGTGTGTCCAGGTGGCTGCTCCCGAAGCTTACCACCAGGATTGCCTTCTTTGTCTCTGTCCTCTTTTCCATCATCTCACCTTATTCCTTTTTATATTTCGTAACTGCTTAGAACCATGAACAGTTACAATTCGTCTATATATTGTTCCAGCTCTGCCATGCTCACCGGCGGCTTTAACTTAGCATCCAGTATGCCTTTTTTTACAAGCTGTTCAAATAATTTTAAAACTGCAGGTTCTTCCTGATTGGTCATCATAAGAGCCTCCTGGCTTGTACATACTGTGACCGGATCTGCCTGCATGAGCACCTTTCCTTCATGCATCAGGACGATTTCATCTGCCCAGGACAGCGCATAATCGATGTTGTGAGTCGCCATCAGGATCGTGATCCCCTCCTCTGCCAGCCGGTCTACGATCTGGTTCACCATCTTTGTATGCTTCGCATCCAGGGCCGCTGCCGGCTCATCCAAAATGATCACCTCCGGGTGCATCACCAGGATATCCGCGATGGACACCTGCTTCTTCTGCCCGCCGCTTAGGGCATGGGCCGGGCGGTCGCTAAACGGAGTAATCTCCAGATGGTCCATCACCTGAGTGATCTCTTTTCTGACCAGATCCTCCGGAATCCCCAGATTCATCGGGCCAAAGGAGATCTCCTGATATACACTGGCAGAAAAGAGCTGGTTATCCGGGTCCTGGAACACGATCCCCACCTTTCCCCTCAAGCTTAGGAGTCCCTTCTTCGAATAGTCGATCGGTTTTCCATTGAAAAGCAGTATCCCTTTTTCCGGCTTATAGATGCCGTTACAGCAGAGGAAAAATGTGGACTTCCCGCAGCCGTTCGCCCCCATAAAGGCGACCTTCTGGCCTCGCTTTACTTTCAGACTCACCCCATTTAAAGAATGGGGGCCGCCCTCCTCATAGGTATAGAAGACATCCCTTGCCTCTATGATAATGTCGTCTGACTTGTCATCCTTCCTGTCAAAGCTTTCTCTGCTCACGGCATCTTCCTCCATATTGTCATTGCAAGTAATACCAGTTCAAACAGAACGATCAGCGCCACTTCCTTTTTCTTAACCGGATGCTGTACACTCAAAACCTTGATCTTCCCGTCATAACACCTGGACTCCATCGCATCATACAGCGCATTGGAGCGCCGAAGCGCCCGGATGAAAAGTCCTGCCCCCATCTGCCCGAAGGACGAAACGGAAGTCCTAAGGGAGCGGTTGCCGAGCCTGGACTTCTGCGACACCAGGATGGCAGAGGCTGTCTCCATCAGCACGAAGATAAAACGGTAGATCAGCATCATCAGCTCGATCATAATCTCCGGGCAGTGCAGTAAGGCCAGCACGTCTAAGATATCCGTCATGGTCGTGTTCAGTGACAGGAAATACAGGCAGGATACGCTTCCCATCGCCGTCATGATCAGCTGGATCCCGAATCTTAAGGACTCTTTGCTTCCTGTGATAAAAAAGGTGCCCACCGGCACGGCATATGCGTCCAGTGGGACCCTTGAAATGTTGACGATGATCGCGAGAGTACTCAATATGAGGAACGTAAATGGAACAGCCAGCAGACGCATGTACCGTCCAATAGAAATTCCCCCTTTTCTTACCGTCAGAAAGCCATTTACCAAAAGGGCGGTTCCGGCGATCAAAAGGGAACGGCTGACAATGCAGAATAAAAGTGTCAGCATGGAAAAAGCGAACTTCTCCCCTGCATTCACATAACGAAGCTTTGAACGATAACAAAGCTTATCCACTACAATCATATCTTGCTCCTCTCCGGCGCAGTTTCTTCTCTCCGGTCTTTTACGATTCCTCCCGGTCTTCTTCCTTTTTCTGCCACTTCCTGCGCTCTACAAAGCGTCCCATCACAAAGGCGATGATTCCGACGCCAATCCCGGTCTGAAGACAGAACAGCATGCTTTCCACCTCTCCCGGCAGTTCCCCGCCAAGTGCGGTTTCTAATACCGGAGTAAACCAGGGCGTATACTCCCTGCCCTGGATCTCTTCTACCATTACGCTGCCCGCATCATCGGAACCGCCGAACTCGGCGCCTTTTCTTGCAAACAGGGGAACGACCGCAATCAGCACGGCAATCAGCAGTAACACAATCGTAATCTTTGCATTCTTACTCATCTTACTTTGCCTCCTTCATAAAACCAATTGCCCTTAGTTCCGGTTTCGCATAGGATTCCAGCGCCATTACGATGATGACAGTCAGGATCCCTTCGATCACTGCCAGCGGCAGCTGTGTCGGTGCAAACACACCCAGGAATTTTCCTGCTGATGCGGCAGCGCCTCCCGCTTCTGAAGGATAGGCAAGCGCAAGCTGGATACTGGTCACGCAATAGGTAAACACATCGCCTAAGCAGGCTGCTAAAAATACAGATACTTTTCGGTTCACCTTACATTTCATACATAATTTATAAATTCCAAAGGACAAAATCGGTCCCGCAATCGCCATGGAGAATGTATTTGCCCCCAGCGTTGTAAGCCCTCCGTGTGCCAAAAGAATGGCCTGGAACAAAAGAACGATGATCCCCAGAATGCTGACCGCAGCAGGTCCGAAGAGGATCGCCCCAAGTCCGGTTCCTGTCATATGGGAACAGCTTCCTGTCACAGACGGGATCTTAAGGGAGGATATCACAAAAATAAACGCCCCCGCCATCGCAATCAGCGTGATCGTCTTTCTGTTTTCTTGAATTCTCTTTCTCAGGGAAATGAACCCGGTCACTAAGAAGGGGACACAAATGACGCCCCATGCAATGCAGAAACCCGGGGGAAGATACCCCTCCATAATGTGCATTGCATTCACTGCCGGTGTGACGGCAAACATCGCTGCAAACGCGATGGATGCTTTAACTAAGAACTTTTCTTTCTTTGTCATGCTTCTCTCTCCTTTTTTTGTGTTTTCTGAAAATACTTCAGGCTCACCACAAAATCAAAAAGAGATCCGCGGCAAACACCTGATCATACTCCCGTAATCATTCAGATCCATTTAAAAGCGGGTGTTCTGACTTAGGTATCTTCACGATATTCCGCCTTCCCATACCTTACCTTGCAATGCTCTGCATATCCGCTTATCAGGCATTCTACATAATGCCCTTTGGATATCGGTAAGTCATACAGTGACCTAATGGAATACCACTCCTCCAATACAGCAACGGGTATTGTGCAGGATTCCCACCTGCTTCCCCTGCCATCCCTATGGACGGCTTTCTTCTAAACTGTCTGCCGGATCTGAATTGTTCAGCTTCTTTTATCAGCCTGATAAATTTTACCACATTCTACAGGATTATGCAATCCGGATAGAAGTACCTCAGGCCCATCGACAGGCCGGTAAAAGCACTGCCTTTACTCTGCACCTCCATGCCGGCCGCCTTATTGACCGGCATGGAGGATACATGGTCTCATCTTATTATTATTTTTTTGCTTCTTGTAATTTTTTAAGGTCCCTTTGTAGGAATTTTGGAAAGTGCTTCCTCTCACTCCTCAAAGAACATATAATCCATATAAAACTCATTGAAATCTTTGTCATTGGACAGACGGATCTCTTCGGACACGTTCAAGATCTCTTTGATGGATTTTTCTGCATCTGCGTTCATCAGTCCTGCGATCACTCCTTTTAGACAGCTGTTTCCCACTGCCCGGATCTTTCCTTCGCATTCCCCCGGAAGCAGACCGATCCCCACAGCTTTTCTGATATCCAGCTGATAACCGAAGCCTCCGGCGATATAGACCGTCTCCACATCCTCATAAGAGATGCCATATTTCTTGATCAATGTCTCCAGGCCGGCCCTCACTGCGGATTTAGCGAGCTGGATCTCCCGCACGTCCTTCTGGTAAAACCCGATCTCCCTGCCGGACGCATCTTCTCCGAGACAATATCCCTCTTCAAAGTAAGGTTCCTCTAAAAGTCCGGTATCATCAAGCAGCCCCTCTTTTAACAATTCATAGGTAATCTCCACGACCCCCGTCCCGCAGATTCCCGTGACCGGTTTCTCAAGGATGGTCCTAAGCTCTGTCTTCCCGTTTTCAATAACAGCGCTGCAGACAGCTCCCGGGATACTGCCTGTCCCGCATGTAATATTTCCGCCCTCGAAGGCCGGGCCTGCTGCCGTGGATGCCACATATATCTTATCCTTGTTTCCCACCGCCATCTCCCCGTTTGTTCCCAGATCGATCAGGACCGATACCTTCTGTCTTTTTTCGAAATCCAATGCATAAAGCCCGGCTGTAATATCCCCTCCTACATAGGTGGAAATCCCCGGGCAGATCGTGACCTCAAAGTCCCATCCCAGACCTTCTGCATATGCTCCAAGCAGCTCCCCGGACGTTGTCTGAATCGTATCCAGATTCACAGCCGTAAAAGGAGATACTCCCAGTGTCTCACAGGAATATCCCATTAACAGATGAACCATCGTCGTATTTGCACCCACCGTCATCCGCCCGGCTCTCATGCCTCCATTGTCCGTAAGCTCCCTGATCCCGGCTGCCAGATCTTTTCTGATACTCTCTCTAAGCGCTTCTCCTTTTCCGTTGTTGGAGGCCTCGATCCGGCTGATCACATCCGCGCCGTAAGCCCTCTGGTGGTTCATGCAGGTATATGTCTTAACGCTTCGTCCATTCTCCAGATTGATCAGCTGCATGACGATGGTCGTAGTCCCTATATCCACTGCGATCCCGTACCTTCCGGTCTTTTGCCCCAGATCCTGCGGTTTTGCTTCTTCCTTCTCACTGCCGCCAAAAGCGGTTAAGACCCAAAAGCCCTCCTCCTGCCCGCAGTCCAGCGTGATCTTCGCATCTCCGGCTGCATAGGCGCGGCAGGCCAGACAAAAGCCCTCCCGGATCTCTTCAGGGCGAAAGAATTCCTTATCCTTTGCAGAGGGACACACCTCTCCTTCGAGAACCTGGATCCTGCATTTCCCGCAGGTTCCGTGCCCGGCACAGACCGCACTCAAAAAAATGCCATGCTCCTTTAGCATCTCCATCAGTGTCTGGTCCTTTCTGCCAGTGATCCTGACAGGACCTCCCTTTACACCTTCCACCACCAAGGTGATTTCCGGTATGTTTCGAAGCTTACAGGATAGATTCGGACATCTTCTGCAGTCATGTTCGATCTGGAACCGCTCTTTTTGATCATCCAGCAGATATACCTGACAGGTCGTCTTCACCGGGTCGTACATGTAGCTTTCTTTGATACGGATGCCTGCCGCCGCTTCTCCGCCTGTTACCTCCAGAGCCTTCTTCTGTACCTCCATGGGGATATCCTGGGGAGCTTCCAGTCTGCGCACGACTCCTTTGTTCTTCTCCCTGCACAGCCGGATCACTGTCTCCGAGAGAAGATGGTCCATCTGGAACAGATAGTCATCCGCCATAGCATCCGCCAGCATTCCTCCCAGGTAATTTCCCTTTGCAAACAAAGCCGTTGACCAGCTGCTGATCCTGCTGCCCACGGTAGTAATGCTAAAAAGAACCTCTTTTGCTCTGCCAGTATATCCCTCTGCCGGAATCCCCTCCAGGCTTCCGAACTCCAGCAGTGCTGCCGGCTCCATCTTCTCATATGCCGCGGGCAGCATTTCTTCATATTCTTCCAGCACTTCCGTATAGATCGCACTGTCTTCATAGCAGTCTATCAGATTGAAAACATTTTCTCTGCATATCTGAATGTCGAATTCTCTTATGATCATATGGGTGCCTTTCCCTGCTTAGTTATTCCGGTCGGTCACGGCCTGTTTTGCGACCTCCGCCGCTGTAGCTGCATCCGGTGTATAGTAATCAGCACCGATCTGCTGTGCAAAGCTGTCATTTACAGGCGCTCCGCCTATCATCACGATATATTTACTGCGGAGTCCCTTTTCATTGAGCTGGTCGATGCAGTCCTGCATCTTCGGCATCGTTGTTGTAAGGAGCGCTGACATACAGATCACATCTGCCCCCACCTCTTCTGCCTTATCAATAAATACAGATGGCTGAACGTCTACACCCAGATCGTAGATCTCAAATCCTGCTCCTTTGAGCATCATGACAACCAGGTTCTTGCCGATATCATGCAGGTCTCCCTGTACCGTTCCGATGACAGCCTTTCCCACAGGCTCATTCCCAACTTCCACAAGCTTCGGCTCCAGAACAGACAGCCCTGCGTTCATTGCTCTTGCCGCAACGAGGACCTCCGGCACGAACACCTCATTATTTTTGAATTTTGCTCCTATGATCATCATACCTGATAACAGACCTTCATTCAAAATTTCCTTTGGGTCTATTCCCTCATCCAGAGCCTGCTGTACCAGCGCCTTCACATTTTTTGCTCTTCCCTTTTGCAGAAATTCTGACATTTCCTGAATAATAGACATAATTTCACTCCTCCATCTTCTATAAACTTTCTGTTTTCTGGATCTTATTCTATCTTTTTTCAGGTTTTCATTCTGGTAATTTTTTCAGAATCTTTGTATAAATATTTTCATTTTATTTCGAAAATACATTCCCCATTTTTTCTGATAATATGGTAAACTTACTGTACATAATCAGAACAAAAATGTGGAGGAAAGACTTTGAAACCTTTATTATATTCTATCGTACCCGAAGATACACTTAAGGCAATGACAGACACCTTCTATGCCTGTATGCAGATCCCCATCCAGGTCATAGACGAACAGGGCGAATTCCTTGCTCAAAGCGGGCAGATGTCAAACTTCTGCCGCTGCTTCCAGGATTATCTGCCGTCGGACGATACCTGCGAAAAGATGCATATCTCAGCCAGCAAAAGAGCGGTCACCCTGGGCGAGCCTTATATTTTTGCCTGCCATGCACAGCTCAATCATATCGTATTCCCGCTGATCAGCAAGAAGACTTTCCTGGGCTCTATCCTGGCCGGCCCTTTCCTGATGGATTCCCCGGATTCCATCCTGATCTCCGATATTGCAAAAAAGTACCGCATCCCGACCACCGAAGCCCTGGACTTATATGATGAGACGTCCAGCATCCCCGTTGTCACACCTGCCAAGGTCAATCACATCAGCCGGCTTCTCTACTATATGTTTGCCAACCTGATCGACGAGAGCCGGGAGGTACTCAGACAGAATAACCAGAAGCTGGTACAGCAGTCACGGATCAACGAATCCATCCAGAGATATAAGGAGGAGAAGACCAGTACAAGCTCCTACCCGTACGAAAAAGAAAAGGAGCTGTTAAGCAAGGTAAAACTGGGGGATATCAGCCAGGCCAGCGCCATTCTCAATGACCTGCTCGGCTATGTCCTGTTTTCCGAGGGAAACAGCCTGGATATTGTAAAGGCCAGGGCCATCGAGCTCTGCTCCCTGTTATCCAGGACAGCCATCGAGGGCGGCGCACAGACCGACAACATCTTAAAGCTGAACAATCACTTTTTAAAGAATATCCAGCAGGTCGACACTATGGAGACACTTTGTTATAAACTCCAGGAGATCGTAGAGGCGTTTACGGAAAGCCTGTTCCATTATATTCCGTCCCAGAACAGCGAGTTGATCAAAAAAGCGATGATCTATATATCCAAACACTTCAATGAGCCTCTGACCCTGGAGGATGTGGCATTAGAGGTACATCTGCACCCCTCCTATTTCTCGACTATGTTCAAGCAGTCTACCGGTTCTTCCTTCAAGGAATATCTGAACATGGTCCGGATAGAGGAAAGCAAGCGTCTGCTTTCCAACACAGATTTTTCCATCATCGATATTGCGGTTGCTGTGGGATTCGAGGATCAGAGTTATTTTTCAAAGGTTTTTAAAAAATATACCGGACTGACGCCTAAGCAGTTCCGCTAGATTCCATTTTCTTCCTGATCAGCCCCAGGGTCTCCTGCGGGCTGATCCCTGTTTCCTCTGGTCTTGCAATCACAACGAGAACAGCCCCTGTTTCCCTGGCCGCCTCTGCCTTTTCCACAAAGCCCCCTGCCTTTCCGGATTCCTTTGTCACAAAATATGAAGCACCGACGGCTTTTAACATCGCAATGTTCATCTCTTTGGAAAACGGTCCCTGCATGGCGATCAGATTCGGACCTTTGAATCCCAGAGCACTGCTCTCTTCCACAGCCTCTTTTGTAGAAAGCACCCGGGCGCAGCATCTTTCCTGATAATGCCCGATCTCTGTATACAGCTTCAACTCCTTGCTCCCCGTGGCAATGAGTACCTTTCCTTCGGTCTGTTTTAAATACTCGACAGCTTCCTCTACAGAATTTTTCCAGACCACATTCCCGGAATATCTTTCATCCAGCTCCTGCCGCGCTCTCAGGCAGCGGATATATTCCACGCCGCAGACAGTGCAGGCTTTTTTTATATTGTCTGTGACTACTCTGGCAAACGGATGTGTTGCATCGATCACCAGATCGATCCTGTGTCCTTCTATGAACCGGATCATGGCCGCCTCATCCATCCTGCCCGCCTTCGTCTCAATATTCTCCCCCGTCATGGCAGACTCTTTCCCATATTCTGTGGCAGTGCTGACATAGACATATACACAAAGCTCCTGAAAAGCCTGGGTCAGCTGCCGTCCCTCGGTCGTACCTGCGAACAAAAGAATCCGCATGGCCGCTGCATCCGGTCCTGTACATCGATACTGCATATTTTTCCTCTTTCTTAAATTTTTTATTTTTACTTTGGCTTAGGGCTGTCAGATTCATCTCGTCAAAAGGAGATCTGTTTTCTCCGCTCTACCAAGGCAAAGGTACAACCCTCTGCACATATTTTAGGCTGTATCATTTTTCCGTCCTGGCACGCATATCTGGCGGAGCGCTCACAGACATTATCCACGCCTGTCGTCTCCTTTACAAATGCCGACTGACTGCTGACTGTACCGATCGTCCTGAGCTCTTCCACAGAAAAGGTCCGAAAAGGGACACGGTATTCCCCGGCAAGCTTTAGCAGCCCCTCTTCATCCTTTTTTAATTCGATGCTGACAAAGCATTCTATCTGCTCCGCCCGGATATGGTTCTTATCAAGCACAGATCTCAGCCCCCGCTCAAGCTGATCCTTTTTCGTCCCTCTGCGGCATCCGATCCCGGCAATGATCCCCGGCACAGCATTTAGTCTAAGAATCTTCGATGTCACCCCATCTGATTTTTCTGAATGCTCCTCTTGGCCAAGGACGGCAATTCCATACGGATAACCCTCCAGTTCCTTTAGAGATGCACACGCCTTTAATTCCCGGGGTATCTCCCCCTCCACAGGAAGACTGCTGTAAAAGCCGATCCTTTTCCCGGCCAGGACCGCAGCCGAGATTTCCTTTGCCAGCTCTCTGTCTGTGATCTGCATTCCATTCCCTGCGGCGAATACGTCCACCGCAAATTTCCCCTGCACATCCGTAGCGGTCGTATTCACCGGCACTGCTCCTGTCCATTTGGACACCTTCCCGGCAATCTCCACCGCACCCCCTATATGTCCTGACAAGAGCGGGATCACAAAGTGCCCCCTCTCATCCATGACAACCACCGGAGAATCTGTGAACTTGTCCTGCACCCACGGCGCAATATACCGGACCGCGATCCCTGCTGCGCCAATAAAAATAAACCCGCACTTTCCCCAGTGTGCCCCGATCCACTCCTTTCCTGCCTTAGGGAGGGGAAGAAATCCGGGGAATTTATCTGCAAAACGCTCTGTGCAGCAGCTTTGGCAGGGAATCCCTTCTTCGCAAAACTTTCCTTTTAAAACAGCGTTCAACCGGCTGCCTGTCTCTGTAAAACTGATGATCATGATTTCTATATTCTTCTTCATGGCTGTATTGTAAGTAATATCATTCAGAAAGTCAAGCAGCGTAAAGGGCCGCAATCCTTACAGATAGGACAGAGAAAACCCAGAATCCCTCAGTTTAGGGGTTCCGGGTTTTTAGATACTTCTCTACGCTGCATTTACCAGAGATTCCTGGGCTGTATCGGCTGTGGTTCCGTCGTATCCGGCTGCATCGTACGCGGGTTCATTGTTCCGGGATTCATCGTGCGCGGCTCTATCGTTCCGGGATTCATCGTACGGGGCTCCATCGTTCCGGGGTTCATCGTGCGCGGCTCCATGGTCCCGGGATTCATCGTGCGCGGCTCCACCGTTCCGGGATTCATCGTGCGCGGCTCTATCGTTCCGGGATTCATCGTACGGGGCTCCATCGTTCCGGGGTTCATCGTGCGCGGCTCCATCGTTCCGGGGTTCATCGTGCGCGGCTCCATGGTCCCGGGATTCATCGTGCGGGGGGGTCACCATCCATGGTTCCTGCATCCCTGGCTCCGTCATTCCCGGATCCATACGCCTCGGTTCCTGCATCCCTGGCTCAATTGTCCTCCGCGGCTCCGTCATTCCCGGATCCATACGCCTCGGTTCCATTATCCCTG